>NZ_JBHSLW010000034.1:0-295822 GCF_042657265.1 Allobosea eneae
ATCGCCGACCTCCAAATCAGTCGGCTCTCCATGAATCAGACAATCCGCGTCAGAGGAATCCTCGAACAGACGCATGCGGCAATCCGTCCACACTGCCTAGTACCGATTGTTTTTCGCCCGTGCGTTTACAAGCTCCATGTGCCTGATCCATCGGAGCCAGCGCTCATCGCCAAGCCAAGCGCGGTATGTGTCCCAGGCTGAGCGGAACTGCTTCATCGCATCATCGCGCGTCTGAGCGACGCCTTGCTTCCCGAGGTCTGGGCACGGGTCATGCACCTGTATTGTCCAATGCCATGCGGGTGTCTGCTGCCATGCCTGGCAGACGATCGACCCGACGTAGACACCTTCGCTGCTCACGCGCCAGAAGTGTTCTCGGTTCTCCTGGACCGGGTCGTCAGGATAGGTGCGGGATAGGATCAGGCTCATCCCGCCAGCCTATAGCCTCTCCTTGCCGGTGGCGAGGGCGGCCGTCTCTCCCCTGGGTGCAAAACGGGCGCGGATAGCGCTTAGACGCGTTGCCTGGCTGTTCCAACTCTCTTCGCGCGCAGCGTGAACGCCATGGGAACGCGGGGGGGCGATATGAGTCCCTCTCCCGCTACCATTCCAAAGCATGCTCGATTGGAACAGGCGCGCTCGCCTAGGAGCGAGTTCAGCCTTCCAACGATCTCGATCGAGATCCGATCGGCTCTCGGTACGGTGGCGGTCGGTCTGCTGCAAACCATCAAATGACATGGGCGCGCCGCTTCGGCCCTGCTAAGTTGGGTCTGCAGTTGTCTCCTTGCGTTTGGACATGACCGCGTGCGGCGCATTTTGACGCCGCCAAGCGGAGACATCCTATGATCACCGGACACGGCCGGCTCAAGCTGCGCGACGGGCGCGGCGTTGAGGTCGCGTATCAATTCGCCAGCGAGTACGATGATCGCCGCGCGGGCAATCTGCTCTTCGACACGACTGCATATCACGACGGACTTTTCTGCACGCGCTTGATCCTCGATTGTGACGATGGGCGCTGCATTGCGCTTGTCGTTATGAACCGCAGCGACCAGCACCTGGCCGTAGCCGGGCGCGTTCTTGAGTGCCCCGTCGACGCCGCATAGCTCGCGAGCGATCAATACGGTCGCCCGCCTCGGCGCGCACCCTGACCCGCGTCATGGGGTGGTGCTTTCAGCCTTCCGGTCCAATGTCGTCCCGACGCCCTGATGGTGCGCGAGAAGAGCCGATATGGACGCCGTCGCGGTCACCCGCCCAAATGCGCTCGCGCTCATTCTTGTTGCGGTGCTCCGGGCCCAACCGGCGAAGCTGCAGCTCGATCAGAGCCGATCGCGCGGTCCGTCAGTGCGGCGACGGGACCGGGCGCGAGACGGCGGCTCACCGTCGCGTTGATCACAAGGCCAGCACTCGCGGTGACGCCGGCCGAGATCAAGAGCCGCGGCAAGGTGATCGGCGGCGGCATCTCTCGAACAACGATGGAATGTCCGCATTCGGGCAATGTGCCGAGGCAGATCATGAGCTTGCCGCGAGATGCGTCACAGCGCGGAATGCGGATCAGCGTCGGAATGGCGAAGCGCAGCTTCCCATCGCCTGCCGGCATGCTCTAACTGTGACATGCCGCATGAGCCCGCCACGCAGACCACTGCCGAGACCGCCGAAGCCGACCTCGCCGCCGAAGGCCTGAAACCTCATGACGGGCGCTATTCGGCTTTCGCGCCGTTACGCCATCCGATCTTCCGTGCGGTATGGATCGCAAGCCTCGCCTCGAACTTCGGCGGCCTCGTCCAGATGGTCGGCGCCGCTTGGCTGATGACCTCGCTCTCCAATTCGCCGGACATGGTCGCGCTCGTCCAGGCCTCGACCACGCTGCCGGTGATGCTCTTCTCGCTCGCGGCCGGCGCGATCGCCGACAATTACGACCGCCGCCGCATCCTGCTGACGGCGCAGGGCTTCATGCTCGCCGTGTCGATCACGCTGGCGGTCTTCGCCTGGCAGGGGCTGCTCTCGCCCTGGCTGCTCCTGACCTTCACCTTCCTGCTCGGCTGCGGCAACGCGCTCAACAATCCGGCCTGGCAGTCCTCGGTCGGCGACATGGTGCCGCGCCCCGAGCTGCCGGCGGCGGTGACGTTGAACAGCGTCGCCTTCAACATCGCCCGCAGCGTCGGCCCGGCGATCGGCGGCGCCATCGTCGCCGCCTCCGGCGCGGTCGCAGCCTTCATCGTCAATGCCTTCAGCTATATCGGCCTCATCGTCGTGCTCGCCCGCTGGCAGCCGCCGCGCGTCGAGCGCCTGCTGCCGCGCGAGACCTTCCTGATCGCGATGAGCGCCGGGCTCCGCTATGTCGCGATGTCGCCCAATATCCGCGCCGTGATCTTGCGCGCCTTCCTCTTCGGCTTCGGCGGCATCGTCGCTCTTGCCTTGATGCCGCTGGTCGCACGTGACCTCGTGCGCGGCGGCCCGCTGACCTACGGCATTCTCCTCGGAGCCTTCGGCGCCGGCGCGGTCGCCGGAGCTTTCGTCAGCGCCCGGCTGCGCCGTCGTTTCAGCACCGAGACCCTGGTGCGCCTGACCTTCCTGGCCTATGCGGCCGCGGCCCTGATGGTGGGGCTGAGCCCGACCCTGTGGCTCACCATGCCGGCGCTTGCGCTCGGCGGCGCCTGCTGGGTGCTGGCGCTCTCGACTTTCAATTCGACAGTCCAGCTGTCGGCGCCGCGCTGGGTGGTAGGGCGCGCGCTCGCGCTCTACCAGATGGCGGCCTTCGGCGGCATGGCCGCGGGCAGCTGGGCCTGGGGCTGGGTCACCCTCCAATACGGCCCGGCAGGCGGCCTTTTCGCAGCGGCTGTCGCGCTCGCGGTCGGCGCCGCCGTCGGGCTGCGCTACCGGCTGCCCCCGCTCGAGGCGCTCAATCTCGATCCGCTGAGCCGCTGGCGCGAGCCCACGGTCGCGGTCGACATCGAGCCGCGCAGCGGCCCGGTCTTCGTCACCATCGAATGGCGGATCAAGCAGGAGGACGTGGTCGAGTTCCTGAAGGCGATGGAGGAGCGCCGGCGCATCCGCCGTCGCGACGGGGCCCGCCACTGGTCGTTGCTGCGCGACCTGACCGATGCGGAGCTCTGGATCGAGCGCTACGACAGCCCGACCTGGGTCGAATATGTCCGCCAGGCCCAGCGCGCCACCCAGGCCGACGCCGAGATCGGCGACCGGGTCAGGGGCCTGCATATCGGGCCCGAGCCGCCGGTCGTGCACCGCATGGTCGAGCGTCAGACCGGCGCGCTGCCGCGCGAGGTTCTGCGCGCGACCCGGCAAACGCAGGCGTCGCCCTGAGTGGCGGCGCCAGTGCCCGGCCGACGGGTTTCGCCGGTGTTGCTCGAACGCTCCCCGTGGCGGCCGGCGCCTGTGTCGATGTCCGGATCTGGTGCGCATGCGCCCCAACGAGCACCGACCGCGAAGACGATTGTGCAGGATCCCGCGCCCTGACGGCGCGCCCGGGCATGCATCGGCGCGAATTCTCGAAAGCGCGCGAAGCCACGCCGGGCAGTGCCGCCGTGTTGCCCAACTCCGCGATACGGATATCGACCTTCGCCGCCATCGAGCCAGGGACGCGGGACTAGCAGCAGGAGCATCCACAGGCCCGTCAGCGACCACCGCCCGGTGGCGCTGGTGTCGCTCGTTCAGCGCTCGGAAAGGCGCCTTGCTGATTTCTATTGACCGGCGCCGGACAAAGGCCTTTCGCGCGTTCCGCGTAACGTCCCGGCCGATTGCCTAACCATTTCCGCGATCTCCAGCAGCTGCTTTGTCAACGGGCTGGTCTTACGCCAGACCATGCCGATCGTACGGGAAGGCTCCGGCGTCCTGAAATGCGAGATCGCGACGCAGGCCGAGCGTGTCTCGACCGCCACGGCCATTTCCGGGATCAAGGTGACCCCGAGGCCCGCATCGACCATCTGCACCAGCGTCGACAACGAGCTGGCATCGAGCAGGTCGCGCGATTGCACCGTGCGCGGCTGCGTGTTGCAGAACGACAGCGCCTGCTCGCGGAAGCAATGTCCTTCCTCCAGCAACAGCAGCCGCATCTCGCGCAGGGCGTCGCGATCGGGAGCCGGCTTGCCCTCGTCCTCACGCGGCCGCACCAGGACGAAGCGCTCGGTGAACAACGCGACTTCCGTCAGCGACGGTTCCGACACCGGCAGGGCGACGATCGCCATGTCGAGCCGTCCCTCGTGCAGCTCTTGGACCAGCTTCGGCGTCAGCGTCTCCCGCACATTGAGGTCGAGCCCGCCATGCTGGCGCGTGAGGTCGCCGATCAGTCCGGGCAGTAGGTAAGGTGCCACCGTCGGTATCACGCCGATGCGCAGCCGCGTGACCAGTCCGTCGCGCGAGGCATGGGCATAGCCTTCCAACTCGTCGAGCGAGCGCAGCACATCTCTGGCGCGCGCCGCGATCTCCTCGCCGAAGCGCGTCAGCCGGACCTGGCGCCGGTCGCGCTCGAACAGCCTGCCGCCGAGCTCCTCCTCCAGCGCCTTGATCTGTTGCGACAAAGCCGGTTGCGAGATCGCGCAGGTTTCGGCCGCGCGGCCGAAATGGCCGTGCCGTGCCAGCGCCTCGAAATAGCGAAGCTGCTTGAAAGTCAGGTTTGTCATAATTGCAGCTTATCGTCACGATCGGAAAATCGGAATTAAAATAATGAAACGGCCCTGCTAAGACCCTCGCAGCAGCCAGCCCAGCTCGGAGACAGACATGAACGCGAAGACTGAGGACAGCACGGGCAAATGCCCCGTTGCCCATGGCGGCGGCGGCCGGCAGAATCACGACTGGTGGCCGAATCGGCTGCCTGTCGAGCTGCTGAGCCAGCATTCGGCCAAGTCCAATCCGCTGGATCAGGCTTTCGACTATCGCGAGGCCTTCGCCAAGCTCGACTACGCCGCGCTGAAGAACGACCTGCGCAAGCTGATGACCGACTCGCAGGATTGGTGGCCCGCGGACTTCGGCCATTACGGCCCGCTATTCATCCGCATGGCCTGGCATAGCGCCGGCACCTATCGTCTCGCCGACGGGCGTGGCGGCGGTGGTCGCGGCCAGCAGCGCTTCGCGCCGCTCAACAGCTGGCCGGACAATGTCAGCCTCGACAAGGCGCGCCGCCTGCTCTGGCCGATCAAGCAGAAATACGGCCAGGCGATTTCCTGGGCAGACCTGATGATCCTGACCGGCAATGTCGCGCTGGAGACGATGGGCTTCCGCACCTTCGGCTTCGCCGCCGGCCGCGCCGACACCTGGGAGCCGGACCAGGACGTGTACTGGGGCCGCGAGACCACCTGGCTGGGCGGCGACCTGCGCTACGCCGATGGCTCGGAAGGCGTCGAGAAGCCTGCCGGCGAGGCCGTCCTCGTCGCCGATGACGACGCCGACGGCAATGTGCATTCGCGCAATCTCGAAAGCCCGCTCGCCGCGACGCAGATGGGCCTGATCTACGTCAATCCCGAAGGGCCCGACGGCAATCCCGACCCGCTGCTCGCCGCCAGGGACATCCGCGACACCTTCGCCCGCATGGCGATGGACGACGAGGAGACCGTCGCGCTGATCGCCGGCGGCCACACCTTCGGCAAGACCCACGGCGCCGGCCCCACCGACAATGTGGGCGTCGATCCCGAGGCCGACGGCCTCGAAGCGCAGGGCCTCGGCTGGCACAACGGCTTCGGCTCCGGCAAGGGCGGCGACACCATCACCAGCGGTCTCGAGGTCACCTGGACCCAGACGCCGGCACAGTGGAGCAACTTCTTCTTCGAGAACCTCTTCGGCTTCGAATGGGAGCTGGAGAAGTCGCCGGCCGGCGCGCATCAATGGGTCGCCAAGAACGCCGAGGCGATCATTCCGGACGCGCATGACCCCTCGAAGAAGCGCAAGCCGACCATGCTGACGACCGACATCTCGCTGCGGGTCGACCCGGCCTATGAGAAGATCTCGCGCCGCTTCCTCGAGAATCCGCAGGCCTTCGCCGAGGCCTTCGCCCGCGCCTGGTTCAAGCTGACCCATCGCGATCTCGGCCCGCGCTCGCGCTATCTCGGCCCGGAAGTGCCGAAGGAAGAGCTGATCTGGCAGGACGTAGTGCCGGCGGCCGACCACCCGCTTGTCAGCGAGGCCGACGTCGCCGTGCTCAAGGACAAGATCAAGGCCTCCGGCCTGACCGTCTCCGAGCTGGTCGGCACCGCCTGGGCCTCGGCCGCGACCTTCCGTGGCGGCGACAAGCGCGGCGGCGCCAATGGCGCCCGCATCCGCCTCAGCCCCCAGAAGGACTGGGAGGTCAACCGCCCGGCCCAGCTCGCCAGGGTGATCGATGTTCTCGACGGCATCCGCCGCCAGTTCAACAAGGAAGCTGACGGCGACCAGAAGGTCTCGCTGGCGGACCTGATCGTGCTGGCCGGCAATGTCGGCGTCGAGCAGGCGGCCAAGGCCGCAGGCCATGACGTGAGCGTGCCGTTCACCCCGGGCCGCACCGACGCCAGGCAGGAGCAGACCGACGTCCACTGCTTCGCGGTAATGGAGCCGGCGCTGGACGGCTTCCGCAACTACCGGAAGCCGGGCGTCAGGGTGCCGGCCGAGGCGGCGCTGATCGACCGGGCGCAGTTGCTGACGCTGACCGCTCCCGAGCTGACCGTGCTGATCGGCGGCCTGCGCGCCATCGACATCAACGCCGACGGTTCCAAGCACGGCATCCTGACCGACCGTCCGGGCGCGCTGACGAACGACTTCTTCGTCAACCTGCTCGACATGGGCACGCAGTGGCGGGCGACCTCCGAAGCCAAGGACGTTTTCGAGGGCACCGATCGCAAGACCGGCGCCGTCAAATGGACCGGCACCCGCGCCGATCTCGTCTTCGGCTCGAACTCGATCCTGCGCGCCCTCGCCGAGGTCTATGCCAGCGCCGACGCCAAGGAGAAGTTCGTCAAGGACTTCGTCGCCGCCTGGACCAAGGTGATGAACCTCGACCGCTTCGACGTCGCCTGACGCCGAGAAACCCGGCCGCCCGGCGTGATCGCCACGCCGGGCACAAAAAGGGTGACCGCGCTCGCAAAGGACGCGGCACATTCCTCAATGTAAGTGAAGAAGAGATTCAAGAACAGAATTCATAAGGTCTCTTGAAAAGGCAGATCGAACGAGACGCCTGCCAGCATCGATAAGATTGATCTTCATCAGCGAATACTAGGCGGTCGTCCGCTATAGCGAACGAGCCATATCTTCACAATCTGTTCATGTTTCCTGTGGTCAGCTCCGTGAAGGGCGACATCAAGGAGAGAAACCATGAACCGACGTTCATTCATCGTCACGCTGTGTGGTGGACTCGCCGCGAGCGCCGCGGGTGTGAGCCTGGCGAGCGCGCCGGTCGCCGCCGCCTCGCTTGCACCGGAGAACGCGGCCCGGCTCGACGCGGCTCCCGCCGAGTTCAGCCAGTACTGGCGCCGTCCGCGCCGTCGCCGGACGGTCTGCTCGGTCCGACGCAACCGCTACGGCCGTCGCGTGCGCGTTTGCCGGACCGTCTATTACTGACGACATCGCCCCGGCCATAAGGGCCGGGGCGCTCCCCCGTCTGACCCAACCGCACCAAGACGGGGTCTATGTCGCGGCGGCGGCATCCGCCCTATCATGACCATGGGTCATGATAGGAGCCGCGAGCATGAACCATATCGCAGGGATTGCCGCCTTCGCCGGATTTGCGATCACCGTACTGCCGGCGCAGGCGACCGAATGGATCGGGCGCTGGGGCGCGCCGGGCTGCAGCGCCGACGACACGGTGATCGGCCTCGGCTCCAAGGAGCTTGACTTCTCGACATTCGAGGCGAGTTGCCGAACGCTGCGCGCCGAGCGCCGGCGGGACGTCTACGAAATCGCCGGGGAATGTCATGGCGAAGGCCGGCCGATGCGGGTCGTCTTCACCGTCCGTGTCGATGGCGACACGCTCTCCTTCATCCGCCAGCGCGGCTTCGATTTCAGCCCGAAGCGTTTCCGTCGCTGCCGCTGACACCATCTCGCGGCCCCGCCTGCGCATCCTCGTCCTGCAGCACCCGCCAGGCCGCGCCGTCGAGATCGGCGTACTGGCCGCTGCGCATGCACCAGAAGAAGGCTCCGAGACCGAGAAGGCCGAGGCCGAGCGCCAGCGGGAACAGGATCACGATGATGTTCATGACTGCGCCTCCCCCGCTGCACGGGCGCGCAGCGCATTGAGCGTCACCACCAGCGAGGAGCCGGACATGGCGATGGCGGCGACCAAGGGCGTCGCCAGCCCGGCAATGGCGATCGGCACCGCGACGGCGTTGTAGAGCACGGCGAACCAGAGGTTCTGCAGCATCAGCCGGCGCGCCTTGCGGGCGATCGTCAGTGCGGCAGCGACCGGCGCCAGACTCTCGCCGAGGAAGACGATGTCGGCCGCCGCTTGCGCCAGATGCGTGGCACTGACCGGCGAGAGCGAGACATGCGCGCCCGCCAATGCCGGTGCGTCGTTGAGCCCGTCACCGACCATCAGCACCTTGCGGCCCTGCGCGGCCATGCGTTCGAGCCAGACGAGTTTCTCGCCGGGGCGCAGGCCGGCATGCAGTTCGGCGATGCCCAGCGTGTCGGCGATCGGCACGACCGCCTCGCGCCGGTCTCCCGACAGGATCGCGATCGTCAGCCCCGCCTTGCGCAGGGCGGCGATCGTCTCGCGCGCCTGCGGGCGCAGAGCCTGCCCCAGTGCCAGAACCGTGCGGAAGGAACCATGGCGATAGGCGATCAGGGAGGCGCCGGGATGCAGCGCTGCGACCATGGTCGCCTCGGCCTGTGCGCCACAGAAGGCGATGCTGCCGAGGCGGCGCTCATCCTCACCCTCGCCGGCCGAAAGGCCCTGCCCCTTTTCCTCGTGCACATCCTCCGCCGCGCACGACACACCGAGCGCGCGGGCAAGCGCCTGCGCCAGCGGATGCCCGCTCGCCGCCGCGAGCGCGCCGATCTCCGCCCGGCGTTCGGCCGGCAGCGCCAAGGGATTCAGGATCTCCGGCTCGGGCAGCGTCAGCGTGCCGGTCTTGTCGAAGACGGCGATGTCGGCCTCGGCCAGGCGCTCCAGCGCGTCGCCCTCCTTCAGCATGATCTTGCGCCTGAACAGGGCGGAGGCCGCGACGACCTGCACGGCGGGGACGGCGAGGCCGAGCGCACAGGGGCAGGTGATGATAAGCACGGTGACGGCGATCATCAGCGCTTCTGGCCAGGACAGGCCGAAGGCCAGCCAGCCGAGGAAGGTCGAGGCCGCCAGCGTGTGCACCATCGGGGCATAGAGCCGGGCGGCGCGGTCGGAGAGGCGAACATAGCGCGAGCGGTTGCCGACCGCCTGGTCCATCAGCCGATCGATCTCGTCAAGCAGCGTGCCCTGCCCGGCCGCCTCGACCCGCACGGTCAGCGCGCCGGTCAGATTGAGCGTGCCGGCATGGACGCGCTCGCCCGCTTGGGCCGCAACGGGCGCCGTCTCGCCGGTGACGAGGCTCTGGTCGATCTCGGAGCGACCGGTCTCGACGATGCCGTCGACGCAGACGCGCTCGCCGGGCCGCACCAGCACGAGATCGCCGGGCGCGATCGCGGCGATCGGCATCACCATCGTGCTGCCGTCGGCGGCGAGCCTCGTCGCAGTCTCGGCTTTCAGCGCAGCGAGATTGCCGGCGAGATCGCGGGTGCGCCGGCGCATCAGCTGGTCGAGATAGCGCCCGATCAGCAGGAAGAAGAGCAGCATGACCACGCCGTCGAAATAGGCGTGGCGGCCATGGTTCCAGGTCTCGGCGACCGACATGACCAGCGCCAGCACGACGCCGATGGTGATCGGCACGTCCATGTTGACGGCGCCGGCCTTGAGCGCCCTCAGCGCGCTCTCGAAAAAGGGGCGGCCGGCATAGGCCGCGGTCGGCAGCGCGATCAGGGCGGAGAGCCAGTGGAAGAAGTCGCGCGTCGTCGGGTCGATATCACCCGCATTGCCGGACCAGACCGCGACCGAGAGCAGCATGATGTTCATCGAGGCGAAGCCGGCGACGCCGAGCGCGCGCAGGAGATAGCGCTCCTCGCTCGCGGCTCCCGCCTCCTGGCGCTCCGGCGCGAAGGGATAGGCCTTGAAGCCGAGCGCGGCGAGCTTCTCGACCACCGCCTCCGGCCGCAGCAGCGCCTCGCGCCATTCGACCGAGACGCGCTTCAGCGCCAGGTTGACGCGGGCGGCGAGAATAGCTGGTTCGCGGGCGAGCCCGCCCTCGATCGCCTGCATGCAGCCGGCACAGCGTATGCCATCGACCGCGAGTTCCATGCTGGCGATGCCATCGTCGCGATGACGCACGAAGACGGAGAGGTCCTGCGCCGCCATCTCAGCGCTCCAGAGTGACGCGGCTGCGCGAGACGAAGACGACCTCCTCGCCGCGCCTGACCTGCAGTTCGAGGATCCAGGAACCCGCCTCGATCGTCTCGAAGCGGGCCTCGTAGCGCCCCGGCCGGCTCTCGCTCAGCGAAAGGTCATGGTCGCGAGCTGAGGTCGCAGGGTGGCGCAGACGTGCGCCGGCGGCGAGGCCAACGAGCGGCCCGCCATTGCGATCGGCGAGGGAGACAGTGAGCGTCGCGCCGTCGGCCTGCCGGGCCAGCGTCGTGGAGGCGGACCAGCCGCGCGCATCGCGCTCGTGCTGGCGGGCGATCTCCTCGTTGAAGCGCTGGCTCGCCTCATAGGCGCTGCGGGTCTCGACTCCCGGCATGGTCCGCAGCGCCATCGTCAGGATGGTCGCATTGACCGAGACGACCACGCCGAAGAACAGGATCAGCATGGCGGCGACCATGCCGCCGGTCAGCTGGAAAGGTTGGCGCGGTGCAGCCGGGGCCGGATTCTCATAGGGCATGATGATGACTCCGCAGCAGCTCATCGATGGGTCTCCGGCGCCATGAAATGCTCGTCGGCTCGCACCGTCTCGCCGGCGAACAGATCGGAAGCCGTGATGGTGATCGCCTGCGAGGCCGCGAGCGGCACGCCGGCCGGGACGGTGACGAGCACGCGCACCTCGCGCGAGGAATCGGGATCGACGGTGACGACTGGCCGAAGATCGGCACTCGGCGGGGCTCCGATCGCCTCGATCCTGATGCCGGGCAGGCCGGAGACGGTCAGGGCGAAGGGCCGATGCTCCGGACGCTTGTTGAGCAGGCGCACCGCATAGGCGTTGCGGATCGACCCGTCGCTTAGGGTGACGAACAGCGGGGAGCGCTCGTGCAGTACGGAGATGCCGGCGGTGCTGCGGGTCGCGAGCTGCCAGAGCATGGCACCGCCGACGACTGTGATCAGCGCCAGATAGATCAGGGTGCGCAGGCGCACCAGCCGGTAGATCGCAGGTTTCCCGGCCAGGCGGCGCTGGACATTGCCGTCGGTGTCATAGGCGATCAGCCGGGTCGGCCGGCCGATCTTGCTCATCACGGTGTCGCAGGCGTCGATGCACAGGCCGCACTGGATGCAGTCGATCTGGGCGCCGTCGCGAATGTCGATCCCGGTCGGGCAGACCGCGACACACTGGAAGCAATCGATGCAGTCCCCAGCCGGCGCGCCCTGTGCCTTGAGCTTCGCCGCCTGCTTCACCGAGACACGCGGCTCGCCCCGGTCGTAGCGATAGGTGACGTTGAGCGCTTCGTCGTCGGTCAGCGCTGCCTGGATGCGCGGCCAGGGGCACATGTACTTGCAGACCTGCTCGCGCATGATCCCGGCGAGCGTGTAGGTGGTGAAGGTCAGGATCGCGATCCAGACATAAGCCGAGAGCGGCGCGGTGAAGGTCGCAAGCTCGCGCACCAAAGTCGGCGCATCCGCGAAGTAGAGCACCCAGGCGCCGCCGGTCCACCAGGCGATGATCAGCCAGACCGCGTGCTTGGCGCCCTTGCGCCAGAGTGTGTCGAAGCCCCAGGGCTCGGCGTCGCGGCGCATGCGCTCGCGCCGGTCGCCCTCGAAAAAGCGCTCGACCGAAAGGAAGAGGTCCGTCCAGACCGTCTGCGGGCAGAGATAGCCGCACCAGACCCGTCCGGCGACCGCATTCATCAGGAAGAGGACGAAGGCGGCCAGGATCAGGAGGCCGGTGAAATAGTAGACCTCCTGCGGCCAGATCTCGATGAAGAAGAAGTAGAAGCGGTTGTTGGCGATGTCGGCCAGCACCGCCTGGTTGGGGAGATACGGGCCGCGATCCCAGCGCAGGAAGGGCAGCAGGTAGTAGATGCCCAGGCACAGGAAGAGGATCAGCCACTTCGCGCGCCGGAACGGACCCGCCACGCTCTGCGGATAGACCTTCCGCGACGCCGCAAAGAGCGGAATGTCGTCCTGGTCGGCCTCGGCGGTGCTCACGCTACTGCCCTCCCCCCAGCGAGTGGACATAGACGGTCAGCGCCTTGATCGTGGTCTCGTCGAGACGTCCGGCCCAGGCCGGCATCACCCCGTTTCGGCTGTTGGCGATGGTCTCGGTCAGCGAGGCCATGTCCATGCCATAGAGGCTGATCGCGTCGGTGAGGTTGGGCGCGCCGAGCTCCTGATTGCCTTTGCCCGTAGCACCATGGCAGGCGGCGCAATTGTCGGCGAAGACCTTGCGCCCGAGCTTGAGGTCCGCCTTCGGCTCGGTCGACAGGCCGGCAAGCTCGCGGACATGGCTGGCGACGGCAAGAATCTCCTCGCGCTTCAGCACGCCGTCGCGCCCGAAGGCGGGCATCTGGCTGACACGGGTGTCGTTGTCGCCGGCAACGCGAATGCCATGGCGGATCGTCTGCTGGATCGCCGGGAGCGAGCCGCCCCAGAGCCAGTCGTCGTCGTTGAGGTTGGGATAGCCCTTGGCACCGGCGCCGCCGACGCCGTGGCACGCCGCGCAATTGTCGCCGAAGGCGGCCTTGCCCTGCGCCATCGCGATCTGGAACAGCGTCGGATCGGCCTTGATCTGAGCCGGCGTGGCGTCGGCCATGCCGGCGGCCTGCGCCGCGCGCTGCGCCTTGAGCCTTGCCATGTCCGCGCCGATGTCGATGCGGCTGGCGTAGCCGATCACGCCTTTGGTCGTGTCGGTCAAAAGCGGCCAGGCCGGATAGACGATCCAGTAGCCGATCGACCAGACGATGGTGGCGTAGAAGATGCCGAGCCACCAGCGCGGCAGCGGCGTGTTGAGCTCGCGGATGCCGTCCCATTCATGGCCGGTCGTCGGCATGCCTGTAGCGGCATCGACATGCGGATCCTCGTGCTTCTGGTCCATCGGTCAGTCCTCGCGCAGCGGGTTGAGCGCGGCTTCTTCGAAACGGGCGCGGTTCTTCGGCCAGAAGGCGTAGACGCAGACCCCGAGGAAGACGGCGACGAAGTAGAGGAGCCCGGCGGATTGGGCGAAGCCGGCGAGCCAGTGATAGGTGGTTTGCATGGGTTGGCTCAGCGGATGTTGGCTTTGTCGTCGTAGAGCTTGAAGTCGACCATCGTGCCGAGCGCCTGCAGATAGGCGATCAGGGCGTCGGCTTCGGTGATGCGCTGCGGATTGCCGTCGAAATCGCGCGACTGCGCCTTGGGATAGCGCTTCTCCAGATCGGCCTGGCCGGGATGGTCGGGCGTCGCCTGCGCCTTCAAGTCGTTCTGCGCCTGTGCGATCATCTCGTCGCTATAGGGCACGCCGCCGGCGCGATTGGCGCGCAATTCGTCCGCGATGTCCCCGACCTTCAGCTCGGTCTTCTCCAGGAAGGGATAGCCCGGCATGATCGACTGCGGCACGATCGCGCGCGGTTCGGAAAGATGCGCCCGCTGCCATTCGTCTGAATATTTGCCGCCGACGCGGGCGAGGTCCGGCCCGGTCCGCTTCGACCCCCACTGGAACGGCTTGTCGTATAGGCTCTCGGCCGCGAGCGAGTAGTGCCCGTAGCGCTCGACCTCGTCGCGCAGCGGCCGGATCATCTGGCTGTGGCAGTTGTAGCAGCCCTCGCGCACATAGATGCCGCGGCCGGCGAGCTCGAGCGGCGTATAGGGCCGCATGCCCTGCACCGTCTCGATCGTGTTGCGGAGGTAGAAGAGCGGCGCGATCTCGACGAGGCCGCCGATCGAGATCACCAGCAGGACGCCGATGACCAGGATGATCGAGTTTGTCTCGAAGATTTTGTGCTTGGCCCAGAGCGAACGCCGCGGCGCCTTGTGCTCGATGCTCGTCATGACGGCTCCTCAGGCGGTGGCGAGCTGGCGCGGCGGCAGAGCCGGGACTTCCGGCATCTCGGAAGCTTCCTCCGAGCGCACGGTCATCCAGAGATTGAAGGCCATGATCAGCGCGCCGCTCAGGAAGAGCGCGCCGCCCAGCGCCCGGATCACGTAGAAAGGGTGCATCGCCGCGACGGTCTCGATGAAAGAGTATTCGAGGAAGCCGAGCGAGGTGTAGGCCCGCCACATTAGGCCCTGCAGGATGCCCGAGACCCACATCGCCGTGATGTAGAAGACGATGCCGAGGGTCGAGACCCAGAAGTGCCAGCTCACCAGCTTGAGCGAGTAGAGCCCCTTGCGGTTCCACAGCCAGGGCACGAGACAGTAGATTGCGCCGAAGGAGATGTAGGCGACCCAGCCGAGCGCGCCGGAATGGACGTGGCCAATGGTCCAGTCGGTGTAGTGCGAGAGCCCGTTCACCGCCTTGATCGACATCAGCGGCCCCTCGAAGGTCGACATGCCGTAGAAGGCGAGCGAGACCACCATCATCCGCAGCACGGGATCGGTGCGCAGCCGGTCCCAGGCGCCCGACAGGGTCATGATGCCGTTGATCATGCCGCCCCAGGAGGGCATCCACAGCATGATCGAGAAGGTCATGCCGAGCGTCTGCGCCCAGTCGGGCAGCGCGGTGTAGTGGAGATGGTGCGGGCCGGCCCAGATGTAGATGAAGATCAGGGCCCAGAAATGGATGATCGAGAGCCGGTAGCTATAGATCGGCCGCTCGGCCCGCTTGGGCACGAAATAATACATGATCGCGAGGAAGCCGGCGGTCAGGAAGAAGCCGACCGCGTTGTGGCCGTACCACCACTGGAACATCGCATCCTGCACGCCCGACCACAGGCCGTATGACTTCGGCGACAGGATCGAGACCGGCACGGCGACATTGTTGCCGATATGCAGGACCGCGATGGTCACGATGAAGCCGAGATAGAACCAGTTCGCCACATAGATGTGCGGCTCGGTGCGCTTCTTCAGCGTGGCGAGGAAGACCAGGAGATAGGCGACCCAGACGAAGGTCAGCCAGAGATCGGCGTACCATTCGGGCTCGGCGTATTCCTTGCCCTGGGTGATCCCGAGCAGGTAGCCGGTGCCGGCGATGACGATGAAGAGGTTGTAGCCGAGCACAACGAACCAGGGCGCGAGATCGCCGGCGAGACGGGCCCGGCAGGTGCGCTGCACGACATAGAACGAGGTGCCGATCAGGACGTTGCCGCCAAAGGCGAAGATCACCGCCGAGGTGTGCAGCGGCCGCAAGCGACCGAAATTGGTCCAGGGCAGGTCGAAGTTCAGCACCGGGAAGGCGAGCTGCAAGGCGATGATCAGCCCGACAGCGAACCCGGCAATGCCCCAGACCATCGCCGCGACGGTCGCGAACTTGACCGGGCCCATAGTGTAGTTGGGCTTGCCATCGATCTCCTGCGGCGGGACCGCCGGCGAGCCGTCGAAGCAGCGATTGCCGATCAGAATCACGCTCGCCGCGGCCGCGGCCGCGCCGAGCATCGCGTGGAAGGCGTAGCCGGAATTCTCGGTCAGCGCCCCGATCAGGATCAGCGGCAGCACGCAGGCTCCCGCGATCAGCATCCCGATCATCTCGCCGACCGTCATTGCCCGGACAGGGCTCGTCGTCGCCGTCACCGCTGACTCCCGCTTCGTCGCGGGCGCTGGGATGCGCCCTCCGCGTGAGGCTTAGCGGCCGGCTGGGCGGGGGGCTTTGATCCAGGTCAAGGGCAGGAACGGGACGGACCGCGGCGCGAAGGCGCAGCTCACGCCGCGACGGCGAGCATCCGTTCGGGGTTCATCACGCGCACGCCGCCAGGCACGATCAGGATCGTCTTCTCCTTGGCCAGGCGGGTGAAGGTGCGGCTGACCGTCTCGATCGTCAGGCCGAGGAAATCGGCGATGTCCTGCCGCGTCATCGGCAGCGGCACCGTCACCGACGGCTTGCCGAGCCTTGCCCAGCGCTGCTGCATGCCGAGCAGGAAGCAGATCAGCTTCTCCTCTGCGGTGCGGCGGCCGAGCAGCAGCATCTGTTCATGGGCGAGCGTCAGCTCATGCGTCGCGAACTCGTGGAGGCGCTTGAGCAGATGCGGCTTGGCGTCGACCAGCGCCGTATAGGCGGCGCGCGAGAAGGCGCAGACCGCGACGTCGCCGATCGCATCGGCGGAGAAGCCATAGGCATCGCGCATGGCAAGGCCGAGGAAGTCACCTGGCAGCGCGAAGCCGACGACCTGGCGGCGCCCGTCTGAGAGGAGCTTGTAGAGACGCACGACACCGGCGGTGACGTTGTAAACGCAATGCGCCTCGGAGCCTTGCGTGAACAGCGTGTCGCCCGAGGCGAAATGCGTCGGCATCGCCAGCTGCTCCAGCAAGGCGAGCTCGTCGTCGGTCAGGGAGGCGCAGACGCTGACGAGGCGGACCATGCAGTTGCGGCATCCGCCTTCGCCGCGGGCGGCGGCGCTGCACGCCGAGGGCTGACAGTTCACGATCGCACCTTCCTGCTCATGCGCGGAGCTTACCGCATGCGCGAAGGCCGACAAAGCGCGCGCCCTGCCGCAGGGTCTCGGATTTGATCCAGATCAATGCGGCAATAGGCCTCCCGAACCGAGGTTGCTGCCTCGAAAACGGGGAGAACCGCACGTGACGGGCGATGACATCTTCGAAGTCGCGCGCATCGTGCCTGATTGCGCCGACACGGTCTATGGGCTGGTCTCGCTACTGCATCCGGAGCTCACGCCGGACGGCTGGGCCGCCTTTGTGCGTGACCATTCGCAGGACGGAACGCAGCCGTCAGGCGTCTTCGCGCTGCGCGATGTACGCCGGATGCCGCATGCGCTGTTCGGCTTCCGCATCGCGCGAACCATCGCGGGCGGGACCACCCTGGAGATCTCCGAGATCGCAATGCTGCGCCTGCCCGGAACCTGCCTCGTCGATGCATTGCTGCGCTTCGCCAATCAACTCGCCGCGCAGCTCGACCTGCCGCGCATCGCGATCTCGCTGGAGCGCTCGGCGGCCTGGCCGCAGGATCACGACGCGTTGCAGCGCTGCGGCTTCCAGGTTGACCGCGTGATGGTCCTTGGCCGCGCCCGGCTCGAGCCGGCGGCGTGATCTGCGGGCGGCCGCGTCAAAGCCGCCATCGATTGGTCGCCCACCATGCAGCCGCCGCGAGGGCGACCATGCCGAGCGCGACAAGAAGCGCCTCGCCTATCGAGCCGGCTCCTTCCGTGCTTCCATGAAAGTCGCGAACCATCCGCCGTCGACGGCCTCCTTGGAGCTCTCGCGCTGTTCCGCCGTGATCCGGCACAGCAGCTCGATCTCTTCGAAGGAGAGGTCGAAGAACGGCAGCAGCATCGGGTTGCCGACGATCGAACGATCGCTCTCGGCCGCAGCTTCGCCGCCCATGAACATCTCCCCCTTATGGCCAAGCGCGCCTCCAACCCTCCACGAGGCCGGTCGAGGCAACAGCAATCATGTTCCCTCCGCCACACCCAAATGGGGGGCATGGCAGATATTATTGTTCCTCATGGTACTGATTTCGGCGAATTCGCATAGACCTTTCGGCGCCGGCGCATCTTGAACCGCGCCGCTCCCGGCGCCAGATGGCGCGGACGCCGGCCGTGCGGCGTGCCGTACCAGCCCGGAACTGCCATGCCCGCTTCTCTCGAACTCGGCCTCGACACCTTCGGCGACGTCACCGCCGGCCCGGACGGGGCCCTGCTCCCGCATGCACAGGTTATCCGCGACCTCGTCGAGCAGGCCGTATTCGCCGACGAGATCGGCATAGACTTCTTCGGCATCGGCGAGCATCATCGCGGCGACTTCGCGGTTTCCTCGCCCGAGACCGTGCTTGCCGGCATTGCGACCCGCACCAGCCGCATCCGCCTCGGCTCGGCCGTCACCGTGCTGAGCTCGGACGATCCGATCCGCGTCTTCCAGCGCTTCTCGACGGTCGATGCGCTCTCGAATGGCCGTGCCGAAGTCATCCTCGGCCGCGGCTCCTTCACCGAATCCTTCCCGCTATTCGGCTTCGACCTCAGACAATACGAGATGCTGTTCGAGGAGAAGCTCGACCTCTTCGTCGAGCTGATCCGCAAGAAGAAGATCACCTGGGAAGGCAGCCTTCGCCCGCCGCTTCGCGACCAGCAGGTCTTCCCGCCGATCGAGAAGGGGGAGCTGACGACCTGGATCGGCGTCGGCGGCAGCCCGGAATCGGTGGTGCGAGCCGCGCGCTACGACCTGCCATTGATGCTCGCCATCATCGGCGGCCCGGCCCAGCGCTTTGCGCCTTACGCCCAACTCTACCGCGATGCGATGGGGCGGCTCGGCCATGCCGAGCGGCCGATCGGCGTGCACTCGCCGGGCTATGTCGCCGCCAGCGACGCTGAAGCTGCTGAGGAGTTTTTCCCGGCTTACAAGGCGATGCGCGACCGCATCGGCGCCGAGCGTGGCTGGGGGCCGATGTCACGCGAGGAATTCGAGCGAGAGGTTTCGGGCGGCGCGCTCTATCTCGGCTCGCCGCAAACCGTCGCGCGCAAGATCGCCGCGACGGTCAAGGCGCTCGGCCTCCGCCGCTTCCAGCTCAAGATCAGCGCCGGCCCGTTGACGCAAGACAAGCTGCTGCGCTGCATCGAGCTCTATGGCCGCGAGGTCATCCCGATGGTGCGCGAGCTGCTCGCGGCCTGAAGCCGCCAGCTCTCGACCTACTTCCAGTCCGGCCGCCATTTCGCGAACTCGGCCTTGGTCTCGGCATTGGCCGGGTAGAGCCCGAAGATGCCGCGCCCTTCCCGCACCTTCATCTCGACGAAGTCCTCATAGGCCGTCTGCTCATAGGCCTCGGCCGCGACCTCATTGGCGAGATGGGCCGGGATCACGCAGACGCCCTCGCCATCGCCGACGATGATGTCGCCAGGGTAGACCGGCACATCGCCGCAGCCGATCGGCGCGTTGATGTCGAGCGCGTGGTGGTGGATCAGGTTGGTCGGCGCGCTCGGCCGGCTGTGATAGGCGGCAAAGCCCAGCGCGGCGATGTCCGGGCTGTCGCGGAAGCCGCCATCCGTGACGATGCCGGCGACGCCGCGCTGCATCAGGCGCGTCACCAGGATACAGCCCGCGGACGCCGCGCGCGCATCCTTGCGGCTGTCGATCACCATGACATGGCCCGGCGGACAGGTCTCGACCGCGACACGCTGCGGATGCTGCGTGCCCTCGAACACGCTGAGATGATCGAGATCCTCGCGCGCCGGAATATAGCGCAGCGTGAAGGCGTCGCCGACCATGCGCGGCGCGTTCGGCGAGAGCGGACGCACATCCTGGATGAACTGGTTGCGCAGCCCGCGCTTGAACAGCGCCGTGGTCAGGGTCGCGGTCGAGACGCGCTTCAGCTTCTCGCGATTCTCGGGGGTCAGGGCAGTCATGCGGCTTTGTCCTGTTGATCTGTCGCTTGCAGTGATGGTCCCGGCGCCGAGCTGGCCGTCATTCTCGGGCTTGACCCGAGAATCTCATGACCAGATGCCACTGGTTTCAGACATGGTCGGGTCAAGCCCGACCATGACGCCGACCAGCGACGCTTATTCGATCTTCACATTGGCCTTCTGCGCAACTTCCGCCCAGCGCTTGGTCTCGCTGGCGATATGGGCGGTGAATTCGGCCTGGCTCGAACCGACCGGATCGACGCCGAGCTTCTTGAGCTGCTCGATCACCGCCGGTTCGCGCATGATCGCCTGCGTCTCGCTCGAGAGCCTGGCGACGATCTCCGGCGGCACCTTCGACGGCGCGAAGAAGCCGTGCCAGGAGCTGGCGTCGTAGCCTGGGATGAACTCGGACAGCGCCGGCAGATCCGGCGCGACCGCGAGCCGTTTCGGCGTCGCCGTCGCCAGCGCCCGGATCTTGCCGGCTTCGACATGCGGCCAGGCGATGGTGATGTTGTCGAAGGTGATCTGGATCTGGCCGGAGAGCAGGTCCTGCGTCACCTGCCCGCTTGAGCGGTAGGGCACATGGACCATGTCGGTACCGGTCGAGACCTTGAACAGCTCGGCCGCCATATGGGTTGAAGTACCCGCACCGGACGAGCCGAAGGAGTACTTGCCCGGGTTCTTCTTCAAGAGCTCGATCAGCTCCGGCACGGTCTTGGCCGGCAGGTCGAGATTGACCATCAGGATGTTCGGCACGCTCGCCACCTGCGAGATCGGCGCGAAATCCCTGATATGGTCATAGGGCATCTTCGAATAGACGGCCGGGTTGATCGCATGGCTGGAGACCGTGCCCATGGTCAGCATGTAGCCGTCCGGATCGGCCTTCGCGACCGCTGCCGCGCCTATGTTGCCCCCTGCCCCGACGCGGTTTTCGACGATGAACTTGCCGCCGAGGCGCGCACTCAGCCGGTCGGCCAGGATACGGCCGAGCAGGTCGGTCGTGCCGCCGGCCGCGAACGGCACGACGATGGTGACGACCCGGCCACCCGGATAGCCGCTCTGCCCCCAAGCCGGCGCAGCCAGCATGGCCCCGGCTCCGGCGAGCAGGCTGCGGCGCGTGATCGATGTCATCCAATCCTCCCTCGTCTTTGTCTCATCCCACCGTGCCGTTCCGGCGTCTTGCGGCCGTCTTGCTCACTCCATAGCACGCAATTCCAGATTTGAAATCTGAAATTTCAGACTTGATGTCGCTTGCGCTTTGTGATGTCTGGTGAGGCAATGGCGACGGGCCGAGCGCGAGCAGAATCGTGACGCAGCCATCCCAGAGGAATTCGAATGTCGGAAGCACTCGCCATCGAACCCGTCTCGCCGCATCTGCTGCGCTCGCTGCGCGAGCATGTGCACGAGCGCCTGCGCCGGGCGATCGTCGCCGGGCGCTTCCGCAATGGCGAGCGCCTCAACGAGCGCAGCCTCGCCGACATGCTCGGCGTCTCAACCACGCCGGTGAAGGACGCGATCCGCATGCTGGAGAGCGAGGGCCTCGTTCGCACGGAAGCCCGCCGCGGCGTCTTCGTCGAGTTTTCCGCCCGCCAGGCGCTGGAGATGGCGCTCGGCCGCGCCGCGCTCGAAAGCGTCATGACCCATATCGCCGCCAACCGGATCGGCCAGGCCGAGATTGCCGAGATGAGCCGCCTGATTGACGAAATGGCCCACGCCACCGAGCACGGCGACCTGGAAGACCTCGTCAATCTGAACGAGGCCTATCACGGCATGATCCACCGCATCTCCGGCTGCAGCTATCTCGAGCGCCGGCTCGACGGCCAGCGCATGTACGACCACGCCCAGCGCATCGCCCTGCTCGGCGAGCCCAGCGAGCGGGCCCGCGGCTTCGAGGAGCATAGCGGCATCTTCGAAGCACTGCGCGCGCATGAGCCGGCCAGGGCCGAGCAGCGCATGCGCAGCCATATCGTGCGCTCCGCCAAGAGCCATGTGCGCCAGGTCTTCGGCGCCGATGCGGAAGGATTGGATTACGATGAGTGACAGGGTTCGCGCCGCGCTGCGCGGCATTTCCGGCGTGCACGTCACCGCCTGGAAGGGCGATGGCGAGGCCGACTGGGCGCTGACCGGCGCAATCGTCGCACGCATCGCCGGGGCCGGCATCCACAACATCGTCTCGGCCGGCAATACCGGCGAGTTCTACCCGATGACCACGGACGAGGTGGTGCGCAGCCATGCCGTCGCCGCCGAAGCCGCTGCCGGCAAGGCGCTGGTCACCGCCGGCATCGGCCGGTCGCTGCGGGAAGCCGTCGCCACCGGCAAGCTCGCCGCCAGGGCCGGCTGCGATGCGGTGATGGTGCATCACCCGCTCGATCCCTTCGCCGCCCCGCAGAGCCAGGCCGACTACATCCTCGCCATCGCCGAGGCGCTTGATATCCCACTCGTCGCCTATATCCGGTCGGACGCGATCGGCGTGAAGGACCTCGCCCGCGTCGCGACGCATCCCAATGTCGCCGGCGTCAAGTTCGCATCCTCGAACATGATGCTGCTCGCCGAATGCGTCCGCGCCACGCAAGGCTCGAGCGCCAACTGGATCTGCGGCCTCGCCGAGGGCTGGGCCGCGCCCTTCCATGCGCTCGGCGCCCGCGGCTTCACCTCGGGCCTGGTCAATGTCGCGCCGGAGCGCTCGCTGGCGATCTGGCAGGCGCTGGAGGCCAACGATTACGACCGCGCCCGCCGCCTGGTCGACGAGATCGGCGGCTTCGAGACGCTGCGGACCAAATACGGCAACGGCGCCAACGTCACCGTGGTCAAGGAGGCGCTCGGCCTGCTCGGCACCAATGTCGGGCCGGTGCGCCTGCCCGGCCTGCCGGAGCTGAACGATAGCGAGCGCGCCGAACTGTGCAAGATCGTCTCCGGCTGGGGCTCGCAGCGCGCGGCGGCGGAGTGACCGCTGTCATTCCGGGGCATCGCGCAGCGATGAACCCGGAACCCACGACCGGGTGAGCCCCTCATTGAGCGGAAGTCGTTTCACCCAGTCGTGGGTTCCGGGTTCGACCCTGCGGGCCGCCCCGGAATGACAAGTCGTTGAATTGACAAAGAACACACCGAGGAAACGCCGATGTCCCATCCCCGCAAGACGCCCGACACGCTGCGCTCGAAGCGCTGGTTCGGCGCCAGCGACCTGCGCTCCTTCGGGCATCGCTCGCGGGCGCTGCAGATGGGGCTGAACCATGACGAGTTCATGGGCAAGCCGGTGATCGGCATCCTCAACACCTGGTCCGAGATCAACCCGTGCCACACCCATCTGCGCGACCGCGCCGAGGCGGTGAAGCGCGCGGTCTGGGCGGCGGGCGGCTTCCCGGTCGAGATTCCCGTGATGTCGGCCTCGGAGCAGTACCAGAAGCCGACGACCATGCTCTATCGCAACTTCCTGGCGATGGAGGCGGAGGAATCGATCCGCTCCCACCCCTTGGATGGAGCGGTGCTGCTTGGAGGCTGCGACAAGTCCACGCCAGCGCTGATCATGGGAGCCTGCAGCGCCGGCCTGCCCTTCATCTTCGTGCCGGCCGGGCCGATGCTGCGCGGCAACTGGGCCGGCAAGACGCTCGGCTCCGGCGCCGACGTCTGGAAATACTGGGCCGAGAAGGAGGCCGGCAACATCTCCGACGCCGACTGGCGCGACATGGAGAGCGGCATCGCCCGCTCGCACGGCACCTGCATGGTGATGGGCACCGCCGCGACCATGATGAGCCATGCCGAGGTACTCGGCCTGACCCTGCCTGGCGCCTCCGCCATTCCCGCCGCCGACGCCGCCCACCCGCGCATGGCCGCCGCCGCCGGCAAGCGCATCGTCGAGATGGTCTGGGAGGACCTGACGCCCGACCGCATCCTCACCCGCGAGAGCTTCGAGAATGCGCTCACCGTTCACATGGCGGTCGCCGGCTCGACCAACGCCATCATCCATCTCGTCGCCATGGCCGGCCGCGCCGGCGTGCCGCTGACTCCCGATGATTTCGACGCCTTCTCGCGCAAGGTCCCGGTGATCGCCAACCTGCGTCCCTCCGGCGACTTCCTGATGGAGGATTTCTTCTATGCCGGCGGGCTGCCTGCTTTGCTGAAGCAGCTCGAGAGCAAGCTCCACACCGGCGCCATGACAGTGACCGGCAAGCCGATCTCCGAGACGATCGCGCTCGCCAAGGTCTATGACGACAACGTCATCCGCCCGCTCGACAGGCCGGTCTCGACCGCCAATGGCCTTGCCGTGCTCAAGGGCAATCTCGCCCCCGGTGGCTGCGTCATCAAGCCCTCGGCCGCCGAGGAGCGCCTGCTCAAGCACAGTGGTCCAGCCCTCGTCTTCGAGGATTATGATGCGATGATGAAGGCGGTGAACGACGAGACCCTCGACGTCACCGCCGACCATGTCATGGTGCTGAAGAATTGCGGCCCGGTCGGCGGCCCCGGCATGCCCGAATGGGGCATGCTGCCGATCCCGAAGACGCTGCTGAAGCAGGGCGTGCGCGACATGCTCCGGCTCTCCGACGCCCGCATGTCCGGCACCAGCTACGGCGCCTGCGTCCTCCACATCGCGCCGGAGGCCTATATCAAGGGCCCGCTCGCGGCGGTCAGGACCGGCGACATCATCAGCGTCGATGTCGAGGCGCGCAGCATCTCGGTCAACCTGACGGACGCCGAGATCGCCGAGCGCCTGAAGAGCTGGACGCCGCCCAACCGCGACTATCCCCGCGGCTGGGGCAAGATGTCGGCGGCCCATATCCAGCAGGCCGACAAGGGCTGCGATTTCGATTACCTCGCCGGCACGGCCAAGGTCGCCGAGCCGGAGATCCATTGATCGGCCCACCACGGCTTCACCTTGCCGCCTCGAGCCTCTAGGCTCGTTCGGCGGCAATGATGGGGCGAACGATGGCAGGTTCAGGACCGGAACGCTTCGATCCTGCGATCGCCTATGAGATGCCGACCAATTCGCAGATCGAGCAGGAACGCTGGGTCTTCGCCATGTGCAATGGCCGCCGCGACGGCCGTTTCGCCGAGATCGGCGCCTTCGACGGCGTGCTGCACAGCAACAGCTATGTCCTCGAAAGCCAGCATGGATGGAAGGGCGTCTGCGTCGAGCCGAACCCCGCCCTCTTCGCTCGCTTGCGCGAAAGCCGCAGCGCGATCTGCCTGGAGCGGGCGGTCTATCGCGAGACCGGCAAGATCCTGTCCTTCATCCCCTCCCAGGAAATCGGGACACTGGCGGAATTCGCGGGCAATGACCGCCATGCCGACGACCGTGCTTGCGCCGCCGCGACGCATGGGCTGATCCAGGTCGAAACGATCAGCTTCGCCGAGATCGCCGCGATGGGAGACTTCGCCGAAACCGGCTTCGACTATGTATCGCTCGATACCGAAGGATCGGAACTGGAGATTCTGCGCACGATCGACTTTGCCCGACACCGTATCGCGCTCTTCACCATCGAGCACAATTTCGTCGAACCCCGGCGTGAAGAGATGCGGATTCTGCTGGCCGAGGCCGGCTACAACCGCCTCAATGTCGGCTTTGACGACTGGTACTGGCACCCCGCTTTCCTGATCGAGCGGAATCGCGGCGTCGTCGTCGATCATGGCGCGATCAACCGACATTTCAAAAGCATTTTCAAAGACTAAAGCCGAAGGCAGGTAAACGCCTGCCACAGCGGATAGACACCGGACCGGACCGCATCCCGAAAACCTCGGCGGATGTTGACGCAGTTTGGCAACTCTGGAAGAAGCTCGGCGAAGAAATAGGCCGCTGGCCGATGCTGCCGCAATTTCAGGATGCACCGTGACGTCGCCAGCAGCCCAGCAATTCATTGAACGCGTCGACAATCGCTCGCTCGTCGTCGGAATCATCGGCCTCGGCTATGTCGGCATTCCGCTCGCGCTCGCGACCTTGCGGCAGGGTTTTCGCGTCGTCGGCTTCGACATCGACGCCAAGCGCGTCGACGACATCAATGCCGGCCGCAGTGCGATCAAGCACATCCCGATGGAGCCGATCGCGCAGGCCGTGGCCGCCGACCGGTTCGTTGCGACCGCGGATTTCGACCGTCTGGGCGAGCCGGATGCGCTCTTGATCGCCGTGCCGACGCCGCTGACCAGGCATCGCGAGCCGGATCTGTCCTATGTCGCCAAGACGACGGAGGCGATCGGCCGGCGCCTGCGCCGCGGCCAGCTCGTCGTGCTGGAATCGACCACCTATCCAGGCACGACCGACGAGGTCATGCGCCCGATCCTGGAGAAGGCGAGCGGGCTGAAGAGCGGCGAGGACTTCTTCCTCGCGTTTTCGCCGGAGCGCGAGGACCCCGGCAACCCCGATTTCGGCACGTCTAGCATCCCGAAGGTCGTCGGCGGCGACGGCCTCGACGCACAGGCGATGGCGCTGGCGCTCTATGGCGCGCTCGTCGTCAGCACCGTGCCGGTCTCCTCGACGGCCACCGCGGAAGCCGTCAAGCTGACGGAGAACATCTTCCGTTCTGTCAACATCGCCCTCGTCAACGAGCTCAAGACGGTCTACTCGGCCATGGGCATCGATATCTGGGAGGTGATCGAGGCGGCGAAGACCAAGCCTTTCGGCTTCATGCCGTTCTATCCCGGCCCCGGGCTCGGCGGCCACTGCGTCCCGATTGATCCGTTTTATCTGACCTGGAAGGCGCGCGAATACGACGTCGCCACGCGCTTCATCGAGCTTGCCGGCGAGATCAACACCCGCATGCCCTATCTGGTCGTCGACCGCCTCGCGACCCTGCTCGACCTCCATGGCCGCAAGAATCTGAGCGACGCCTCGATCCTGATCCTCGGCCTGGCCTACAAGAAGAATGTCGAGGACACCCGCGAGAGCCCTTCGCTCAAGCTGATCGAGCTGATCGAGAAGCGCGGCGCCCGCACCGCCTTCCACGACCCGCATGTCCCGGTGCTTCCGCCGACCCGCGAGCACCCGACGCTCGCAGGCCGCAGAAGCGTGCCGGTCGATCCCGCCTCGCTCGCGGCCTTCGACGCCGTCCTGATCGCGACCGACCACGACGACGTCGATTATGCGGCGATCGTCGCCGGCTCGAAGCTGGTCGTCGACACCCGCAATGTCTGCGCGCGCGCCGGAATCAAGGCGGAGAACGTCTTCAAGGCCTGATGGGACCTGGCCCGCGAGGGCCGCTCAAAGCTCAGCGTTGAAGGCGATGTCGCTGAAAACGGCATAGGCGCGGCCGAGCGCCGAGGCCCGGATCGATGCCACCGCGCAGATGTTGGAGCTCGACGAGACCGAGCGCTCGCCGCCGAAGATGTTGGCCTCGCCCGTGACCGAATAGCTCGCCGTCGGTACGGCCCGCATCGCGGTCGGGAAAGCGAGGATCTGCTGCGAGTACGCGCCGCTCGCCTGATAGCAGTCGATGATCCATGGAAGACCGGGCCGCCAATAGTAGCGCTCGCAGAGCTGCCGCTCCTGCGTCTGGCTGCGCGCCAGCCAGGCGCTGGGCACCGCGCCGGTTTCGAGCTTGATCGCGCGGAAGGTCACCGCCCCCGTCGCCGGTGCGAGTTGCACCGTCAGGTTTCCGGTGTCGCCGGCGGCCGGCGTCAAGACGACGAAGCGGCGGCCGCTTCCCGCGGTGATCGTTCCGGAGACGCTGCCGACCGTCACAGCGAGGCTGCCGCCGCTGAGATTCTCGACCGACACGCAGAGCGGCGTCGAGGCGAACGACGTCGCGCCCCAGAGCGCCGGCTCGACGGTCTGCCTGACCGCGCCGGAGGTCAGCGTCAGGTCGAAGCCGTTGCGACTGAGATTGGCGCCACTGGTATGCGCCTGCCAGCGGTCATAGCCGAACACTCCGGCGGCCAAGGCGCCGCCGGCAAAGCCGCGCTGGTTGATCTGCCAGTCGCCATTGACGAGCAGGTTCGGCCGCGGCGTCTCCTGCGCCCAGCTGCTGGCCGGGAGCGAAACGAGGCCGCTCGTCCGGTCGATGACCAGCGCTTCCGCCCAGTTCGAGCCGTCAGGGCTGACCTTGATCCGCAACTGGTCGTCGCCGGCAAGCCCGATCTCGGCCCGACCGGACCAGTCGTCCTGGAAGAGCAGGCTCGCCGTGTGCGCAGCGCTCGCCTTGTTGAGCTTGAGCCGGTGGTCGGTGCCGGCGTGATTGAACAGGGTCGCATCGGCGGAGATTGCGAGCCGATTCGTGGTATCGGCCGTCGCATTCACTCCCCAGAGTGGCGCGCCCGCGCCTTCCGGCTGAGACCGCCGCCATTGCGTGCCGGTCCAGACATGGTGCTCGGCCTCGTCGCTCACCCACGCCTGCCAGCCGGCGCGTGGTGCGAGAAAACTCCACGCGCCATCCTCGAAGATGGCGAGAGCGTCCTGATGGCCGGCAAAGACACCGGAACCGCCGGCCGGCACGATATAGTCTCGCCAGGCGAAGCCGGCGGGACGGTCTGCGTGCGGCTCGAGACGACGAGATGCACCAGCGCATCGAGCCGCATCAGCGCATCGTTGTGGGTGACGTGTTTCTGCGCCTGCCCGGCGGCGAGCAGGGGCAGGCCAAGACGCGGCGTATCGCTCATGGAACCTCGCTGGATCGGCGCGGCACGCGGGAGGCGCGCCATGCCGGCCGATTATGCGGGCTTCGCAAGCAGCGGGGATTGATTGTGGCTCTATCCCCGCACCGGGGCGATCGGCCTCAGCTCAGCATCCGCGTATCGCCGCAGACCGAGATCTCCTGCCCGGAGATCGTCTTGGCGAAGGGCGAAGCCAGGAAGACGATCTGTTTGGCGATGTCCTTGGGATCGACGAACTGCTTGATCGAGACGCCGGCGAAGAGCCGGTTGGTCATCTCGTCATGCGAAACGTTGAGCGAGCGCGCCTTGTTGGCGATCACGCTCTGGATACGCGGCCCGTCAACGAGGCCGGGGCAGATCGCATTCGCCCGGATGCCGAACTCGCCGAGCTCGGCCGAGAGCGCCTTGGTGAAGCCGATCACACCCCATTTCGCCGCGGCATAGGGCGAGCGCAGCGGAAAGCCGTGCTTGCCGGCCTGGCTGGAAAGATTGACGATCGAGGCGTTTTTCGACTGCTTGAGATGCTCCACGGCAAGCCGGGTGCAGTTGAACTGGCCGGTGAGGTCGATGGCGACGCAGGAGTCCCAGTCCTCCGGCGCGATCTCATCGACGCGGCCTGTCGGCCCGGCTATGCCGGCATTGTTGACCAGGCAGTCGAGGCCGCCGAGCGCCGCCAGGGCTTCCTCGAACAGCCGCGCAACCGCCTTGCGGTCGGAGACGTCGCAGACCGAGCGCGTGATCGCCGGATCGGATTCTGCCATGGCCGCGAGCGCCTTCTCGTCGACATCGCAGATATGGACCTTCGCCCCTTCCGCCGCGAAGGCGCGCGCCGTCGCCCGGCCGATACCGTTGGCGCCCGCCGTCACCAGAACGCGCAGTCCCTTGATCGTCAGATCCATCGTTTCCGTCCCTTTTCCTTCATTCTTTAGGCGACCAGGCTACTCCGCCAGCCGCGCCGTCCGTTCGATATGCTCGGCCGCGGCGCTGATGTCCTCGACCAGCGCCTGCCGCGCCGCGGCCGGATCGCGTCGCCGCAGCGCGGCCAGCAATTGCGCATGCGCCACGACCGCACTGCCGCCGTCGAGCCGCTTCGGCTCGTGCCGCATGTCGAGATTGAGGATCGGCCCGGCCTTGAGCCAGAGCCGGGAGATCATTTCGATCAGCGAGGGCATGCCCGCGGCTTCGTAGAGCGAAAAATGCAGGTCGCGATTGGCGCCGACCGCAGCGGCGGGGTCCGGCGGGTCCTTGGCCGCGGCCAGGAACGCCGCCTCATGTTGGGCGACCACGGCGATCTGCGCGTCGGTGATCACCTTCGTCGCCTCCTCGGCCGCGAAGCCCTCGACCACCAGCCTGATACGGGTGAGCTCGCGGAACTGCGCCAGCGTCAGCACCGGCACGCGCACCGCCCGGCCGGGCAGCACCTCCAGCGCCTTGTCCGCGGCGAGCCGGCTCACCGCCTCGCGCACCGGCATCATCGAGACGCCCAGCGCCTCGGCGACGCGGCGCAGCGACAGCTTCTCGCCCGGCGCCAATCGCCCGGCGATGAGCAGCGCCCGCAGCTCGCAGGTGACGCGTTCGCCCAGCGTCTCATGCTGGAGCGAGCCGACCTCGTCGAGCGCCGACACCTCGCCGAGCTTCCCCGCTCCTGGGGAGGCTGGCCGCGATAGCGGCGCAACTGAGGGCTGGACTCGGGCAACCATGTCTGCCAACCTAACTGTGATCACAGATCACGACAAGCGGTCCGAGACCGCAGAGTGAAGAAGACGATCCACGCAATCCGACGCCGAAGCGCGCGGGAGAGTTCTGGGAGGAACGGAATGTCAGAGCAGTCAAGGATCAAGGGCCTCTCGCGTCGTCAGGCGCTGGTCGGGCTCGGTGCGGCGGCTACCGGCCTCGTCGCCAGCCCGGCGGTCATCCTCGCGCAGACGTCGGATGCGATCCGTTTCGGGCACCTGACGCCGCGCACCGGCTTTCTCGGCCCGCTCGGCGAATACGGCGTCATGGCCGCCGATCTCGCCGCCGAGGAGATTAACGCCGCCGGCGGCATCAACGGCCGCAAGCTCGAACTCCTGAAGGAAGATTCGGTCAATCCGCAGACCGCCTCGACCAAGGCCGAGCGCATGATCGAGCGCGACAAGGTCGCCTGCATTATCGGCGAGATCTCCTCGGCCTCCTGCCTGACGATCTCGCAGGTCGCCGCCCGCAACAAGACGCTCTTCCTCAACACCGGCGGCAATTCCGACGCACTGCGTGGCGAGAGCTGCAACCGCTACATGTTCCATGTCGAGCACCAGAACTCGATGTATGTGAAGAGCGCCGGCCGCTCGCTGCTGGCGCAGGGGCTGGTCAAGGGCAAGAAGTGGTTCTCGCTCACCGCCGACTACGCCTTCGGCCATGACCTCAGCAAGGTCGCCAAGCGCTTCATGGAGGCCAATGGCGGCCAGTTCGCCGCCGACAAGCTGGTGCCGACCGACGCGACCGACTTCTCGGCGCTGCTGCTGGAGATCAGGGCCGCCAAGCCCGACCTCGTCATCTCCAACCTCGCGGGCAACCAGATCACCAACTTCCTCAAGCAGTATGCCGAATTCGGCCTGACCTTCCCGGTCGCCGGCTTCGGCTTCGACACCGCCCTCGCCTGGGCCGCCGGCAAGGACAATTTCGGCGGCATCTGGCCCTGCGTCTGGCATCATCTGATCGACACGCCCTCGAGCAAGACCTTCGTCGCCGCCTTCACCAAGAAATACGGCAAGCCGCCGGAGAACCAGGCCTGGGGCGACTATGTCGGCGTCAAGGTGATGGCCCAGTCGATGAACGAGCTGAAGTCGACCGATACCGCCAAGATCCTCGAGCATCTCGAGAAGGGCGCGAAGTTCGACGTGATGAAGCCGCGCCAGGGCTATTTCCGCGCTTCCGACCACCAGCTGATCAGCGAGATGTACACCATCACCGCCCTGCCGGCGGCGCAGGTCAAGAACCAGTGGGACCTCTTTACCTCCTCGGCCCCGGTGCCCGGCCCGAACGAGGACATGGAGGTGATCGCCACCCAGGGCGACGAAGCCGTCTGCAAGATGAGCTGAGCTGCTCGCTGAAACTACCTTGTCATCCCGGACAAGCCGCGTAGCGGCGCTGATCCGGGATCCATTCCGGAACGCTTCAGGAATGGATCCCGGGTCTCCCTGCGGTCGCCCGGGATGACGACTCACGCGCCAGAACAGACGTTTGCAAAGGCCATCCCTTGCTCACCCTATTCATCCAGCAGGTGCTGAACGGGCTGCTCGACGGGGTCTATTACCTCCTGATCGCGCTCGGCCTGTCGCTGATCTTCTCGCTCGGCGGCATCGTCAACCTGGCGCATGGCGCTTTCTATGCGATCGGCGCCTATCTCACGATCGTGCTCGCACCCCATATCGGCTTCGGCGGCGCCATCATCGCCTCCCCGGTGCTGGTCGCGCTGATCGGCATCGTCATCGAGCGCGGGCTGTTCCAGCGCTTCTATCGCTCCGACCCGATCCTCTCGCTGCTGCTGACCTTCGGCCTCGCCATGGTCGCCGAGCAATCGCTGCGCATGATCTTCGGCGCGCCGCCGCTTTCCTTCTCGATCCCACCGGCGCTACGCGGCCAACTCTTCATCGGCGACTTCATCTATTCGCGCTATCGCGCCCTGCTGATCCTGATCGCGGCCGCCTGCGTCCTTGGCCTCTGGTTCCTGCTGCAGCGCACCGCCTTCGGCCGCGTCGTCCGCGCCGGCGTGCAGAACCCCGACATGGTCGGCGCGCTCGGCATCTCCCTGCAGCCCTACATGATGACGGTCGCCGGCATCGGCATCGGCCTGGCCGGCCTCGCCGGCGTGCTGCTCGCGCCGATCTATTCGATCCATCCGGCCATGGGCCAGGAGATCATCACCCCGGCCTTCGTCGTCGTCGTCATCGGCGGTCTCGGCTCCTTCTGGGGCGTCGTCGTCGCCGCTTTGATGGTCGGCCTGGTCAAGGGCATCACCATCGGCCTTGGTCTGACGCAATGGTCGACCGCGGTGATCTACCTGATGATGCTGCTCGTCCTGCTCTTCCGTCCGCGCGGCCTGTTCGGCGAGCGCATCCAGCGCTTCGAGTGAGGCCGACATGACCAGCTCCCAGCGCGACTATCTCCCGCTCGCCATCGCCGCCATCGGCCTCAGCCTGCTGCCTTCGCTGATGCATGCGGTCGGGCTCGGCACGACCTCGGCCACCGAGGTCGTCGTCTTCGCCATCGCCTGCATGGCGCTCAACGTGCTGGTCGGCACGACGGGCCTCGTCTCCTTCGGCCACGGCGCCTGGTTCGGCATCGCCGCCTACGCCGCCGGCCTGATCCAGCGCAACTGGCTGCCCGGCCAGTTCGCCTTGCCGATCCTGCTCGCGGTTGCGCTCGTCGCTGTCATCGCCTTCGCCTTCGGCGCGCTGATCCTGCGCCGCCGCGGCGTCTATTTCTCGCTGTTGACGCTGGCGCTCGCCGCCATGATCTATTCGGTCGCCTTCCGCTGGACCTCGGTCACCGGCGGCGAGGATGGCTTGGGTGGCATCAAGCGCCCGCTCTTCGCCGGCATCGATTTCGAGATCGCCCTGCCCTTCTACGTGCTGGTGGCGACGATCGGCTTCGCCGTGGTCTATGGCCTCTGGCGCTTCCATCGCTCGCCGGTCGGCACCGTGCTCGTCGCCATCCGCGAGAACGAGCAGCGCGCCCGCTTCCTCGGCTATGCCACTAACCGCTACAAGCTCGTCGCCTTCACCGTCTCGGCTGCGCTGACGGGCTTGGCCGGCACGCTCCTCCTCTTCAACAACCGCATGACCTCGGCCGAGCCGATCTCGGTCGCCTTCTCCGGCGAATTGCTGGCCATGGTGGTGATCGGCGGCATGCGTTCCTTCCTCGGGCCGGCGCTTGGCGCGCTTTTCTTCGTCGTCTTCCGCGACCTGCTCTCCAGCGTCACCGAGAACTGGCTGTTCTGGTTCGGCCTGCTCTTCGTCGCCTTCATCGTCTTCTCGCCGGACGGCCTCGTCGGCGTCGGCCAGCGCCTGCTGAAGCCTTTCCGAAAGCAGGCGGCCGAGGACGCGGCGATGTCGGCCCGCAAGGCCGGAGCGGTCGAGCTACCCGCCTTCATGAAGCCGGCCGATGCTGGCGACGGTACGATCCTGACCGCGACCGGCCTCGCCAAGAGCTTCGGCGGCATCAAGGCGGTCGAGAACGTCGACTTGCGCCTGCGCGACCGCAAGCTGCATGCGCTGATCGGCCCGAACGGCGCCGGCAAGACCACCGCCTTCAACCTGATCTCAGGCCTGTTCAAGCCGGACCGTGGCGAGGTCCGCCTGCGCGAGCGCGACATTGCCGGCCTCTCGCCCGAGGCGATCACCCGGGCCGGCATCGGCCGCGCCTTCCAGATCACCAACCTGTTTCCGACCCTCTCGGTCGCCGAGAATGTCCGCCTCGCCGTGCAGGCAAGGGCGCCGGAGCGCTTCGGGTTCTGGCGTTCGGCCGGCGCGCTTGGCCAGGTCAACGATGAGACCCGCCAGGTCGTCTCGACCATGGGGCTCTCCGGCATCGAACAGGCCGAGGCCGGCTCGCTCAGCTATGGCGGCCAGCGCCTGCTCGACATGTCGCTCGCGCTCGCCACCAGCCCGCGTGTGCTCCTGCTCGACGAACCGCTCGCCGGCCTCGCCGCGGCCGAGCGCGAGCGCGTCGGCAACCTGATCAAGTCGATCTCGACCGACCTGCCGGTTCTGCTCGTCGAGCACGACATCGACCGCGTCTTCGCCATCGCCGACCATGTCACGGTGATGAACGAGGGCTCGGTGCTGGTCGACGGCACGGTCGAGGACGCCCGCTCCTCGCCCAAGGTGCAGGAGGTCTATATCGGTTCCGGCGCCCATGCGCTCGCCGAGAAGCCGCGCGAGAGCGCCGCCGGCGACAAGGTCCTGCTCGGCCTCGATGGGGTCGACACCTTCTACGGCAAGAGTCACATCCTGCGGCAGGTCAGCTTCGGCGTGCACGAGAACGAGATCGTCGCGCTGCTCGGCCGCAACGGCGCCGGCAAGTCGACCCTGCTCAAGACCATCACCGGCATCGCCCCGCCCGCCTCCGGCACGATCAGCCTCGCCGGCAGCGATATCGCCCGCCTGCCTCCGGCCGTGATCGCCCGCGCCGGCGTGGCTTACGTTCCGCAAGGGCGCGGCCTCTTCGCCGGCATGAGCGTCAAGGACAATATGGAGCTCGGCCGCCTGCGCCGCCGCACCGGCAATGGCACCCATTGGGAGGACGAGAAGATCTTCGCCTTCTTCCCACGTATCAAGGAGCGCTGGCAGTCGCCGGCCGACTATCTCTCCGGCGGCGAGCAGCAGATGGTTGCGGTTGCCCGCGCCCTCTCCGGCGACACCAAGGTGCTCCTGCTCGACGAGCCTTTCGAGGGCCTGGCGCCGGCGGTGGTCGAGGAATTGTTCGAGGCCTTCGATAAGCTGCGCAAGGAGATCGCCATCGTCATCGTCGACCACCATCTCGACCTGGCGCTGGCGCTCTCCGACCGCACCGTCGTGCTCGAGCGCGGCCAGGTCACCCATATCGGACCTTCCCGCGCCCTCAGCCAGGACCTTGCGCTGCGGCGGCAGGTGCTGTGGCTGTGATGCGCGTCCCCCGTCTTTCCGGGGCTTCGCGCAGCGAAGAGCCCGGAACCCATAACCATTGCCGGCACCGGAAGAATCGCCACCTCTCTCGCGCCTTACCCATGACGACCTGCGGTTATGGGTTCCGGGCTCACGCCTGCGGCGTGCCCCGGAATGACGGCGTGGTTCCCGTTCGTCTGACCATGGATATTCCCGCATGACCAAGATCGCCATCGTCGGCTCGGGCCTGATCGGCCGCGCCTGGGCAACCGTCTTCGCCAGCCATGGCTTCGAGGTCGCGCTGCATGATGTGAAGCCGGAGGCGGCCAAGGCCGCCCGCGTCCATATCGGCAAGAACCTCAAGGAGCTCGCCGGCCACGGTCTCGTCGACGACCCCAAGGGCTCGCTCGCCCGCATCCGCGTCGCCAAGGACCTCGCCGATGCACTGACGGGCGTCGCGCTGGTGCAGGAGAACGGGCCGGAGACGGTCGAGGCCAAGCGCGTGCTCTTCGCGCAGATGGACGCGCTCGCGCCGGCCTCGGCGATCCTGGCCTCCTCGACCTCCTTCATCATGGCCTCGACCTTCTCGGAAGAGCTGAAAGGCCGGGCCCGCTGCCTCGTCGCCCATCCGGTCAATCCGCCGCATCTGGTGCCGATCGTCGAGCTCGCGCCGGCGCCCTGGACCGATGCCAAGATCGTCGCCAAGGCCAAGCGCCTCTACGAGCAGGCCGGCCAGGTCGCGATCATGCTGCGCAAGGAGAAGCCCGGCTTCGTGCTCAACCGGCTGCAGGCGGTGCTGCTGGCCGAAGCCTTCCGCCTCGTCGGCGAGGGCGTCGCCAGCGCCGAGGACGTCGACAAGACCATCCGCGATGGGCTCGGCCTGCGCTGGTCGTTCATGGGGCCGTTCGAGACGATCGAGCTCAATGCGCCGGGCGGGATCCCCGACTACTGCGCACGCTATTCGGAATCGCTCGACCGCATGGTCAAATCCTCGGAAGGCCTCGGCAATCCGTTCAAGCCGGAGACGGTCGCCGAAGTGATGCGCGAATGGCGTGGCGCCCAGGAAGCCAGCCGTGTCAAGCGCCTGAGCGACTGGCGCGACAGCCGCCTTGCCGCTCTGCAGGCGCACAAGCGCGCCGCGAAGCGCAAGCCCAGTTGATGCGTCCTTTCCTCAGCCCTCATCCTGAGGAGCCGCGCAGCGGCGTCTCGAAGGATGCTCCAGGAGGCTCCGGAACCATCTGGAGCATCCTTCGAGACGCGATCTGCGATCGCTCCTCAGGATGAGGGCTAACTCTTCCACAATCGACCAGCCGGAGCCCTGACCATGGCCAAGAACCGCAAAGTCATCATCACCTGCGCCGTCACCGGCGCGATCCACACCCCCTCGATGTCGCCCTATCTCCCGGTGACGCCCGACGAGATCATCGATGCCGCCGTCGGCGCCGCCGAGGCTGGCGCGGCGCTGGTCCATGTCCACGCCCGCAACCCCAAGACCGGCCAGCCCGACCAGTCGCCCGAGGCCTTCGAGCCTTTCCTCAAGGTGATCAAGCAGCGCTCCAACTGCGTCATCAACATCACCACCGGCGGCGCCCCGACCATGCTGGTCGAGGAGCGCCTCAAGCCCTGCGCCCATTTCAAGCCAGAGGTCGCCTCGCTCAACATGGGCTCGATGAATTTCGGGCTCTACCCGATGCTGAACCGCTTCAAGGAGTTCAAGCACGACTGGGAACAGCCCTATCTCGAAGGCTCTGACGACCGCGTCTTCAAGAACACCTTCAAGGACATCGCCAACATCCTGACCACCTGCGCCGAGAACGGCACGCGCTTCGAGATCGAGTGCTACGATATCGGCCATCTCTACACGCTGGCCCATTTCGTCGACCGCGGCCTGGTGAAGCCGCCCTTCTTCGTCCAGTCGGTCTTCGGCCTGCTCGGCGGCATCGGCCCGCATCCCGAGGACGTCGCCCATATGAAGCGCACCGCCGACCGGCTCTTCGGCGACGACTATCACTGGTCGGTGCTCGGCGCCGGCCGCCACCAGCTCCCGATCGCGGCGATGGCGGTCGCGATGGGCGGCAACCTGCGCGTCGGCCTGGAGGACTCGCTCTGGCTCGGCCCGGGCCAGCTCGCCAAGTCGAACGCCGACCAGGTCCGCGCCGCGCGTAAGATCATCGAAGGCCTCGGCCTCGAAATCGCGACGCCCGACGATGCCCGCGAGCAGCTCCAGCTCAAGGGCGCCGACAAGGTCAATTTCTGAGATTGCGTTATCCCGGCCCTGGTGAGCTTGGCTCACCGGAAACCGGACGATAAACCTCGCGGCCGACCCCAGAGCGAACCGGGCCGGCCGCGGAACCGATGCAGATCTTCACCTTCATCCTGATCCTGGTCATGGCCGTGGTGGCTTCGCAGCCGCTGACCCGGCTGTTCAGGATCGTCCCGCTACCGATCATCCAGATCGGCCTCGGCGCAGCGCTTGCCTGGCCGACAGCCGGCTTCCATCCCAGGATCGATCCAGAGCTCTTCCTCCTGCTCTTCATCGCCCCGCTGCTCTTCGCCGACGCATTCGAAGCGCCGAAGCGCGAATACCGCCGGCTGCTGCGGCCGATCCTGTCGCTCGCCGTCGGGCTGGTGTTCTTCACCACATTGTTCGGTGGCCTTGCCTTGCATTGGCTGGTGCCGTCCATGCCGTTGCCGGTCGCCTTCGCGCTCGCTGCCGTGCTCTCGCCGACCGATGCGGTCGCCGTATCCGCCATCGTCGACAAGGAGAGCGTGCCGAAGGACCTGATACATGTGCTGGAAGGGGAATCGCTGCTCAACGACGCGTCGGGCCTGGTGATCTTCCGCTTCGCGACCGCGGCGGCCCTCACCGGCAGCTTCTCGCTCTGGCAGGCCTCGCTCGCCTTTCTCTTCGCCGTGGCCGGCGGTATCGCCGCGGGCCTGCTCGCGGTCGTCGTCGTCTCCTGGACGCTGAAGCTGCTGGCGAAATTCGACCGGATCGCACCGGAAGCGCAGGTGCTGGTCATCATGTTCCTGCCCTTCGCAGCCTTCCTCGCGGCGGAGGCCGTCCATGCCTCAGGCGTGCTCGCCGCCGTCGTCGCCGGGCTCACCGTCGGGCGCACGCGCACGGCCAACCAGCTCAGCGTTTCCGCCTATATGCTCGCCCATTCGTTCTGGACGATGCTGGCCTTCCTCTTGAACGGCACGCTCTTCGTCCTGCTCGGTCTGCAACTGCCGGCGATCATCCGCACCGTTCCACCGGCGCTCGTCGACGCGCACTGGCTATGGCAGCCGCTCGGCATCATCGTGGCGCTGACGCTCTGCCTGCTCCTGCTGCGCTTCGTCTGGATCACGCTCGCCATCGCGCTGAACCGCGTGATCGCCTGGCGCCTGCGGCTGGAACAGTTCCACGCCACGCTGCGCACGCGGCTGGCCGGCTCGATCGCCGGCGTGCGCGGCGCGGTCACGCTCGCCGGCGTGCTGTCATTCCCGGTGCTGGCGCTCGACGGCTCGCCCTTTCCGGGACGCGACGTCGCGATTTTCCTGGCCGCCGGCGTGATCCTGCTCTGGCTGGCCATCGCCAGCCTCGGCCTGCCGCCGCTCGTGCGCGGGCTCGCCGCCGGCCATGGCGCCGCCCACGCAACCGAACTGCGGCGGGCACGGATCACCGCGACGGAAGCCGCGATCGCGCGGCTGGAGGGCGTCGCTCATCGCGGTGGCACCGATGGCGCCGCGACCATAGACCAGGCCGTGGCGGAGGGATTGATCGCGACTTACAGGCGCCGCCTTGCCCTCCTCGACGACGGCCAGACACCGCGTGAAGAGGCGGTCGCGCTGCAACGCTCGGAAAGCACCCTGCGGCAGACCGCTTTGGCGGCGGAGCGCGAGGCCTTGCGCGGCCTGCTCAGAAGCGGCGCGATCGACGATGCGACCTTCAACGCGCTCGCGCACGAACTCGTCCTGCACGATGTGCTGGCCGAGTCGAAGGCTGGGTCGCACTGACCGCTGGCGCTATCCCCGCACCGCCAGGATGAACAGGCGCGGAAAGCGCAGCAGCACCTTGCCGTCCGGCTCGATCGGATAGGCCGCCGCGATCTTCTCGCGATAGCGCGCGAGGAAGGCCTCGCGCTCCCCAGCCGGCAGCGGGTCGATATAGGGCTTGAGGCCCGTGCTTTTGAACCACTCGACGATCGCGTCGTGCCCGGCGAGGGCATGGACATAGGTCGTCTGCCAGATATCGACCTCGCAGCCGGCTGCCATCAGCCAGCGCCGGTAATCCGAGAACGAGCCGATCACCGCCTTCGACGCCCGCGCATTGGCAAGGCGCCCGGCCCACGGCCCTTCGGCCGCGGCCTCGTCCATCGAGACATGCGAGGGCTCGCTGAGGTTGTTCGGCATCTGCACGGCGAGCACGCCGCCCGGCGCCAGCGACCGCGCCAGCCGCGCGAACAAAGCGGGATGATCGGGAATCCATTGCAGCGCCGCATTGGCGAAGATCAGGTCGTAGCGGCCATCCGCCGACCAGCTTCCCAGGTCGGCCAAAGTGAAGGAGAGCTGCGGCAGGCGCCTGCGGGCCTTCTCAAGCATGTCCGGCGACGAATCGAGCCCTTCCACCGCCGCATTCGGGAAGCGGGCGGCGACCAGCTCGGTGCTGTTGCCGGGCCCGCAGCCGAGATCGATGCAGCGTTGCGGGTCGTCGAGGCGCACGCGCTGGATCAGGTCGAGCGGCGGCCGCGTCCGCTCGTCCTCGAAGCGCAGATACTGGTTCGCATCCCAGTCGATCTTGCCCGTCATCGCGCCTGCTCCGTCCATGCAACCGGAGCGACGGCCTACGCCTCTACAGCGAGCGCATCAAGCCGCCATCGACGCGCAGGTTCTGGCCGGTGATGTAGCCGGCCCCGTCCGAGGCGAGGAAGGCGATCGTCGCGGCGATCTCCTCGCTGGTGCCGTAGCGCTGCATCGGCACCCCGACGCGGCGCTCCTCGGTGGCCGGCAGCGAGTCGATCCAGCCGGGCAGGACATTGTTCATGCGCACGTTCTGCGCCGCATACTGGTCGGCGAAGAGCTTCGTGTAGGCGGCGAGCCCGGCGCGGAACACCGCCGAAGTCGGGAACTTGGCGGCCGGCTCGAAGGCCCAGGCGGTCGAGATATTGATGATCGCGCCCGACTTCTGCGCCGCCATCACCGGCGCGACCAGCCGCGTCGGCCGGATCACGTTCATCAGATAGACGTCGAGCCCGGTATGCCATTGCTCGTCGGTGATCTCGGTGATCGGCGCGCGCGGGCCGTGCCCGGCGCTGTTGACCAGCACGTCGATGCGGCCGAAGCGCGCCATCGTCTCATCGACCAGGCGCTTCAGGTCGTCGTTCGACTGGTTCGAACCGGTGACGCCGAAGCCGCCGAGCTCCTTGGCCAGCGCCTCGCCCTTGCCGGAGGAGGACAGGATCGCGACCTTGAACCCATCCTGCGCCAGCCGCTTCGCCGCGGCCGCGCCCATGCCGCTGCCGCCAGCGGTGACGATTGCGACTTTTTCTCCTGCCATGGGACGCTCCATTTTTCTGCCGAAGGTATAGAGGCGTTGCCGACAGCGCCGCTCATTCTCGCCTTTCTCGCATTCCCCGCATAAACTCGCCAGCGAGTTGGCCAGCGTCATATCGATAGAAAAACTACTGCATGACCGAACCGCAGCAGCGCCTGCCTTCGCTCAACGCGCTGCGCGCCTTCGAGGCAGCGGCGCGGCATCTCAATTTCCGCGCTGCCGCCGATGAGCTCGGCGTCACCCAAGGCGCCGTCGCCCAGCATATCCGCGGCCTCGAAAGCGAGCTGCGCCTGAAGCTGTTCGAGCGCCAGCCGCGCCTGCTCGCCTTGACCAGCGCCGGCCGCAGCTATGCGACCCATGTCGCCCGCGCCTTCGCCCTGCTGGCCGAGGCGACCGATACCCTGCGCCCGCAGCCCTTGCGGCTGACGATCAGCGCGACGCCGAGCATCGCGGCGAAATGGCTGGTGCCGCGCCTGCCGGACTTCACCGCCGCCCATCCGCAGCTCGAACTCAACATCCTCGCCAGCGACGCCTTGGCGAATTTCCAGTCGGATGGCGTCGACATCGCCATCCGCCAGGGCCGCCCGCCCTTCGGCCCCGGTCTGACCGCCGACCCGCTGTTCGAGCACGAGATCGTCGCGGTCTGCCAGCCGGCGATATGCCCCAGCGCTGACGAGCTGGCGCGCCTACCGCTGCTGCGCGACGGGCACGATCTCTGGCCGGAATTCTTCGAACGTGCGCTCGGGCGTTCCATGCCGCTGGCGATCCGCAGCACGCGCTTCAACCAGACGGCGCTGGCGATCGACGCGGCGATCACTGGCCAGGGCGTCGCACTCGCCAGCCGCTTCCTGGTCGAGCCCGATCTCGCCGCCGGACGCCTCGCCCTGGCGACGACGGCGAGCATGCGCGGCGGCCTCGACTTCTACGTGGTCAGCGCCCGCAAGCCGCGGCATGACGAGCAGACAGCGCTGGTCAGGACGTGGCTGCTAAGCCAGCGCGGCTGAAGAATTTTTCGCTCAACCAGAACCGTCATTGCGAGGAGCGAAGCGACGAAGCAATCCAGGTGGACATAGAGTACTGCCGCCCCTGAATTGCTTCGCTACGCTCGCAATGACGGCTGCGTGCCCGGTCAGCCGGCTGCCGCGAAGGTGTCCTTGAGCCAGCCCTGCCATTTCGGCTCGCTCCCGGCGGCACGCGCGTCAGCATCGTCGCCATAGAAGAACAGGCAGGCGCTGAGATTGACCTTGTCGCCCATCCCGTAGCTGCCGATCAGCGCGATGCCGTCATCTGAGCGCAGCAGGACATGGCGCTGCTTGCGGTTCTGCTCGGTCTGCTCGACCGTGCCGGCGAAGGGTTGCGGCTCCAAAGGCAATTCGCGCCGCTCGCCGACATTGGCGCCGGACAAGCCGAGCGTCTCGGTCAACCGCTTCCAGACGGAAAGATGCTCGCCTTCTGTCGCTTGCATCGCCTGGAAGCAGGCCCCCTTCTTCCCGGCGAAATGGGTGAGATAGAGCCGCAGCACCGCGAAGAAGCCGGGCCAGCCGCGCTCGAAGCCCTCCATCTGATCGTCCCAGTCGTCGCTGGAGGAGAAGAGCGAGTGCACCATCCTGACCAGGCACTGGTCGCCGGAGCGGCTGGTGATCGTGATCTCGGTCGCGATCGGCGGCGCCTTCTCACCCCATTCATATTCGGTGTAGCCGAAGCGATGCGGCGGCTCCCAGAGATTGATCTCGCCGGTCGAACTCATCTCCGGCCCGAAGCTGAAGCTGAGCTTGCCGCCGACCTTTTCCTCGATCGTCGTGCGCGTGAACCAGCTGTTGTAACCCGGTCCGGTCGCCATCGCCTGCCAGACCTGTTCGGGCGTGCCGGGCACGAGAACCTCCATCTCGACCCAGCGCTTGCCGGTTCCGTCCTTCTTGATCGGCATGACTCTGATCCTTTCAGGAATGGGTCGCCTCGGGCGCCGGATAGGCACAGACCACGAGGCGATGCGAACGTCCGCCGGGAGCGCTCTCATCGTGATAGCGGGCGGCGAGTCCGGCCACGGCCTCGCTCAGCTCGCGGGTGAAGGCGGCACGCTCGGCCGCCGAACGGAAGCGGATGACGCTGTCGAGCGAAAGCGTCGCCAGCCGCTTGTCCTGCCGGCGCGCCTCGCGCCAGAGCGTCCCGACCTCGCGCACGATCCTCGCCGCCAGCGCGATCAGGTAGCTCGCCGAGAGCCGGTCAGGGTTGCGCTCGGGATCGGCGCCGAGCGAGCCCAGCGCCGCCGGCGAGACGACGAAGGAAGCGGCGCTCGCCACCAGCAATCGCTCGGTCAGCCCGCCCCAGTGCCGCTCGCCGGCCGGTGCGACCAGTTGGTGCTCCTCAAGCGCCCGTAGGTGGTAGTTGACCTTCTGCCGGGTCAGCCCGACGCGACTCGCGAGCGCCGCCGCTGAAGCCGGCTCGGAGAGTTCGGCCAGGATCCGTCGCTTGACCGGGTCGAGCGCCACGGCGGCACGGGCGGGATCGTCGATGACGTCAAGGTCGAGCATGCCCAAAGCTCGCATTGACAAAAAATTTTGTCAATGCGCTGCGACGCCCTTTCGCCAGTCAGCAAGAAACCGGTTGCAACATACCGACTGAATGGTATGTATGAGCTATGCCACGGCCCACCAAGCAATCCCCCGAACGCGGCGATGCCCGCGCCCGCCTGCTCGAAGCGGCGCGGGACGTCATTCGCGCAAAAGGCTTCGCCGGCACCAGCGTCGACGATCTCTGCCGCGCCGCCGATGTCACCAAGGGCGCCTTCTTCCATCATTTCGCGAGCAAGGAGGCACTCGGTGTCGCCGCGGCCGAGTTCTGGACGCAGGAGGTCACGCCCTTCTTTGCCGCCGCCCCCTACCACCAGCCTGCCGACGCCCTCGATCGCGTCCTCGCCTATGTCGCCTTCCGCAAGGCGATGATTGCCGGCGATCTCTACGAATTCACCTGCCTGGTCGGGACGCTGGCGCAGGAGGTCCATGCCAGCGCCCCCGATATCCGCGACGCCTGCGGCCGCAGCATCTTCGGCCATGCCGCGACGCTGGAAGCCGACATCGAGCAGGCGCGGCGCGATCATGGCATCACCACGAGCGGCTGGAGCGCGCAGAGCCTGGCGCGGCACACCCAGGCCGTGCTGCAGGGCGGCTTCGTTCTCGCAAAGGCCGGCAATGATCCAGACCTCGCGCGCGAAAGCCTAGACCATCTCGACCGCTACATCCGCCATCTCTTCCATGTCGCAGAGGAGCGCGCCGCGTGAGCCCGCCCATGACGAGGCGGATCGCCATGGGCTTCCGCAACCCGACAATCACGACAGCGGGGACAATCGATGCCTGACGACAAGATCGAGATCGAGAACGTCAACAAGCCCGGCAAGTCCGAGCGGGTCGATCGCGCCAAGTATCAGGCGATGCGCAAGGCGCTGCTCGCGGCACTGCCGGAGGAGGCGCCGGGGCTGACCGTCCCGGACGCCAAGGAAGCGCTGCTGCCGCTCCTGCCGGATGAGCTCTTTCCGCAGGGCGCCACGGCCGGCTGGTGGCTGAAGGCCGTCCAGCTCGACCTTGAGGCGAAGGGCGTGATCAGGCGCGCCCCGCGCAAGCCGGTGCATCTCTACCGGCTCGCTGCGAGCTGAGCTCAACCCGTCTCCGCAAACGCCGTCGCCAGCGCTGCCGCCGCCTCGTCGAGCTCGGCCGTCTCATGCGCAGCGCTGACCTGCAATCGCAACCGCGCCTCGCCCTGCGCCACGATCGGGAAAGACACCGCCGGGGCGAAGACGCCGGCCCGGGCCAGGCGCGTCGTCATCGCCCGCGCCCGCTCCTCGCCGCCGACCTTCACGGCGGTGATGGCGCTGTCGCTGTCATGGCAGGCGAGCGCATAGAAGCGCAGCGCCTCGCGCAAATGCGCGACATTGCGCCAGAGCCGCTCGCGCGGGCCAGGATCGTCGCGACAGATCTTCAGCGCCGTCAGCGCCGTCGCGGCATTCGCCGTGGTCATCCCCATGGTGAAGATCCAGCTGCGCGACTTGCCCTTCAGCGTCTCGATCAGCGCGCGCGGCCCCGCGACGAAGCCGCCGCTGGCGCCGCCCAGCGCCTTCGACAGCGAGCCGGTCAGCAGCATGTCCGGGGCGCCATTGGAAAGCCCGCAGAGCGGCGCGGTGCCGCTGCCGCCCGGCCCGACCACACCGGTCGCATGCGCCTCGTCGATCATCAGCAGCGCTTCGAACTCACGCGCCAGCGCCTGGATCTCCGGCAGCGGCGCCGCGCCGCCCTCCATGCTGAAGATGCCGTCGGTGACGATCAGCCGACGCTTCGCCCGCCTTGTCCCCTCTAGCGCCTGGCGCAGGCCGGCGACGTTGCGGTTCTCATAGGTCTCGACCTCGGCACGGCTGAGCCGGCAGCCATCGATGATGCTGGCGTGGTTCAGCCGGTCGGAGATGATGACGTCGCCGGCGCCGACCAGGGTCGTCAGCACCCCGCCATTGGCGCTGCCGCCGGAGGAGAACAGCGCCACCGCCTCGACGCCGAGATAGGAGGCGAGGTTCTCCGCCAGCGCCTCGTGCAAAGGCGTGGTCGCGAAGACCGGGTAGATCCCGGTGCCGCTGCCATAGAGCCGAAGCGCCTCGTTGGTCGCCGCCAGCACGCGCTCATCGGTCGAGAGGCCGAGATAATCGTTGGCGCCGAGCATGATCGTATCGACGCCGTCGAGCAGGATGCGCCCGCCGCAGCGGCGCTCGATCACCCGGCGAGAGGGAGCATGCGCGTTCATGGCGCGGCCTTCGGCAACGCGCCGGCAACGAGGTTCTGCCAGTAGCGCAGGACATGCGGAACGATCGCATCATTGAACACGTAACGGTCGCCATGCAGCCCCTCGCCCGGGCCGACCTCGCCGGCACCGATCCAGGCATAGCAACCGCCTGCGGCGCGGATCATGAAGGCGAAGTCCTCGCAGCCCAGACTCGGCTTGAAGTCGGCCATGACGTTCTCCGGCCCGACCGCCGCAGAAGCTGCGCGCGCAGCCAAGGCCGCCGCCTCGGCAGTGTTGATCACCGGCGGATAGCCGCGCTTGTAGTCGAGCGCCGCAGTGACGCCATGCGAGGCGGCGACACCATCAGCGATCTCGCCGATCAGCCGCTCGCAAAGATCGGACAATGCCGGATCGAAGAAGCGGCAGGTGCCCTGCAGCCAGACCTCTTTCGGCACGATATTGCCGACATTGCCGCCATGGACCTGCGTCAGGCTGACGACGATCGGCGTCTGCGGGTCGACGGCGCGCGAGACGATGCGCTGCACGCTCTGGATGAAGGCGCCGGCGGCCAGGATCGGGTCGTCGCCGAGATGCGGCATGGCGACATGGGCGCCGAGGCCGGAGAAGCGCAGCTCGAAATTGTCGACCGCGGCCATCTGCGCCCCGGCGCGGGCCGCGATCGTGCCGAAGGGTACGCCCGGCCAGTTGTGCACGGCATAGACCGCCTCGACCGGGAAGCGCTCGAACAGCCTGGCCTCGATCATCTTCATGCTGCCGCCCTCGTTCTCCTCGGCCGGCTGGAAAATGAAATGCACGGTGCCGTCGAAATCCGGGGTCTCGCTGAGGAGCTTGGCCGCCCCGAGCAGCATGGCGCTGTGGCCGTCATGGCCGCAGGCATGCATCACGCCCTCGGTCTTCGAGGCATAGGGCAGGCCGGTGCGCTCGATCACCGGCAGCGCGTCGAGCTCGGCGCGCAGGCCGATGGCGCGCTTGCCGGAGCCCGAGCGCAAAGTCCCGATGACGCCGGTGCCGCCGATGCCTTCCTGCACTTCCAGGCCGAAGGAGCGCAGCTTGTCGGCGACGAACCGGGCGGTCTCGATTTCCTGGAAGCCGAGCTCGGGATTGGCGTGGATGTGATGGCGCCAGGCGACGACCTCTGGCGTCAGCCTGGCGATCGGATCATTGTGAAGCATGGTTCTCTCCTGTCCATGTCGCAGGATTAGGAGAGCGAGCCGGGCAGCGTCTTGAACCAGATTGACCGATGAACGAGCCGCAGCAGGAGAGTCAGGCGTTCTGGCGCCACGCCGCCTTCCGCGAACTCGGCCTGCTCGCGGCGCGCTTCCGCGAGCATCGCTATGACCGCCACACCCATGACGGCTACGTCATCGCCCTGATCACCGAGGGCTGCGAGCGCGTGCGCGTCGGCAGGCAGGAGGTGCTGGCGCCCGCCGGCTCGGTGCTCGTCGTCAATCCCGAGGAATGGCATGATGGCGAGGCCGGCGCCGAACAGGGCTGGGCCTACCGCACCTTCTATCCGTCAGTGGCGCTGCTCTCCGAGGTCGCGGCCGAGCTCGGCCAGGCGCAGGCGCCGTTGTTCCCGCAGGCGCTGCTCGACGATCCCGAGCTCTCCTGCCTGCTCGCCGCAGCCCATGCGGAATCGACCTCGGCGGACGCGACCCGCGCCGAAGCTTCGCTGCTGAGCGCGCTGCGCCGCCTGATCCTGCAGCATGGCGACACCGCCCCCCCGGCCGGGCCGCTCGATCGCTCAGGCGCGCAACGTCGCTTCTTGCGCTACGAGGAGGTGATCGAGGCAGGCCTTGCCGAGGAGCTCGACCTGCAGGCGCTCGCCGCGGCCGCCGGCGTCACCCGCTTCCAGGTCATCCGCGACTTCAAGAAGCTGACCGGCTCGACACCGGCCATCTTCATCCGCGATCGCCGCCTGCGCCGCGCCAACCGGCTGATCCAGGAGGGCGTCAGCCTGGCGGACGCCGCCTTCGCCGCCGGCTTTGCCGACCAGAGCCATCTCTCGCGCAGCTTCCGCGCCGTGCATGGCATCACGCCCGGCATGTTCCGCAAGGCGGGCTGACGCCGCGCTATCTCAGAACTTGTAGGCGAGGCTGGCGCGCATCACATGGGCGGAAGGCTCGTGCTCGACGGTGCGGCCGAGATAGGCGCCCGCCCCGACATGGTCGAAGCGGCCATAATCGGTGTAGCGATAGTCGAGACCGAGGATGATGTTGTCGGTCACGGCGTAGTCGACACCGCCGCCGACCGTCCAGCCGGTCCTGGAGGAATTGATCGTCTCGGTCAGGCCCGCCAGCGGGCTGACATAGGCATATTCGAGCTTGGTGAAGGCCACGCCGCCGGTGGCATAGATCATGATCCGGTCGAGGCTGTAGCCGAGGCGGGCCCGCACCGAACCTTGCCAGTCCTGCCGCACGCGAACCGTGCCGCCGAGATCGCCCTTCCCTTCAGCGGCATTCATGCCCTCGATGTCGCCCTCGACGCCGACCACGATCGCGCCGAGCTGATAGTTGAAGCCGAGGCGGGCGCCGCCGATGAAGGAGGACGGGCTGTAGTCGAAGGAGCGGCCGAGCGGCGCGCGGCCGGCGCTTGCGAATTCGCTGGCCCGGTCGGAGCTCCAGGAATAGCCGACCTGGCCGCCGACATAGAGGCCGCTCCAGTTGTAGAAGGTCGGCAATTCCGGCGCCGGCGGCAGGACGCCCCTGCCGCGCAGATCGGCTGCCAGCGAGGCTGCGGCACTCAGCAGGGCGGTCGCGGCGACGGCGGCTTTCAGCAGGGTCTTCATCAAGATCTCGGCTCGGACGACGGCTGCGACCAGAGAGAATCCGGCCGACGCCGCGATGGCGATGGGAGCTCGATTATGAAATTGTTAAGGTTAACGAACTTCTAAGCGACCTCGCCGCCAGCATCCTGCCGGAACGAAAACCGCCGCCGCGACGTTGGCAGCGCGACGGAGCCGTTTAAGATCGGCGACCTTCGACCGGAGCGTTCATGGCCTATTTCAAGCGACTGACAGGCGCAGCCGGACTCGCAGCCGTCGTCGCCGGCTATGTCCACGGCCTGGTCTCGCGGCGGGTCGGCGAGCCCATCCGCCAGGCACGGCGCGGTCGCGGTGCCAGGAGCCCCATCACCCTGCCCTGGCGCGGCTGGAAGGATGTCCTGCTGCGCTTCGGCGCCCGCGTGCAGGAGGCGCGGGTGCTTTCGCTCGCCGGCGCCGTCGCCTTCTTCACCCTGCTCTCGCTGGTCCCGGCGCTGTCGCTGCTCGTGACGCTCTACGGCATGCTGACCGACCCGGCGACGATCGTCGGACAGCTTGACGACGTCACCACCGTCTTTCCGCTGGCGGCGCGCGAACTGATCCGCGAGCAGGCGGTCAGGTTGGCGAGCCAGGGCACCGCCAGTCTCTCCCTGACCTTCCTGGTCAGCGTCCTCGTCGCGGTCTGGAGCGCCAATGCCGCGATGAAGGCCATCTTCGACGCCCTCAACATCATCTACGGCGTGCGCGAGCGCCGCGGCTTCATCCGCCTGAACCTTGTCTCGCTCGGTACCACGCTGAGCGCCCTTATCGTGCTCATCCTGGCGCTCGTCTTGATCGCGAGCCTGCCGGTGGTCACCGCGCTCTTCCCCTTCGGTCATGAGCTGGAGGTGCTGATCCGCTGGCTGCGCTGGCCCGCCTTCTTCCTCGTCGGCATCACCGCGATCGGCTGCCTCTACTGGATCGGCCCGAGCCGCAAGCCGCCGCGGTTCGCCTGGGTGCTGCCGGGCGCCGTCGCCGCGGCGCTGTTCTGGGTCGCTACCTCCGTCGGTTTCTCCTGGTATGTCAGCACGCTCGGCCGCTACACCGCCACCTATGGCTCGCTCGCCACCATCGTCGTGTTCATGACCTGGCTCTGGCTCTCGGCGACGATCGTGCTCTCGGGCGCCGAGCTCAATGCCGAGCTCGAGCACCAGGCCCGCTATGGCTCCGCCCCGGCCCCGGTGACGCCGCTCAGCCGCAGCACGCCCGGCGGACGCTGAATCTCCGCTGGAGCATGATGCCACAGCCGCACCCGCTTGACCGTCGCTACAGCTGCAGCATCTGCTCACTGGCACGCTCAGGCCCAGCGCTACGCTAACGACACCGGATATGCTCATGATCACCGCGACCCGCATCCACCTCACCATCGCCATGCTGATGGGGCTGTCAGGCGTGACCCTGCTCGCGGCCGGCACGCATTCCGGCGCGTCCGACAACGTCCAGATCGCCGGGCAGATGCTGCTTTTCCATGCCCCTGCCGTGATCGCAGCCTGCGCGGCGAGGCGCGCCGAATTGCTGGCGGACTGGCCGGCGCGACTGGCCATCTCGCTCCTGATCCTCGGCGTCGCGCTGTTTTCGGCCGACCTCGCGATGCGCGGCTTCCATGGCGAACGGCTCTTCCTCGGCGCTGCTCCCGCCGGCGGCTTCATGATGCTCGGCGGCTGGCTCGGCCTCGTCCTCGCCGCCTTGTTCGCCAAGCGGGCCTGATTGGCGTGGAAACGCTTCCGCCGCATCCACACTTCCGCTAGAACGCGGCGCGGCGCGGCTGCCCCCTGCGCCTTCGCGGAGCTGCCGATGAACGCCCCTCACAATCTCACGCCCTCGCAAGCCGCCGAATTGCTCGTCCAGGCGCTGCCGCACATGCAGCGCTACGACCAGGAGGTGATCGTGATCAAATATGGCGGCAACGCCATGGGCGACGCCGCCACCGCCGAGGATTTCGCCGAGGATGTGGTGCTGCTCGAGCAATCCGGCCTGAAGCCGGTGGTCTGTCATGGCGGCGGCCCGCAGATCGCCCGCATGCTGGAGAAGCTCGGCATCAAGTCCGAGTTCAAGCAGGGCCTGCGCGTCACTGACGCCGCCACCGTCGACGTCGTCGAGATGGTCCTGGCCGGCTCGGTCAACAAGGAGATCGTCGGCTACATCTCGCGCGAAGGCGGCAAGGCGATCGGCCTCTGCGGCAAGGACGGCAACATGGTGACTGCCCGCAAGGCGACGCGCACCATCGTCGATCCCGATTCGAAGATCGAGCAGGTCCTCGACCTCGGCTTCGTCGGCGAGCCCGAGTCGGTCGACACCACCGTGCTGAAAGCCATCCTGAAGGAAGAGCTGATCCCGGTGCTGGCGCCGGTCTGCGCCGCTGCCGACGGCCAGACTTACAACGTCAACGCCGACACCTTCGCCGGCGCGATCGCGGGTGCGCTCAATGCCAAGCGCCTGCTGCTGCTCACCGACGTGCCGGGCGTGCTCGACAAGGACAAAAAGCTGATCCCCGAGCTCACCATCGAGCAGTGCCGGCGCCTGATCGCCGACGGCACCATCTCCGGCGGCATGATCCCAAAGATCGAGACCTGCATCTATGCGCTGGAAAAGGGCGTCGAGGCCGTCGTCATCCTCGACGGCAAGGTCCCGCATGCGGCGCTGATCGAGCTCTTCACCGATACAGGTTCCGGCACGATCATCCGGAGGTGAGAAGCCGCGACCGTCATTCCCGGGCGAAGCGAAGCGCAGACCCGGGAATCTCATGACGAGAAGGCGCTGATCGGTGTTTCCTCCGGCATGAGACGCTTGGATCGAGCCCACGGCGTGACGGAGTACTTCTCCGTCGCAACCGTTTTGCAAGCATCTTGCATGTCATGATGGCGCGTCCCACATGACATGGCCCAATGAACCAGAATGCATCAATCACCGCCGCCCTCCCGCTCCTGCCGGAGCAGGCGGCGTTCGGCCATGTCGACCACTGGATCTTCGACCTCGACAACACGCTCTATTCGCACGAGGCGCAGGTCTGGCCGCAGGTCAATGAGCGGATCAGCCTGTACCTGCTGGAGCTGTTCGGCCTCGACGGCCTCTCCGCGCGCGAACTGCGCCGCTACTACTACGAGCGCTATGGCACGACGCTGAACGGGCTGATGTCGGAGCACGGCGTCGATCCCGACGATTTCCTCGCCTTCGCCCACGACATCGACCTCACGCTGCTCGACCCCAATCCCGATCTTGGCGCTGCGATCGCGGCTCTGCCCGGCCGCAAGCTGATCCTGACCAACGGCTCGCGCGGCCATGCCGAGAACGTCGCTGGCAAGCTCGGCATCCTCCACCATTTCGAGGACATCTTCGACATCGTCGAGGCCGGCTTCCTGCCCAAGCCAGAGCGCGCCACCTACGAGACATTCCTCGCCAAGCATGCGGTCGATCCCGCCCGCGCGGCGATGTTCGAGGATATCGACAAGAACCTGATCGTGCCGAGCGCGCTCGGAATGAAGACGGTGCTGATCGTGCCGCGCACGCCCGACCCCTTCCGCGAGGCCTGGGAGCAGGCGGCGGTCGAGGCCGCCCACGTCCATTTCGTCACCGATGACCTGACCGGCTTCCTGAAGCCGCTGATGCGTTCAGAATTGACCCCGCTTCCGGTCGCTGAATAGGACGGTGTCATCCCGGGCGAGCTCTCCGTCTTTCCGGGGCTTCGCGCAGCGAAGAGCCCGGAACCCATGAACACTGGTCATGGCGACAAGAGCCCGCCATCCCCGCTCCTGACCTGCTTGTGCCCGTGTTCATGGGTTCCGGGCTCGCGCCTTCGGCGCGCCCCGGAATGACAGCGGTGGATGTCTCAGAAGGTTCAGGCGTAACGCTCCGCCGCGAGCCCATGCGCCCGGCGCAGACTCGTGAGATCGAGCCCTGGGATCGTGCCGTCGATCACCCGCCAACGCCCACCGATCATGACGCGGTCGGCCCGGTTCGCGCCGCAGAGCACCAGCGCCGCGATCGGGTCATGCGCTCCGGAGAAGCGCAGTTCGTCGAGCCGGTAGAGCGCGAGATCGCCCTGCAGGCCGACCGCAATCCTGCCGATATCCGAGCGGCCGAGGCAGCGGGCCGAGCCCTCCGTCGCCCAGCGGATCGTGTCGCGTGCCGTCACCGCGCTCGCGCTCTTGTAGTGCAGCCGGTTGACCAGCAGCGCGTGGCGCAATTCCTCCATCAGGTTCGAGCCGTCATTGCTGGCCGAACCGTCGACGCCGAGCCCCACCGGCGCACCGGCCGCCTCCAGCTCCCTCGTCTTGCAGAAGCCCGAGGCGAGAATGCCGTTCGAGGTCGGGCAATGGCAGACGCCGACGCCGGCCTTGCCGAGCCGCTCGCATTCCTCGCAGGAGAAATGGATGCCGTGCGCCAGCCAGGTCTTCGGCCGCAGCCAGCCGGCCTCTTCCAGCAGGTCGAGCGGGCGCTTGCCGTAGACCTCCCGGCAGTAAGCGTCCTCATCCTCGGTTTCGGCGAGGTGGGTATGCAGCGGCGCATCGAAGCGCGTCGCCAGCTCCGCCGAGGCCGCCATCAGCGAGGTCGTCACCGAGAAGGGCGAGCAGGGCGCGAGCGCGATCTGCACCATGCTGCCGGGCTTGGGATCATGGAACAGGCCGAGCACCCGCTCGCAATCGGCGAGGATGGTGTCCTCGTCCTGCACGACCTCGTCCGGCGGCAGGCCGCCATCCTTCTGCGACAGGTTCATCGAGCCGCGCGAGATGGTGACGCGGATGCCGAGCGCCCTCGCCTCCTCGACCGCGATGTCGACGGCGTTCTCCAGCCCGGCCGGATAGAGATAATGGTGGTCGGCGGCAGTGGTGCAGCCGGAGAGCATGAGCTCGACCAGCGCGGCGCGCACCGCCAGCCGCAAATCCTCCGGCCGCAGGCGCGCCCAGAGCGGATAGAGCGCCTTCAGCCAGGGGAAGAGCTCGCGGTCGATCGCAGCGGGATGGGCGCGGGTCAGCGTCTGGTAGAAATGGTGGTGGGTGTTGATCAGGCCCGGCAGCACGACATGGCCGGACGCATCGAAGCTCTCGGTCACCGGCAGCGCCGGATAGCCGCCGCTCGCGACCAGCTCGACGATCACCCCGTCCTCGACCACGACCCCACCGCCGGCATGCTCGGCGAGGATGGCGAGCGGATTCCTGATCCACATGCGCATGACTGGTTCTATCAACGATTCCCAGCACTTGGGATAGGCTGAGATCATTGCGCATGCCAGCCTGCGCAGCCGGAACTCCGTTGATCAAAGGGACTAATCAGACGGGGGGCTTGTCGCTCCCCGGGTCATGGCGTCACCGGTCAGCCGAGTTCAAGCCGACCGGTGCGGCTGCGTGGGCCGGTCAGGAATGGCTCACGCCACCTTGGCGATGACCGGCTTGGCTTCCCACTCCTCGCCCCAGATCATCACGGCGTGGCCGGGCGAGACTTCGCGATACTGGCGCACCGGCGGGACATAGTCGGCCGGACGGATCGGGCTCTTGATCTCGTCGTTCGAGACCGGGCGCTTCTGCAGGCGCCGGGCCGGATCGGCGATCGGCACCGCCGCAAGCAGCCGCTTGGTGTAGGGGTGCTGCGGGTTGCCGAAGATCGCCTCGCGCGGGCCGATCTCGACGATCTCGCCGAGATACATCACCGCGACGCGGTGGCTGACGCGCTCGACCACCGCCATGTCGTGCGAGATGAAGAGATAGCCGAGGCCCATGCGCGCCTGCAGGTCGAGCATCAGGTTGACCACCTGCGCCTTGACGGAGACGTCGAGCGCCGAGACCGCCTCGTCCGCCACGATCAGGCGCGGCTCGACGGCGAGCGCGCGGGCGATGCAGATGCGCTGGCGCTGGCCGCCCGAGAACTCGTGCGGGAAGCGGTTGGCCATCTCCGGCAGCAGCCCGACGCGCTTCAGCAGGTCGGCGACCTTGTCGCGCGCCTCGGAGCGGCTGGCGAGATTGTTGATCAAAAGCGGCTCGGCCACGGCCGCGCCGATATTCATGCGCGGGTTCAGCGAGGCGAACGGGTCCTGGAAGATCATCTGCATGCGCTTGCGCTGGTCGCGCAGCTCGGTCTGGTTGAGCTTGAGCACATCGACGCCGTCGAGCAGCACCGAGCCCGAGAGCGGCTCGACCAGGCGCAGCACCGAGCGGCCGGTCGTCGACTTGCCGCAGCCGGATTCGCCGACCAGCGCCAATGTCTCGCCCGCCTTCAGGCTGAACGAGACGTTCTCGACCGCGTGCACGCGCCCCTTGACCGAGGAGAGCAGCCCCGAGCGGATTTCGAAACGGGTGGTCAGGCCCGCGACCTCGAGCACCGGGCGTTCCGCGGCCTGAACCGTATCGGGCACCTCGGTGGGGACATCCGACTGGCCCGTCAGACGATCGACCACCGGGAAGCGCATCGGCCGCCGGCGCCCTTCCATCGAGCCCAGCCGCGGCACGGCCGAGAGCAGCGACTTGGTATAGGGCTTCTGAGGATTGGCGAAGATGTCCTCGGTCGCGCCGGTCTCGATCTCGTCGCCATTGTACATGACGACGGTGCGGTCGGCGATCTCGGCGACGACGCCCATATCGTGGGTGATGAAGAGGACGGACATGCCCTCCTCATCCTGCAGCGACTTGATCAGCTCAAGGATCTGCGCCTGAATCGTCACGTCGAGCGCGGTGGTCGGCTCGTCGGCGATCAGGAGCTTCGGCTTGCAGGCCAGCGCCATCGCGATCATCACGCGCTGGCGCATGCCGCCGGAGAAGCGGTGCGGATACTCGTGGAAGCGCGACTTGGCCGACGGGATCTTGACCTTCTCCAGCAGGCGGATGGTCTCGGCCTCGGCTTCCGAGCGCGACATGTTGCGATGCAGGATCAGCGCCTCGGCGATCTGGAAGCCGATGGTCAGCACCGGGTTCAGCGAGGTCATCGGTTCCTGGAAGATCATCGCGATCTCGTTGCCGCGGATCTCGCGCATCTGCGCATCCGGCAGGGTCAGGAGTTCCTTGCCGTTGAGCTTGATCGATCCCTCGATCTTGCTCGAGCTGGGCGGTGTGAGGCGCATGATCGAGAGCGCGGTGACGCTCTTGCCCGAACCGGATTCGCCGACCACCGCAAGCGTTTCCTGCGGCTTGATGTCGAAGGAGATGTTGCGCACGACCGGCTTCCAGAGTCCTTCGACCCGAAACGAGGTCGTCAGATTCGAGACCGAGAGGATCGGAGAGGTCATGCCAAGTCCTTCATGCCAGGGTCCATCTTTGCGATCTGATCACAGAGGTTGCGCGGGCCCCTCGCCCAGGCAGCCTCCGGTGAGCCGGTTGAAAGCGGCATCAGAATAACCAGCGCGCGGCCGATGTCAGTAGCCGACGCGATAAAAGATTTGGCGTCCCCTCTTGCTTTCGCCTCATCCCGCAGCACAAACGCACGAAACGCGAGCTTGCCGCAGATCGATGCACGCTTGCGTTGCGATGTCGAGGCTTCGTTATAGGCGTCTGCTCGCGCGGATCGCGCGCCGGCCGATTGCGCGTGACGCCCTCCATCGAATTGTGGTAGCCCGCCAGGGAATAAGCGCCCGCCTGCACCGTTGGCGTTGCCATGACGATGCACTCATTCCCGCCTCCGCTGGTCCCATCATGGCCGGCGGCCGCCGTCCCGATCATTGGCGCAGCGTCCGGGCAGCGTTCCGCCTGGCCTCGCCATCCTGATCGCCAGCGCTCTCGCCGCCATCTGGTTCGGTCTATCGCTCGATCCGCGGGCAAGGTCGGCGCTGATCGTCTTCGCACTCGCCATCGTCGGCTGGTGCCTCACCGATCTCGACGATACGCGAATCTCAGCTCCGCACCGGTACCGGGGCCTCCCGCCCCGGCAGTGCAAGCGTGACCAGGAAGCAGGCAACCAGCATGAGGCAGGAACCGATCAGGCAGGCGTAGACGCCCCCCCATTGATAGAGCAGCCCCGACAGCAACGTGCCGGCGAAGCGTCCCAGGGCGTTGGCGGCATAGTAGAAGCCGACATCCTCGGCCGCTTTCTCCGACCCGGCATAGGCTAGGATCAAATAGGAGTGCACCGAGGAATTGACGGCGAAGGCGAAGCCGAACAGGCCAAGCCCTATGACGAGGATCAGGTCCGGTCTCAACCCCGAATTGCTCGCCAGGATCGCCGCGATCGCGGCAGGAATGACGGCGAGGCCGAAGGACCAGAGCCGAGCCGCCCGAAGCTCCTGTGTCAGCCCGTCAGAGCTGCGTTTAACCACCGCCGGCGCTGCGGCCTGCACGAGCCCATAACCGATGGTCCAGAGCGCGACGAAGCTACCGACCATGGTGAAGGTCCAGCCCGCGGCGTAGAGGAAGACCGGAACGCCGACGACGAACCAGACGTCCCGGGCGCCGAACAGTGCGAGACGCGCGATCGCCAGCAGGTTCACGCCGCGGTTCTTGCCGAAGAGGTCGCGCGCGCTCTTGCTGGCCTTGGCCTTTCCCAGCATGGGCGGAAGCGAGATCACGACGCCGAGCAGGATCAAGCCGAGCGCCGCCGCCATGACCCAGAGCGCGCCGCGGAATCCGAGCAGTTCCAGCAGCAGTCCGCCGAGGAAAAAGCCGAAGCCCTTCATCGCGTTCTTGGAACCGGTGAACCAGGCGACCCAGCGGAAGAGGCGGCCTTCGGCATCCTCCGACTTGGCCGCGCTCTCGGCGATCTTGATGGCCGATTTCGAGGCGGTCTTGGTGAGGTCCTTTGCGACGCCACAGATGGCTTGGGCGAGCATGACCCAGATCACCGAGGCACCGGCGGACCAGTCCGGTGAGAGCGCCGACAGGACCAGGAACCCGATGACCTGCGTCGCCAGGCCGACCGTCAGCATCCGCGTGATGCCGTAGCGGGCTGCAAGCCAGCCGCCGATGACGTTCGCCAAGACGCCCGCCGCCTCGTAGAGCAGGAACAGGAAGGCGAGGGTGAAGGCCGAGTAGCCGAGCCGGAAGAAGTGCAGCAGCACGAGCATGCGCAGCGCGCCGTCGGTGAGCGTGAAGCCCCAATAGGCGGCCGTCACGATCGCATAGTTGCGCGTGCCGTCGTTCATGGCTTCAGATCCCGACCGTCTCGAGGTGGCGGGCGAGGTCGACCATCCGACAGGCATAGCCCATCTCGTTGTCGTACCAGGCGTAGACCTTGAGCAGCGTGCCGTCGGTGACGAGGGTGGAGGGGCCATCGACGATGCTGGAGCGGGTGTCGCGCTGATAGTCGACCGAGACGAGCGGGCGTTCCTCGAAGCCGAGGATTCCAGCGAGCGCGCCTTTCGCCGCAGCCTTGAAGAGCTCGTTGACCTCGGCGGCCGTGGTCGGGCGCTCCAGCTCGAAAACGCAGTCCGTCAGCGACGCGTTGAGCACGGGCGCGCGCACGGCGTGGCCGTCGAGCTTGCCCTTCAGTTCCGGATAGATCAGCGCGATTGCGGTCGCGCTCCCCGTCGTGGTCGGTTGCAGCGAGAGCATCGCGGATCGCGCCCGGCGCAGGTCCTTGTGCGGTGCGTCGACCACGACATTGGTGTTGGTCGGATCGTGGATCGTGGTGATCTGGCCGTGCCGGATGCCGAGGTTCTCGTGCACCACCTTGACCACGGGGGCGAGGCAGTTCGTGGTGCAGGAGGCGGCCGTCACGATGGAATGCCTGGCCGGGTCGTAGAGGTGATCGTTGATCCCGACGACGACGTTCAGGACGGACGAATCCTTGACCGGCGCGGCGACGATGACGCGCTTGGCGCCGCGCTTCAGATGCCCCTCCAGGGTTGCGGGCGTCAGGAACTTGCCGGTGCATTCGAGCACGACATCGACGCCGAGATCGCCCCAGGGGAGATCGCCCGGAGCAACATGCGACGAAAAGCTCAGCTTGCGATCGTCGATCCGGACCGAGGTGTCCCCGTCGTGGCCGAAATCAGCCCGCCAGCGGCCCTGCATGCTGTCGAATTCCAGCAGGTGCGCCGTCGCCAAGGCACCGCCCTTGATTTCGTTGAGGTGAACAACGTCGAGACGATTTCCGTGCCGCGGATCGTTAGGCGGCCGCTCGGCTGCGCCGAGCGCCGCGCGCAATGCGAGGCGACCGATGCGTCCCATGCCATTAATGCCCACTCGCATGCTGTCCGCTCCCCTGCCGATAAGGCTCGTCCATCACCCAAGTCAGATCAAAATGTCAATATGTCGATTGACTCCGACATATCGATTGATCAGTAATTGCGTCGACGTTAACCGACATAACGAGATCAGCTCATGGAAACGGCCCCGCTCAAGGTTCTCTTCGTCTGCAAGGGCAATCACGCGCGTTCCATCATGGCGGAATCGATCTTGCGACGCCTTCCTGGCGGCAAGTTCACCGTCTTCAGCGCCGGCAGCCAGCCGCAGCCCGAGATCAACCCTTTCGCCCTGCGGCTGCTGACATCCCTGAACCATGATACTGCAGGCCTTCGCCCCAAGAGCTGGACCGAGTTCGCCCAACCCGACTCGCCGGAGCTCGACTTCGTCTTCACCTTGTCCGAGACCGCGGCCAATGCGGCGCCTCCGGCCTGGACCGGCAATCCGACTACGGCCCTCTGGACGTTGCCCGATCCCGCGGCCTTCGAGGGCGAGGACGTCCAGAAAGCGCTTGCCTTCGCCGATGCCTATCGGATGCTCAACAACCGCATCTCGATCTTTGCAAGCTTGCCTCTGGCGACGCTGCAGGGCATGGCGCTGCAGCATCGGCTGGACGCCATCGGTAAGGACACCGGCAGAAGGGAAGACGCGGCGTGACGCCGAAACCTGACGCATCGAGACTTGAATCCGCAGATGCGGTCGACCTGCTGGGCGCACTCGCCCAGCCTACGCGGCTGGAGATCTTCCGCCTGTTGATGCGCTATCGCCCGCACGGGCTCGCCGCCGGCGATATCGGCCGACTGCTGGCCGTCCAGCACAACACGCTCTCGACCCACCTCGCCGCGCTTGAGCAGGTCGGTCTTCTGGCGTCTCGCCGCGAAGGCCGCCACATCATCTTCGCGGCCGTGCCGGACCGGGCTGACGCCCTGCTCGGCTTCCTGTCGGAGGCCTGCTGCACGGAGCGGCCGGCCGCATGTCAGCCTTCCGCGGATCCTTCGTACCCCTCCCGGAAGGAAGTCCAGCCCACCGACGCGCCCTTGCGCGTGCTCGTCGTCTGCACGGGCAATTCCGCCCGCTCGATCATGGCTGAGGCAGTGCTCAATCGGGAAGGGCTCGGCCGCATCCAGGCCTTTTCGGCAGGCAGCAGGCCGCACGAGGCGCCGCATCCGCTCGCGATCGGACTGCTCGCCGAGCTCGGCTACGCGACCGAGGGCTTCCGCTCCAAGTCTTGGGACGAATTCCTGGGCCCGGATGCCATGAGGCTCGATCTCGTCATCACCGTCTGCGACTCGGCGGCCGACGATGCCTGCCCGGCCTTCCCGGGCGTGCCCATGCGAGTGCACTGGGGGCTGGACGATCCAGCCCAGGTTGCAGGACCTGTCGAGGCACGGCGCGCCGCCTTCCGCCGGAGCTATCGCGATCTGGCCGCGCGCGTCACCGCCTTCGTCAATCTGCCATTCGAGAAAATGAGCCTTGCTGAGCTCGAACCCGTGCTAGCGGCCATTGGCAGGATGGACGGGGCGACCGAAAAATCCCTGGAGCGAGCTGCGTGAGCCACGACCCCGCCGCGACTGACGTCATCATCTACCACAACCCGGACTGCGGCACCTCGCGCAACACGCTGGCGCTGATCCGGAATGCCGGGGTCGAGCCGCATGTTGTCGGATATCTGAAGACGCCGCCGAATCGGAAACTGCTGACCCGACTGCTCAAGCGTATGAACCAGCCGCTACGGTCGATCCTGCGCGAGAAGGGGACGCCGTTCACTGAACTCGGTCTCGGTGACCCCACGGTCAGTGATGAGGCGATCTGGGCAGCTATCGCCGCGCATCCGATCCTGATCAACCGGCCGATCGTGGTGACACCCTGGGGCGTCAAGCTTTGCCGCCCGTCGGAAGCCGTCCTCGACATCCTGCCGCTGCCGCAGCTCGGCCCGTTCACCAAGGAAGATGGTGAGCCGGTGATCGATGGGCAGGGGCGGCGTATTGCCGTAGCCTGAGGATGGCCCAACCTCTTTCCACCCGCCTGTTTGCGGAAGCACTCGGTACCGGAATCCTCGTCGCCACCGTCGTCGGCTCCGGCATCATGGCGACGAAGCTGTCCCAGGACGTCGCGATCCAGCTTCTCGGCAACACAATCCCGACCGGCGCGATTCTCGTCGTGCTGATCACGATCTTCGGGCCGGTCTCCGGAGCGCATTTCAACCCGGCGGTCAGCCTCGTCTTCGCGCTCCGCGGCGAACTACCCTGGCGAGAATTCGCGCCTTATGCGCTGGCGCAGTGCCTCGGCGGCATCGCCGGGACGGTCGCGGCCCATCTGATGTTCGGGCTGGCGCCGCTTGTGATCGGCACGACGCTGCGGACGGGGCCATCGCTATGGCTGGCCGAAGCCGTCGCGACCTTCACGCTTGTGCTCGCCATCCTCGGTTCGCTCAAGGTGCGGCCGGAGAGCGTTCCCGTCATCGTCGGATTGACCATTACCGCGACCTATTGGTTCACCGCCTCGACGTCGTTCGCCAACCCAGCGGTGACGGTGGCGCGCGGCTTTACGACGAGCTTCTCCGGCATAGCGATCGGACACGTGCCGATGTTCATCATGGCGCAGACCGTCGGGGCGCTGATCGGTCTGGCCGTGGCGGGAGCCCTGTCATTCAATCGGAGGTAGGCGACGGTCCTCGGGTCTGGGGTTCAGCTGGCGACTGTCGTGGGCGCGCAACGTTCGGGCGCTCAAGACGATCACGTGTCGCGGTCAAATCCGCAGCTTGAACCTGTCTACCCGCTGCGGCGCACTCCAGATGTGGGGCAACACCGACTCCACTCCAGTGAGTTGCGCAGGCCATACAGGCTTGCCCTCGCGCTTGCCGAAAAGCGCTCGGCAATCCTTCGGGATGGGCTTTCGGGATTTCCAGTTCCCCGTCTTGGGGTCTCTCGTCAGCTTAGCCATGCGGAGCGCGAACGCCATGTTGTACCGCCCTTTTGTACCTGAAGGGGCGGCCCAAGGCCAAAACTCGCGTAAAATCAATGAACATCGGGAAATCCAGTGGTCGGAGTGGCAGGATTTGAACCTGCGACCCCCTCGTCCCGAACGAGGTGCTCTACCAGGCTGAGCCACACTCCGATCAACTGGTGGCCGGCTTATAGCCAGCCGGCCGCCGCAGCGCAACAGCCAAAGGATAAGGGCTATGCAATCTTTTCCGCGAGAGCCGTGCCTGTCCTGGTGACGGCGGCGTCGGCCGAACCGATCCGGTGTTGCACGCTGCGGCGACGCGCTCTAGAAGGCAGCGGAGATTGGGGCGTCGCCAAGCGGTAAGGCAGCGGTTTTTGGTACCGCCATTCCCAGGTTCGAATCCTGGCGCCCCAGCCATCTCCGTCACGATCTGTTTCAGGAAAAATTCGGCATCCGGCCACTGCAACGCGGCCTGTGGAGATGTCGGTCGTATCGCTGTCTGTCGAGGCGCTCTCGCTCCCGCCGAACGGTTACCGAGCGAGCGGCGCAATTCTGTTCCTGATCGCCCTGACCAGACTCAGTGCCGCCATGTCGGAGGATTTCGGATTGTCGGCGAGGGGCCTGTTCTCGATCATCAGCCTCAAGCGACCGAACGCACCATCGACGCTCAGCCTGTGGCAATTCGCGGCGGCATCCGGATCCGCCACGAGTTCGATCCGGGTTCTGTCGAGCCCGATGCCGGCGAGCGCCGAGATCACCGCGACATTGGCGTTCTGGGGAAAGCGGCTGGCCGCCTCACGCGCCGAGCCGGAGAAGAAGGTGACAGGCCCTCTCAATTCATCGAGCGCGACCATCTCTTCGGCGGGCGTGCCGCGCCAGGCTCCGGGCGGCTTGACGATGCTATGCAGGACCTCGTCGAGCGGCAGCGCCGATGCGGCTGCGAGGGCATCGATCCCGGCGAGCGCGCCGGGGGGCAGGATGAGCTGGCTGCGGCTGGCCTCGGCCGTCGCCAGCAGGCGTTCGAGCAGCGCGGTGTCGGTCAGCGCGCTGGCCGAGGCGATCGCGAAGGCCGGCGCAGCGCGCAGCGCGACCTCGCCCCAGAGCGCCACCGCCTCCCGACCAGCCGCCTCGACCACGAGGTCGAGCTCCAGGCCGGCGAGCTCTCCCGGATCGGTGATGAGGGCTGCTCCGGCGGGAACATCCTGCGCCCGCGGGAGCGAGCGGACGCCGATGGCGATGATTGCGATGTCCTGCGCGCCTGACAGCAATGCGACGACACGCCGGCTGATCGCACCCCACCCGATGATCGCGACGCGGAGCGGTCTGCGCGAGCGGCCTGCCATCACATGGCTGTCCGCAGGGCCAGATCGAGCAAAGCGCCGCCATTGAGCCCGTCGAGCAGGCTGAAATGATTGCCCGGGCAGATCAGCGGCTCGGGCGCCTGCCAAGCGGTCGCCAGCGTCGCCGACTGGCGCTTGAACGCCTCGCTCTCGCCTTCGCCGACGGCGAAAGCGAGACGGGTGCCGGCAGGACGGGGGCGGCCGACCGGGCTCAGCCGGGCCGCGCGCTCGGTATCGTCGAGGCCGAGCAGGCGCCCGATCGGCAGATGGCCGAGCGGCTTGAGATCGTAGAGGCCGGAGAGCAGCAGCGCCGAGGCCACCGGCGGCGTGGCGGGATCGCACAGCGCCATCGCGGCGAGATGGCCGCCAGCGGAATGGCCGCTGATGTGCAGTTGTGCCGGGTCGAGCCCGAGCGTATCGGCCTCGTGGACGAGAAAATTCAGCGCCGCGACGGTCTGGGCGATGCTGGCTTCGAGCGGGGTGTCGGGCGCCAGCCCGTAATTCGGCTGGGCGACGGCGAAACCGGCATCGAGCAGCCCCTGCGAGAACTGCGCGTGCTGGAGCTTGTCAGAAGCCTGCCAATAGCCGCCATGGATGAAGACGAAGATCGGCGCGCGCTTTGCATCGACCGGGCGATAGAGATCGAGCGTCTCGAAGCGGCCTGGACCATAGGCAAGGTCGAGCCCACCATGGCCGGCGCGAAAGGCGGCGCCGTCTTTGCTCCATTGCCGGAACAGCGCGGTCATGTCGGCCTGCAGGCGCGGGCTGTACTGCCGGCCGAGCTCGCGCAGCGGATAGCCCTCGACCTCGATATCCGGCAGCGGCTGTGGCATGGCGTGGCGGGCGCGGACGGTCAGGCCCGGCTCCGTTCCAAGTTGAAGGCGGATCGGCGGCCCGAAGCCGGCGAAGACCTCGCGATAGGCCAATTCGACCGTATGTCGCGAGAGATGGAAGGCGGCGGGATCGGCGCTCTCCCAGTCCATGCCGATGAGGTGATGCGGGCCGCAGCCGGCCGCGACCAGGCCGGCGAGGATCTCGCTTAGCGTGTCGCGCAAGGCCTCGACTGGGTCGGCCGCGAGACTGCGCGCGACGATCTCGTTGTCAGACGCCGACATAGCGATGCACCAGTTCCGCATTGGCCGCGAGATCGCTGCTCGAGCCCGACCAGACCGTGCGGCCCTTCTCGATGATGTAGTGCCGGTCGGCGAGGCGCTTCAGCACCGCGATGTTCTTGTCGATCAGCAGGATCGACTGGCCCTGCGCCTTCAGCGCTTCGATGCAGCGCCAGATCTCGGCCCGGATCACCGGCGCGAGGCCCTCCGTCGCCTCGTCGAGGATGAGGAGCTTGGGATTGGTCATCAGCGCCCGGCCGACCGCGAGCATCTGCTGCTCGCCGCCGGACAGCGTGCGGGCGGACTGGCCGGAGCGTTCCTGAAGGCGCGGGAACAGGGCGTAAACACGCTCCAGCGTCCATGGCGACGAGCGCCCGAGCCGGTTGGCGGCGGTGGCGACGAGGTTCTCGCGCACGGTGAGCGTCGGGAAGACCTGCCGCCCCTCCGGGACAAGGCCGATGCCACAGCGGGCGATCGCTTCCGGCGTGCTGCCCTTCAGCGCGCGACCGTCGAAGCTGATCTCGCCGCCCTTGGGTGAGAGCAGCCCCATCAACGAGCGCACCGTCGTGGTCTTGCCCATGCCATTGCGGCCGAGCAAGGTGACGACCTCGCCCTCGCCGATGTCGAGGCCGACATCGAACAGGACCTGGCTGGCGCCATAGGCCGACTGGAGATTGCGCACGCTCAGCATCAGGCGTCCCCCTCGCCGAGATAGGCGGTGCGCACATCGGCGTTGTCGCGGATCTCCTGCGCCGTGCCGGTCGCGATGATGCGGCCATAGACCAGCACCGAAATCCGGTCGGCGAGCGCGAAGACAGCGTCCATGTCGTGCTCGACCAGCAGCATGGTGACGCGCCCCTTCAGCCCGGAGAGCATCGCGACCATCTGCTCGCTCTCGGCATGGCCCAGGCCCGCCATCGGCTCGTCGAGCAGGAGCAGCCGCGGCTCGCAGGCGAGCGCGATGGCGAATTCGAGCTGCTTCTGCTCGCCATGCGAGAGATCGGCGACCTTGACCTCGGCGCGATGGGCGAGGCCGGCGGTGGTCAGGTGCTCGCGGGCGCGCTGGCGCAGGCCCTTGTCGCGGCGGGCATCGGCGAAGAAGCGGAAGCTGTGCCCCTGCCGCGCCTGCACGGCGAGCGCGACATTGTCGAGCATGCTGAAATCGGGCAGCAGCTGGTTGATCTGGAAGGTGCGGGCGAGTCCGCGCTGGACACGTTGCGGTGTTGCCAGCGCGTCGATCGGCTCGCCTTCCAGCCTGATCTCGCCTTCGTCATGGCTGAGCTCGCCGAAGAGCTGGGTCAGCAGCGTGGTCTTGCCGGCGCCGTTCGGGCCGATCAGAGCGTGGATCTCGCCCTCGACGACATCGAGGTGGACATTGTCGGTGGCGATCAGCCCGCCGAAGCGCTTGCGCAGACCGCGAACCGAGAGGAGCGGCTTCGTCATTGCTCGCTCCTGCCGATACCGAGGCGGCTGAACAGCCCGTTGAGCCCACCTTGCGTGAAGAGAACGACGAGCAGCAGGATCGGGCCGAGGACAAGCTGCCAATGCTCGGTCCAGGAGGTCAGCACCGTCTCGAGGATGACGAGGGCGGCGGCGCCGAAGAGCGGGCCGAGAAGGGTGCCGACGCCGCCGAGGATGACCATGATCATCAGCTCGCCCGACTTGGTCCAGTGCAGCATGTCGGGGCTGACGAAGCGCAGATAATTCGCCATCAGCGCGCCGGCGAGGCCGGTGCCCATGCCGGAGATGACGAAGGCGGCGAGCTTGTAGCGATAGGGCGCGATGCCGATCGCCGCCATGCGCCGCTCGTTCTGGCGGATGCCGGCGAGCACCATGCCGAAGCGCGAGCCGACGATGCGCCAGAGCGCCAGGAACACCAGCGCCGCGACGGCCAGACAGATGAAATAGAAGATGATGTCGTCACGGGTGTTGAGCCCGAACAGCTCGTTGCGACGCCGGATCGTCATGCCATCATCGCCGCCATAGGCTTTCAGCGAGACGAACAGGAAGAACAGCATCTGGGCGAAGGCGAGCGTGATCATGATGAACTGCACGCCGCTGGTCCGGAGCGACAGTGCGCCGATCAGCAAGGCGAGCAGCCCACCGACGAGGATCGCGGCCGGCAGCGTGATCAGCAGCTGGCTCGTGCCCGGGATCAGCCCGAGGAAGAGGCTGTCGTCGACATAATTGCGGTAGAGGATGCCGACGACATAGCCGCCGACCCCGAAGAAGGCGGCGTGGCCGAAAGACACCATCCCGCCGAAGCCGAGCGCGAGATTGAGGCTGGCGGCGGCGATCGCGTAGATCAGCACGCGGGTCGCCAGCGGCACCAGTGCCGGCTGGCCGAACGCCTGGACCAAGAAGGGCAGCGCGATCAGGCCAAGCGCCAGCGCGAGCAGCATGAGCGCACGGCCGGTGCTGGGCGCGGGGGAGCCGGTGTGGGTGATGGCGTCCTCAGACATTGGCGGGAAAGAGTCCCTTGGGCCGCACCAGCAGCACCACGGCCATCAGCATGTAGATGCCCATCGAGGCGAGGCCGGCGCCGAGCGCATCGGCTTCCGAGCCGGTCATGACCTGGCGCAGCAGCCCAGGCAGGAAGGCACGCAGCACCGTGTCGACAAGGCCGACCAGAAGCGCACCGAAGAAGGCGCCGCGGATCGAGCCGACGCCGCCGATGACAACCACGACGAAGGTCATGATCAGGATCTGCTCGCCCATGCCGACCTGGACGGCAAGGATCGGCCCCGCCATCAATCCGGCGAGACCGGCGAGCAGGGCGCCTAACCCGAAGACGGCGGTGTAAAGCAGGCGGATGTCGACGCCAAGCGCCCTGACCATCTCGCGATGGGTCGCGCCGGCGCGGACCAGCATGCCGATGCGGGTGCGGTTGATCAGGAGGTAAAGCCCGAGCGCGACGAGAAGGCCGACCGCGATGATGATCAGCCGATAGATTGGATAGGTCAGCCCTGGCAGCAGTTCGATGGAGCCGTTGAGTGCCGGCGGCACCGAGACGAAGAGCGGCTGGCGCCCGAACAGCAAGGTCACGCTCTGGTTGAAGATCAGGATCAGCGCGAAGGTCGCCAGCACCTGGTCGAGATGGTCGCGGGCATAGAGCCGGCGCAGCACGAAGAGCTCCATCGCCATGCCGACGATCGCCGCCGCCGCGAGGCCGGCCAGGATGGCGAGAAAGACCGAGCCGGTCTGTGCCGCGGCAAAGGCGGCGGCATAGGCGCCGATCATGTAGAGCGAGCCATGGGCGAGGTTGATCACGCCCATGATGCCGAAGATCAGCGTCAGCCCGGCAGCGAGCAGGAACAGCATCACGCCGAACTGCAGGCCGTTGAGCAATTGTTCGAGAACGAGGGTCATTGCTGGTCACGTCCGGCTGGCGACGGGATGGGCAGGCAGCAGCCCACCCCGTCGATGCGGGAGCTTATCGGCGATTCAGAGCTTGCAATCCTTGGCGTAGGCGTCGCTGTGATTGCTCAGCACCTTGCCCGAGGTCTTCAGCACCGGCGTGCCGTCCGCGCCTTTCTTGACCTTGAGCGCGTACCAGTCCTGGACCGGGTGCTGGTTCGGGCCGAACTTGAAGGCGCCGCGGACCGACTGGAAATCGGCCTTGGCGAGCGCCTTGCGCAGCGCCGGGACATCGGCCTTGCCGCCGGTCGCCTTCAGCGCCGAGGCGATGGCGAGGGCGGTGTCATAGCCCTGGCTGGCGTAATAGGTCGGCACGCGGTTGTAGGCCTTGGTGAAGGCCTCGACGAAGGCCTTGTTCGCGGCGTTGTCGAAGTCGGTGTTCCAGTGCGCGGTGACGCTGAGCCCGAGCGCCGCGTCGCCGACGGCCTTCAGCGTGGTCGCGTCGAGCGAGGGCTCGGCCAGCACCATCGGGGTTTTGCCGAGCAGGCCGGCCTGCTGGTACTGGCGCAGGAAGGCGATCCCGAGCCCGCCCGGATGGAACTGGAATACGACGTCGGGATTGGCCGAGCGGATCTGCGCCATCTCCGGCGCGAAATCGGTCTGGTCGAGGCGTGTATAGACCTCGCCGACGATCTCGCCCTTGAACAGGCGCTTGAAGCCGGCGAGCGCATCCTTGCCGGCCTGATAGTTCGGCGCGAGAATAAAGGCCTTCTTGTAGCCGAGATTGGTGGCGTGCTGGCCGGCGCTCTCATGCAGGCTGTCGTTCTGCCAGGAGACGACGAAATAGTTCTCGTTGCACTCCTTGCCGGCGAAGTTCGACGGCGCCGCATTGGGGCTGACATAGAGCGCCCCGGCATCGACGATATCAGGCACGGTCGCGCCGGCGACGTTCGAGAAGACGATACCGGTCATGATCCTGATGCCGTCGGTCTTCAGCATCTTCTCGGCGATCTGCTTGCCCTGACCGGGCTTCAGCGCGTCGTCCTCGACCACGAGCTCGACCGGCGCGCCGCCGAGCTTGCCGCCGTTCATGTCGATGGCGAGCTTGAACGCGTCGCGGATGTCCTGGCCGAGATAGCCGCCCGGCCCCGACAACGTCGTGACCATGCCGATCTTGACCGGCGCCTGCTGGGCCAACGCCGGCATGGCGACGGCGGCGGCCAGCATCAAACCCAGGTATCCTGATTTACGGTGCTGCATGGTTCCCCTCCTCCGATCATTCGCGTCGGATTGTCAGAAATTATTTTAAGCTTAAAGCAATTTCCAGTTGGCGCGCAAGAGCTGCGAAGTGGCCGGACGAACCGGCACCTTCGTCGTCGCTCAGAGCGCGACCCAGCCGGCCGGCGGCTTGCGGCCGGGGTGGACGGCGCCGCACTGCTTGCAGGTGCGGGCCTTCTCGTCGGCGAAGAAGGCTTCGTAGAGCGGCGGCAGGTCCTTCACGAGATCGCCGACCTTGAGCTCGATGCGATGCACCAGGCCGTTGCACTCGAAGCAGTACCATTCGAAGCCGTCGACCTGGTCGGCGTGGCGCGCCGGCTCGACCACGAGCCCGATCGAGCCCTCCTGCGGGCGCTGCGGCGAGTGGCGCACATGCGGCGGCAGCAGGAAGACGTCGCCCTCGCGAATGATCACCTCGTAGTGCTCGCCGTTGTCGACCAGTTTGAGCATCATGTCGCCCTTGAGCTGGTAGAAGAACTCCTCCACCGGGTCGTCATGGTAGTCGGCGCGCTGGTTCGGCCCGCCGACGACCATCACGGTCATCTGGCCGTCGTCGAACACCTTCTTGTTGCCGACCGGCGGCTTCAGCAGGTGCTCGTTCTCCGCGATCCACTTCTTCAAATTGAAGGCCTTCAGCCGTCCTTCGCTCGCCATATCCGTCTCTCCCGTCGTTCAAGCCTTGAATCTCAGCCAGCCTTGGCCAGCGGTGCACCGGCACGCTGCAGCCCGCAGCTTTCGAAGGCGGCGCGCGTCGCCGCCTTCTCGGCCTCGGTCAGCTCCAGCAGCGGCGCGCGCACGCGCCCGCCGACCTGGCCGAGCAGTTCCTGCCAGTACTTCTGATGCGCATGCGGCTTCTCGGCCGGCCGCGTCGTGCGCAGGGCCTCACGCACCGGGTTCAGGCTGTCGCGGATGGCATGGGCCTTCTCGACCTCGCCGGCGAAGGCGAGGTCGGTGTACTCGCGCATGCGCCGGTCGGCTGCCGTCTGGATCAGATAGGGCGGCGAGGAGCAGAGATAGACCTGCCAGCCGAGCTCGACGATGTTGTCGAGCCATTCCTCCTCGGAGGCGGTGCTGACCAGGATGCGGTCGCCGGCGAGCCGGGTGAGCTCGGCATACATGGCGCGCGGCACGCTGTACTTGATCGCGACGACGTTCTCGATGTCGGCGAGCCGGTTGCAGAGCTGCGGGCTCATCAGATAGCCGGAGTCCGGATGGCTCCAGAGCGCGATGCCGATATCGACCTGTTCGGCGATCGTCCGGTAGTACTCGTAGAGCGTCTCGTCCTGCGCCTTGAAGAAGTGCAGCAACGGCGCATGCACGACGATGTAGTCGGCGCCGACCTTCTGGGCGTGCCTGGCCAGATCGATGACAACGTCCATGTTCTGATCGGAGCAGGACATGATCGTCTGGCCGCGCCCGGCCGTAGCCTCGACGGCGAGCTCGAAGCTGCGCTTGCGCTCCTCAACCGACATCGCGAAGAACTCGCCCTGCTTGCCGGCGATGAACAGGCCGTCGATGCCGAGATCCTCCGTCCAGTGCCGGATATTCTCGCGGAAGCCGTCCTCGTCGATGGCAAGCGAGGAGGTGAACGGCGTCAGCGCCGCCGCCCAGATGCCCTTCATATTGGCGCGGGTGTAGGCCTTCGCGTCCTTCCTGGTGTATTTCATGTAGGCTGCCTCCCTGTCGCTCGCCGGTCAGATCGCCATGCGGTGCGAGACGGTCTTGATGGTCGTGTAGTGCGAGAGCCCTTCGGCGCCGCCCTCGCGGCCATAGCCGCTGTCCTTGACGCCGCCGAACGGCACCTCGGCGACGGAGGCCTCCAGCGTGTTGATCGAGACGTTGCCGGCTTCGATCTCGTCGGCGAGACGGTCGGCCCGGCTGGCGGAATGGGTGAAGGCGTAGGCGGCGAGGCCGAAGGGTAGGCCGTTCGCTTTGGCGATCGCGTCGTCCAGGGTCGAGACCGGGTTGATCACCGCGAGCGGTCCGAACGGCTCTTCACGCATGACCCTTGCATCGTCGGGCACATCGGCGAGCACGGTCACCGGGAAGAAATAGCCGCGATTGCCGATGCGCTCGCCACCGGCGAGAACGCGCGCACCCTTGGCCCTGGCGTCGGCGACCAGCGCCTCCATCGCCTCGATGCGGCGATGATTGGCGACGGGGCCCATCTGCGTTGCGGCATCGAGGCCGTTGCCGACCAAGACCGAGCGCGCCTTCTCGGCGAAGGTCCGGGCGAAGGCATCAAAGATCGGCTCCTGCACGAAGAAGCGCGTCGGCGAGGTGCAGACCTGGCCGGCATTGCGCGACTTGCGGATGGCCGAGGCCGTCGCCGCCGCGACCGGGTCGACATCGTCGCAGACGATCACCGGGGCATGGCCGCCGAGCTCCATCAGCACGGGCTTCATATGGTCGGCGGCGATGCGGGTCAGGTGCTTGCCGACCGCGGTCGAGCCGGTGAAAGCGATCAGCCGGGTCTGCTCCTGCGGGATCAGATAGGAGGAGATCTCGGCCGGCACGCCGAAGACGAGGTTGAACACGCCCGGCGGCAGGCCGGCATCGTGCAAGGCGCGGGCGATGTGGAGCGCGCCCGCCGGGGTCTCCTCGGCCGCCTTCAGGATGATCGAGCAGCCCGCCGCGAGCGCGCCGGCGATCTTGCGCGCCGGCTGGCTCATCGGGAAATTCCACGGCGAGAAGGCTGCGACCATGCCGATCGGCTGGTGCATCACGACATATTTGATGCCGGGCTCGCTCGGGATCACCCGGCCGTAGGTACGCTGCCCTTCCGCCGCGTCCCATTCGAAGAATTCGCAGCCGCGGATCACCTCGAGCTGCGCCTGGGCGAAGGGCTTGCCGTGCTCGAGCGTGATCGCATGCGCGATCTCGTCGATGCGGGCCCGCATCAGCGCGGCGGCCTTGAGCATGATCTCGCCACGGACGCGCGGCGAGGTCCGGCTCCAGACCTTGAAGCCCTCCTTGGCCGCCGCCAGCGCATCGTCGAGATCGGCGCGCGTCGCCACAGGGACTGCGCCGATCACACTCTCATCGGCCGGGTTGAGCACCGGCAGGCTGTCGGAGGTCTTGCGCCAGGCGCCACCGATATAGAGCTTGAGATCGGGATAGGCGGTCATGGAAAGCCTCGAACGGAGCGGCCAGCGCCGCGATGTCGAGGCATGATGGCTCCAACCAGAGCCATACGGAATTCAGCTTATTTGTCTGAATTCAGATGATATGCTTATAAATTGACATGGCAGTCACGCTCCGGCAGATCCAGGCCTTCCTCGCCGTCGCCGAGCTCGGCACCTTCACCAAAGCGGCGGAGCGGCTGCACATGGCGCAGCCGGCGCTGTCGCAATTGGTGCGCGAACTGGAGCACGAACTCGGCATCCGCCTGTTCGACCGCACCACGCGCCGGGTCGAACTGACCGAGGGCGGCCGCGATTTCCAGGGCGCATCGGCCAAGATCGTCCACGATCTCGACCTTGCCATCCAGAACGCCAACGATCTCGCTGAACGCCGGCGCGGCCGGATCACCGTTGCCGCCCCGCCCTTGCTGGCGGCGGCGATCCTGCCCGAGGCGATCGCGGAGATGCGCGAGCGCTTTCCCGGCGTGCAGGTTGCGGTGCTCGATGCGCGCACCGACACAATCGTTGAGGCGGTCCGGACCAGCCGGGCCGATTGCGGGCTCGGAACCTTCGCCGCCGTCGAGGACGGCATCGAGCGCATCCCGATGGCACGCGACAATCTGATGCTGTTCTGCAGTCCCGGCAGCCGTTTTGCCGATGCCACCGTCGACTGGCGAGAGCTGCAGGGTGAGCCGCTGATTGCGCTGACCCGCGACAGCGGCATCCGGCTGCTGGTCGAGGTTGCCTATGAGACCGTCGGCATCCCGCTCGTGCCGGCTTATGAGGTGTCGCAGATCACCACGGCTCTGGCCTTGGTCGAGGCACGTCTCGGCGTTGCCGTGCTTCCGACTTATGCGCGGGCGGCGGCGCCGCAGCGCAGGGTTCTCGCCAGGCCATTGTCGAACCCGACGATCGCGCGCGATATCGTGCTGATCAGGCCCGGCGGCCGCTCCGTATCGCCGGCGCTGGCGACGTTCGAAGCGATCCTGCGTCGCTATGCGCGTCGCCTCGCGCCAGCCGATGTCGACTGAGCGCAGAGCTACAGTTTCGACCGGGAAATGGTAACGCGCAGGCCGCCTTAGGCCCGGTTCTCCAGAGCGATCGAGCCGTCATGAGCCTCGTGCGACGGGGCGGCGCCCCGGCGCCGATTGTTCTGGCCGGCTTTCCGCTGCGCTCCCCCGATGGCGACCTGCAGCGCGTCCTGCTTGAGCATACCTGCATCAAGCCGCAGGTCGAGACCGTGTTGAGACAGGGCTCCCTCGTCGCTTACCGCGTCAGTTGGGCAGCTCGCATAAGATGATCGACGTCACATGCGTCGACCATCGCTGCGTCGGCAGCCGCCGTTACGAGCAGCCAAGGGACCAGGCCGGCCCCGGCTAGGGCGATAGCCGGGGAGCGATATCGGCCCTCACTTGCCATATTGCTGGATCAGAGCGCGAGCCTCCGCGAGCAGCTTCTTGCCGTCCGCGCCCTTCGCGCCGACCTCCTTGACCCACTCCTCCTCGACCGCGGCGGTGGCCTCGACCCAGCGCTTGTACTCGTCCTGCGGCAGGTCGTAGAAGATGCCGCCGAGATCGGCCGCCTGCTTCTTGTAGGTCTCGACCACCGCGTCGAAGCCGGTCTCGCCGGCCCAGGCCGAGGTCTCCGGCCCGCTATTGGCGTCGATCACCTTCTTCAGATCGGCCGGCAGGGCGTCGTATTTCGCCTGGTTCATGCCGAACAGGAAGATCGTGTTCGAGATGCGCGGCGCTCCCGCCGGCACGTTGAGATGGTATTTGGCGATCTCGGCGAGCTTGATCGACGGTGAGCCCTCCCACGGCACGGCCGCGCCGTCGACGACGCCCTTGGCGAGCGATTCCGGCACGGCCGGCAGCGGCATCTGCACCGGCGTCGCGCCGAGCGCCGCGAGCATCTTCGAATTGGCGCGGGTCGCGGCGCGGATCTTCAGGCCTTTCATCTCGGCGAGGGTCTTGGGCTGCTTGCTGGTGAAGTGGAAGAGCGCGCCGTCATGCACATGCATGAACAGCGGTTTCACGCCCTTGTATTCGTCCTGCGCGTTCTTCTGGGCGTAGTCCCAGAAGGCGCGGCTGCCGGCCTTGGCGGTCACCACCATCCAGGGCAATTCGAAGACCTCGGACTTGACGAAGCGCCCGGCCGCGTAGGTCGGCACGGTCCAGATCACGTCGACGACGCCGTCGCGCACCTGGTCGAAGAGCTGCGCCGGCGTGCCGCCGAGCTGCATCGCCGGATAGATCTGGCATTTCAGCTTGTCGCCGGACTCCTTGTTGATCTTGTCGCACCAGGGCTGGATCAGCTTGACCTGCGCGCTCGAGGTCGAGGGCAGGAAATGATGGACGCGCAGGATGACCTGCTGCGCCGCCGCCTGCGAGATGCCGGCGAAACTCGCCAGCCCGCCGAGGACGAGACCGGCGCAGAGCCGGTTGAGGATGGATGTCTGCTGCTTGCTCATGCTGCACCTCCCTGTGCGTTTTCTGCCTGTGCGTTTGCTTGTTGATCGAGTGATTGCCTCAGAGCGCGCCGAATGCCTTGACCAGGACGAGCGAGATCGAGGGGAAGGCGACGAGGAAAACGATGCGGACGAGATCCGAGGCCAGGAAGGGCATTACGCCCTTGAAGGTCTCGACCAGCGGCACGTCCTTGGCGAGGCGGTTGATGATGTAGACGTTCATCCCGACCGGCGGATGCACCAGGCCGATCTCGACCACCATCAGCGCCAGGATGCCGAACCAGATCGACTTGTCCTCGACCGACATGCCGTAGAAATCGAGCCCGACGATCATCGGATAGAAGATCGGGATCGTCAGCAGGATCATCGCCAGCGAGTCCATGACGCAGCCGAGCAGGATGTAGATCAGCAGGATCATCGCCAGCACGAAGAGCGGAGCGAGACCGCTCTGCTTGACCCAGTTCGCGAGCTCGGCCGGCATCTGCGACAGCGCGAGCGCCGTGTTCAGCATGTCGGCGCCGAGCAGGACGAGCAGGATCATCGCCGTCGCCTGCGCCGTGCCGAGCGCGCTGTCGATCAGGCCGCGCCAGCGCATGCCGCCGCTGATCACCGCGATCGCCCCGCAGGCTGCAGCCCCGATCGCCGCCGCCTCGGTCGGCGTCGCCCAGCCGCCATAGATGCCGACGATGACGAGCACGAAGACGAGGATCACCGGAAACACGCCGGCCAGGACCTTGAGCCGCTCCGGCCAGGGCACGCGCGGGCCGGCCGGACCGGCCTCCGGATTGCGCCTGACGATGAGCTGCACCACGAACATGTAGCCGAACATCGCGATCAGCCCGGGCAGGACGGCGGCCATGAACAGCTTGCCGATCGATTCCTGGGTCAGGATCGCGTAGATCACCAGCGGCACCGAGGGCGGGATCATGATCCCGAGCGTGCCGCCGGCGGCGAGCGCGCCGGTGGCGAGGCTGCCCGAATAGCGATAGCGGCGCAGCTCCGGCAGGGCGACCTGGCCCATCGTCGCCGCGGTCGCGAGCGAGGAACCGCAGATCGCGCCGAAGCCGGCGCAGGCGCCGATCGCCGCCATGGCGACGCCGCCGCGGCGATGGCCGATGAAGGCGCTGACACAGCGGAACAAGCTCGCCGACAGGCCGCCATGGGTGGCGAACTGGCCCATCAGCAGGAAGAGCGGGATGACCGTCAGGTCGTAATTCGACAGGCGGGCATAGGGTATGGATTTCAGGATGTTGAGCCAGGGCGTCCAGTTGCCGCCCATCAGGTAGATGTAGCCGCCGGAGCCCGCGACGAACATCGCGATGCCGATCGGCACGCGAACCGCCATCAGCGCGAGCAGGCAGGCGAAGATCGTAAAGCCGACCGAGATCCCGCTCATCGACGGGCCTCCCCGCGGCGCATCGCTTCCTGAGCATGGCGTGCGGCCATGTAGAAGCCTGCCAGGGCCAGCATCGCAAAGCCCGGCACCATCGCGATCTGCGCCCACCAGACGGGGATGTCGAGGATTGCGGAGGTCTCGCCGGATTCCTGCGTGCCGATCGCGCCGACATAGACGCGCCAGGTCAGCACGGCTCCGACCAGTCCGACCAGCAGCGAGCCGAAGGCGTCGAGCAGGTGATTGACCCAGGGCGGGGCAGCGGCGGTGAAGAAGTCGACCTTCACGTCGCCATGGTTGAGATGGCAAAACGCGAAGAAAGCGGCGGAGGCCGCGGCCGCGATCATCTGCAGGAGCTCGACATCGCCGGGAACGGGAGCCGACAGCAGCTTGCGGCCGACGATCGAGACGATCGACATCACGACGAGGCCGACGAACAGCAGTCCGCCGATGATCGCCAGCAGCTTCGAGGTCGCCAGCAGCACGCGCCCGGACGGCCCGAAAACAACTGGATCATTGGCCGGCACGCCCGGCACGGCTTCCTGCATTTGACCGTCTCCCCTTGTCTTAGGCGCGCTTGTTTCCGCGCGTTCGCTCGTCAGGCGGTCCGTTCCTCATCGGCTCGCCTTGCAGCCCTGCGATGTTCGCCGTGAAAACTAATTCACATGTTAAATAATATGCAACCACAAAGTCGCGAGAGCGCATGGGCCGGTCCGCCGAGGTCGTCTCGGACATCATCACGCGCCCTCCTCCGCCATTTTCACCAGGGCGTAGAGGGCTTCGGTTCGGGCAGCCGCGATACCGTGCCGCCGGGCGGCGAGAACCACGGCGCCGTTCAGCGTCTCGACCTCGGTGGCGCGCCCCGCCAGCAGATCCTGCAACATCGAAGGCTTGTGCCCGCCATGGTGATCGAGTGCGTGATCGATCGTCGCATGGGTGCGCTGGGGCGAGACCATCAGCCCTTCTGCCTGCGCGACGGCGAGGGCCTCGCTGGCGATGGCATGGGCGAGTTGTCGCCCATCAGCATCGGCGCCAAGCGCTCCGACCGTGCGCCGCGTCACCGCGCACAGGCTGTTCAGCGCGACATTGAAGGCCACTTTTTCCCAAATTGCGACGACCGCATCGGGGTCGACCGCGCAAGGCACCCCAGCCGCATCCAGCGCCGATGCCAGCGCAGCGAGCGCCGCATCTTCGCTGCCATCGACCATGACCACGCGGGTCTTGCTCTGCCCATGCGAATGTACCTCGCCGGGCGCGACGAGGTCGGCCGGGACGGTGGTCATGCCGATCGCGATGCGCGAGACATCGGCGAAATCCGCGAGCTTCTCGGCATTGCCAAGCCCGTTCTGCAGGCTGAGCAGGCGGGTCTGCGATCCGATCAGATGCCGTGCCGAATCGAGCGCGCCTTGCGTATGCATCGCCTTGGTGAAGACGATGAGCCAATCAGGACGCGTCGTCGCCTCCTCCGGCCGCATGATCGGGATCGCGACCCGCCGCTCGCCGGCATCGTCACGGATCAGCAGGCCATGCTCGCGCACCGTCGCGATCTGGACCGGGTTGACGTCGAGCAGTTCGACCTCATGACCTGCTTCGGCCAGGAGCCCGCCGAACAGCGAGCCCATCGCGCCGGCGCCAAGAATGGAGATGCGCAGGACGCTCATCGCCGCGACTAGAACGGATAGTGACGCGGCGTGGTCTGCAGCGTCAGCCAGCGCAGTTCGGTGAAGGCCTCGATGCCGGCGCGACCGCCAAAGCGGCCATAGCCGCTGTTCTTGACGCCGCCGAACGGCATCTGCGCCTCGTCATGCACGGTCGGGCCGTTGACATGGCAGATGCCGGATTCGATCCGCGAAGCAACACGCCAGCCGCGCGCCGTGTCGCCGGTGAAGACGGCGGCCGAGAGCCCATAGGGATTGTCGTTGGCGCAGGCGATCGCCGCCTCCTCGCCATCGACGCGCACGATCGCCTTGACCGGGCCGAAGCTCTCCTCGCCATAGATCCGCATCCCCGGCGTGACATGGTCGAGCAGCGTCGCCGGGAACAAGGTCGTCTCCGACTTGCCGCCGCAGACCAGCGTCGCACCCTTGGCGAGCGCGTCGTCGATCAGGGCGTTGCAGCGCTGAGTCGCCTTCATGTCGACGACCGAGCCGAGCACCACCGGCCCCTTGCGGGGATCGCCGAGGGGGAGGCTCGTTGCTTTCGCGGCGAGACGCGCAACGAAATCGTCGGCGATCTTGCTATCGACCACGATGCGCTCGGTCGACATGCAGATCTGGCCGGAATTGGCGAAGGCGCCGAAGGCGATGCCAGCGACCGCGGCGTCGAGATCGGCATCGTCGAGAACGAGTGCCGGCGCCTTGCCGCCGAGTTCCAGCACCACCGGCTTCAGATGCTCGGCGCAGAGTTTTGCGATGATGCGCCCGACATGGGTCGAGCCGGTGAAGTTGACGCGCCTGACCGCAGGGTGCGCCACCATCGCCGCGACGACCTGGGCGGCATCCTCAGGCGCATTGGTAACGAAGTTGACGACGCCCTCGGGCAGTCCCGCTTCCTGCAGCGCCGCAATGATCAGCCCATGCGTGCGCGGGCAGAGCTCCGAGCCCTTCAGCACGACGGTGTTGCCGCAGGCGAGCGGCACCGCGACGGCGCGCGTCGCGAGGATGACCGGTGCGTTCCATGGCGCCATGCCGAGCACGACGCCGGCCGGCTGGCGCACCGCCATAGCGAGGCTGCCCGGCACGTTGGAGGGGATGACCTCGCCGCTGATCTGCGTCGTCAGCGCGGCGGCCTCGATCAGCATGTCGGCGGCGAGATGGACATTGAAGCCGGCCCAGATGGCGGAGGCGCCGGTCTCGGCCGACATCGCGGCAGTGAAATCGGCGGCGCGGGCTTCCAGCGCATGCGCACCCTTGACCAAGAGTTCGCGACGCTTCGCGGGGGACGTCTGCGACCAGCCCGGGAAGGCACGCGCGGCGGCATCGACCGCAGCGCGCGCATCGTCCGGCGTCGCCGCAGCGGCGCGGCTGGCGACCGAGCCGTCGAGCGGGTTGCGGCGCTCGAAGACGCGCCCGCCCGTCGCTGCGACCGCCTTGCCGTCGATCAGAAGGTTGATGGTCTCGGTCATCTCTCGATCCTCGAAGCTCAGGCGATCACGATGTCGATCAGGTTCGGGCCGGGCGCAGCGAAGGCGGCGCGCAGGCGCGGGGCGAGGTCTTCCGGGCGCTCGACCCGCTCGCCCGGCACGCCCTGCCCACCGGCCAATTGGGCGAAATCGAGGCCCGGCAATTCGGTTCCGGCCGGCTTGTCGTTCGGCGCGTAACCGAAGACCGGCGCGAAATCCTGAAGCGCCGCATAGCGACGGTTGTTGAGGATCAGGAAGGTCATCGGCAGGTCGAGCTGCGCGGCGCTGTAGAGCGCCTGGATCGAATAGAGGCTGGAACCGTCGCCGATCAGCGCGATCACCCGTCCGGGCAGCTTCATCCGCCGGCGTGCCAGGGCGATGCCGACCGCCGCGGGCATGCTGTGGCCGAGACCGCCGCTCGCCATTGTGTAGAAACTGTCGGCGCCGTTCATCGGCAGATAGGTCTGGATGGTCGAGCGGGTGCTCGGCGCCTCCTCGACCACGACGTCGTCGGCATGACGCTCCCGGTCGATCACCGAGAGCGCATAGGCGGCCGACATCGGCACGCCGGGCGAAGGCACCGGCGGGACGGGGCGGGACAGTGCCGCTTCGCGCCCGCTACCGGGAGCACTCGCGTTGAGCAGCGCGCGCGCACCGAGGTCCAGGCTGGCGATGACGCTGTCGCCGACCGGCGCCCAGGCAGCCTGCTGCGGATCGTCGACGATCTGGGCGAGCTGCGCGCCCGGTGGGACATGCGGGCCGTTGCCCTCGACATGATAGGTGAAGGCGGGCGCGCCGAGCACAAGGATGAAGTCGTGCGGAGCGAGGCGCTCGACGATCTTCTCGCGCATCGCCGGCAGGAAGCCGCAGAATTGGGGATGGCGCTCGGGAAACCCGCAGCGCGCGCACATTGGCGGGACATAGACCGAGGCTTGATGGCGCTCGGCGAGCGCGACGACATCGGCGACGGCCAAATCGCGGGCGACGCCGGCGCCGACGACGAAGGCCGGCCGCTTGCTGGCGTTGAGACGTTCGGCGATTGCGGCGATCGCATCGGGAGCCGGCGCAAGCGCCTGGCTGACGCGGCGCGGGACGACGAACTCACCCGGCTGGTCCCAGTCATCGGCCGGGATCGAGATGAAGACCGGGCCGCGCGGCGGCTGCATCGCGATGTGATAGGCCCGCGCCAGAGCGAGCGGCAGGTCGGCGCCGCGCGCCGGCTCGATCGCCCATTTGACATAAGGCTTCGGCAACTCGGTCGCCTGCACCGAAGCGAGGAAGGGGTCGAAGGGCAGGATCGAGCGGGCCTGCTGGCCGGCGGTGATCAGGAGCGGCGTCTGGTTCTTGAACGCCGTGAAGATGTTGCCCATGGCATGGCCGACGCCGGCGGCCGAGTGCAGGTTGACCAGCGCCGCATTGCGCGTCGCCTGGGCATAGCCGTCGGCCATCCCGACCACGACCGCTTCCTGCAGGCCGAGCACATAATGGAAATCCTCGGGGTATTCGCGGAACATCGGCAGTTCGGTCGAGCCGGGATTGCCGAAGACCGTATCGATCTTGAGCTGGCGCAGCAGGTCGAGCACGGCGTCGCGGACGCTCGGGCAAGAAAGGGAGGATGTTCTGTCGGCTGGCATGCGCGTCCCTCGGATCGCAGGCACTGTGGCGGCACACTGGCCATTGCTCAATTAGATGAAGCGACTAAGTCTTATTCGCATGGCGAATATCGATTCGATCGACCTGAACCTGCTGAGGCTGTTCGACGCGGTGTACCGCACCCGCAATGTCAGCCGCGCCGCCGAGGAGCTCGGCCTGTCGCAACCGGCGACGAGCCAGGCGCTGACGCGCCTGCGGCTGCTGTTGCGCGATCCGCTGTTCGAGCGCGTGGCGGGCGGCGTCAGGCCGACTGCCCGCTCCGAGCGTCTCGCGCATTCGGTGCAGGCGGGGCTGGCCCTGTTGGAAGCCGGCCTCAACGAAGGCGAGCGTTTCGACCCTGCCACGACGGAGGCCGAGCTGCGCCTGCATCTCAGCGATATCGGCGAAGGCCGCTTCCTGCCGCCGCTGATGACCACGTTCCGCGAGATCGCGCCGAACCTGCGCATTGTCGCACGCGCCTGGCCGCATGAGGCGATTTCCGAGGCGCTGGACAACGGCCAGCTGCATTTCGCGCTCGGCTTCCTGCCGACGGTGGGAGGCACAGCCCATGCGGAGATGCTGAGCGATCGCTATCAGGTCTTCGTCCGCGCCGACCACCCGGTGACACGCCAGGCCGTCGATGGCGCCTTGAGCGCTGAAGCCATCGCAAAGCTCGATTTCGTCGCCGTGCGCTCGCATGCCCAGACGCAGCGGATGCTGGAGATGCTGCATCTCGACCCGCGCATCCGGCTGGTCGTCTCCAGCTTCATGGCGCTGCCGCCGATCATCCGCGCCACAGATCTTGCCGTGCTGATGCCGCGCCAGATCGGTCTTCATCTCGAGCCGATCGGCGCCTTTGCTCTGCTCGAGCCGGCTTTGCCACAGCGCGATTTCAGCGTCGCCCTGCACTGGAGCCGGCGCCACGCCCAGAACGCGATGCTCGGCTGGGCGCGCGCGATCATCCTCGACCTGTTTCGTCGCCCTCATCGGCCCGGCATTGCAAAGGCCGCGGATCGATAGCGACGCCGCCAGGCCCTGTGCTGCGACAGAAAGCTCATGACCGGCAGACTCAAATCTGGAGCCGGCTTCCGCCTCCGCTCCAACAATCAAGCAGCGAGACCGGCTCCCCAGCGCGTCCGGATTCGTCGATCGCCAGGCACAGCGCGACGGCGTTGCACTGGTGTGCTGCCGCACCATAACCGAGTGTTGAAAGGCTTTTCGGGAAGGGGTCGCCCTGGCGGCCCCTTCTGCTGCGCCTATCGGAACCGTCCAGAATCTGGGAACACTGGCCGAAGCGCGCCACATGAATTGGGAACTGGGCCGGAGCTGGCGCCTTGTGACGGAAACGCTTGAGATGTGGTCATGATCATCCGCCAGCTCGTCTATCTCGACGCGCTCGCCCGCGAGAAGCATTTCCGCAAGGCGGCCGAGGCCTGCCATGTCTCGCAGCCGACGCTCTCGGCCGCGATCGTCCAGCTCGAGGAGGAGCTCGGCGTATTGATCGTGGAACGCGGCCGGCGCTTCCAGGGGCTGACCCGGGAAGGCGAGGTCGTGCTCGCCCACGCAAGGCGCATGCTGGCCGAAGCCGACCAGATGAAAGGCGCCATCGCCGAGCTACGCGACGGTGTCAGCGGCAAGATCAGGCTCGGCGCCGTGCCGACCGCGCTGCCGATGATCGCGCATATCACCGCGCCGTTCTCGGCACGGTATCCGGGCGCCTCGCTCACCGTGCTGTCGCTGACTTCGACCGAGATCCAGGACGGCATCGACAATTTCGAGCTCGATGTCGGCCTGACCTATCTCGACAACGAGCCGCTCGAACGCGTCGTCTCCAAGCCGATCTATCAGGAAGCCTATGTGCTGCTGACGCGCGAGGACGGCCCGCTCGGCGGACACGAGACGATCACCTGGGCCGAGGCGGCCGCGCTGAAGCTCTGCCTGCTCACCGCCGACATGCAGAACCGGCGCATCATCGACGGCATTTTCCGCTCGGTCGGGCATGCGCCCAAGCCGGCGATCGAGACCAATTCGATCTTCAACCTCTGCTCTCATGCCGGCATTCAGGGCGTCTCCAGCATCGTCTCTTCGCAATTGCTCGAGTTCTTCGGCGTACCGCTCGGCACCAAGGCCTTGCCGCTGGTCGAGCCCGACGCGAAGCGTACGATCGGCTTGATCATGGCCGACCGCCACCCGGCCGCGCCGCTCGCCCGCAACCTGCTGATGATGTCCGGCACCATGGCGGATGCCAGCCTGCCACGGCGCCCAATCGTTAAATAGCTCGCAGCTATCGAAGCTGATGGAATGCCATCGATCTTCCTGCCCATCAGCCAGGGCTCTCGCCGCACCACACGATGCCAGGGAGCGGTTCGCGGATTTTTGATAGATAGTGCCTATCGCATAGTCGGAACAATCGATTTGAAATCATCCTAAACTTCGCCATCCTCTCTCGAAACGCGCAGGCCGGGCGAACGGCCCGCTTGGAGGAGGGGCGATGGTCCACTATCCAGCCTGGGATCAGGACGAGGCGCGCTCGATCGTGTCGGGCCTGTCGCATCTCGAAGGAGCCACTCTGCCGATCCTGCATGCGCTGCAGGAGGAGTTCGGCTATGTCGATCCGCAGGCCGTGCCGCTGATCGCCGAGGCGCTCAATCTGTCGCGTGCCGACGTGCACGGCACCATCTCCTTCTATCACGACTTCCGCACCACCCCACCGCCACGCAAGATCGTCAAGCTCTGCCGGGCCGAGGCCTGCCAGGCGCTGGGTTGCGAGGCGGTCGTCGACGAACTGGCGCGCGAGCACGGCATCGTCGTCGATGAGCATGGCGGGCCTGAGAAGGCCGCGGTCGAGACGGTCTATTGCCTGGGCAATTGCGCGCTCGGTCCTTCCGCTCTGGTCGAGGGCGAACTGCTCGGCCGCGTCGATGCCGACCGCATCGTAGCCCTGTGCGGAGCGCGGCAATGAGCAAGGCGATCCGCATCTTCGTCCCGATCGACGCCGCCGCCCTCTCGGTCGGCGCGGAAGGCGTGGCGCAGGCCATCGCCAGGGAAGCGCAGGCGCGCGGCCTCGCCGTCGAGATCATCCGGAACGGCTCGCGCGGCATGCTCTGGCTCGAGCCGATGGTCGAGGTCGAGACGGCAGAAGGGCGCATCGCCTACGGCCCGGTCGCCGTTCGCGATATCGCTGCGCTGTTCGAAGCCGGCTTCCAGACCGGCGGCGCGCACGAGCTGAGGCTCGGCCAGGTCGACGCGCTCGACTGGCTGAAGCGTCAGCAGCGCCTGACCTTCGAGCGCGTCGGCGTCACCGACCCGCTCTCGCTCGCCGACTATAGCGCCCATGACGGGCTGAAGGGCCTGGAGAAGGCGCTTTCGCTCACCGGCGCCGAGATCGTCGAGGAAGTCCGGGAGTCCGGTTTGCGCGGCCGCGGCGGCGCCGGCTTCCCGACCGGGATCAAGTGGAAGACCGTCCACGACGCCAGCGCGACACAGAAATACATCGTCTGCAATGCCGACGAGGGCGACAGCGGCACCTTCGCCGATCGGATGCTGATGGAGGGCGACCCCTTCCTGTTGATCGAGGGCATGACGATCGCCGCGATCGCCGTCGGCGCGACCAAGGGCTACATCTATCTGCGCTCGGAATACCCGCACGCCCACAAGGCGCTGCAGCGGGCGATCCTGAAGGCGCGCAATGCCGGCCTGCTCGGCGCCTCCGTGCTCGGCTCGGGCAAGGCCTTCGAGCTCGAGGTCCGGTTAGGGGCCGGTGCCTATATCTGCGGCGAGGAGACCTCGCTGCTGGAGAGCCTGGAAGGCAAGCGCGCCATCGTCCGGGCGAAGCCGCCGATCCCGGCTCTGCAGGGCCTGTTCGGCAAGCCGACCATCGTCAACAACGTGCTCTCCTTCGCCGCCGTGCCCTGGATCCTGGCCCATGGCGCCAAGGCCTATGCCGATTACGGCATGGGTCGCTCGCGCGGCACGCTGCCGGTCCAGCTCGGCGGCAACATCAAGCGTGGCGGGTTGATCGAGCTCGCCTTCGGCATCTCGCTGCGCGAGATCATCGAGGATCTGGGCGGCGGCACGCTGTCGGGCCGGCCGATCCGGGCCGTGCAGGTCGGCGGTCCCCTCGGCGCCTATCTCACGGCAAAGCAGCTCGACACGCCGATGGATTACGAGGCGCTGGCCGGCATCAAGGCGATGCTCGGCCATGGCGGCATCGTCGTCTTCGACGATAGCGTCGACATGGCCAAGCAGGCGCGCTTCGCCTTCGAGTTCTGCGCCAAGGAGAGCTGCGGCAAGTGCACGCCCTGCCGCATCGGCGCGACGCGCGGCGTCGAGCTGGTCGACAAGATCATCGCAGGCACCGAGCGGCCGAAGAACCTCGCCGTGCTGCGCGATCTCAACAAGCTGATGACCGACGCCTCGCTCTGCGCCATGGGGGGCCTGACCCCCATGCCGGTGATGAGCGCGCTCAACCATTTCTTCGAGGATTTCGACCGTCCGCCGGCCGAGCGCCTGCCGCTGGCGGCCGAGTGAGGAGGCATCGATGAGCCTGATCAAGGAAATCGATTTCGGAACGCCGATCCGGGTCGCCGAGAAGACGGTGACACTGACCATCGACGGCGAGAGTGTCACCGTTCCGGCCGGCACCTCGGTGATGGCGGCGGCGATGAGCCTGGGCACCAAGATCCCCAAGCTCTGCGCCACCGACTCGCTCGAGCCCTTCGGCTCCTGCCGGCTCTGCCTGGTCGAGATCGAGGGCCGGCGCGGCACGCCCGCCTCGTGCACGACGCCGGCAGAAGAGGGCATGGTCGTCCGGACCCAGTCGGAGAACCTCGCCGGTCTGCGCAAGGGGGTGATGGAACTCTACATCTCCGATCACCCGCTCGACTGCCTGACCTGCTCGGCCAATGGCGATTGCGAATTGCAGGACATGGCCGGCAGCGTCGGCCTGCGCGAGGTCCGCTACGGCTATGACGGCGAGAACCACGTCAAGCCGCTGGCGATGGAGGGCTACGCCAACGAGAACTGGCTGCCCAAGGACACCTCGAACCCCTATTTCACCTACGACCCAAGCAAGTGCATCGTCTGCAATCGCTGCGTGCGCGCCTGCGCCGAGGTACAGGGCACTTTCGCGCTGACGATCACCGGCCGCGGCTTCGATTCGCGCGTCGCTGCCGGGCCGACCGACTTCCTCGGCTCCGAATGCGTCTCCTGCGGCGCCTGCGTCCAGGCCTGCCCGACCGCGACGCTGATGGAGAACAAGGTGATCGAGCTCGGCCAGCCCGAGCATTCGAAGGTCACGACCTGCGCCTATTGCGGCGTCGGCTGTTCGTTCAAGGCCGAGATGCAGGGCGACCGCGTCGTGCGCATGGTGCCCTATAAGGACGGCAAGGCGAACGAAGGGCATTCCTGCGTCAAGGGCCGGTTCGCCTGGGGCTATGCGACCCACCAGGATCGCATGACGAAGCCGATGATCAGGGAGAAGATCACCGATCCCTGGCGCGAGGTCTCGTGGGACGAGGCGATCAACTACGCCGCCAGCGAGTTCAAGCGCATCCAGGCCAAATATGGCCGGGAATCGGTCGGCGCCATCACCTCCTCGCGCTGCACCAATGAGGAGGTCTATCTCGTCCAGAAGCTGGTGCGCGCCGGCTTCCGCAACAACAATGTCGACACCTGCGCCCGCGTCTGCCATTCGCCGACCGGCTACGGCCTGAAGACCACGCTCGGCACCTCCGCCGGCACACAGGATTTCAAATCGGTCGAGCAGGCCGACGTCATCCTCGTCATCGGCGCCAACCCGACCGACGGCCACCCGGTCTTCGCTTCCAGGATGAAGAAGCGCATCCGCCAGGGCGCCAAGGTGATCGTCGCCGACCCGCGCCGGATCGACATGGTGAAGTCGCCGCACATCAAGGCGCAGTACCATCTCCAGCTCAGGCCCGGCACCAATGTCGCGCTGATCAACGCCCTCGCCCATGTCATCGTCACCGAGGGGCTGATCGACGAGGATTATGTCCGCGAGCGCTGCGATCTCGCCGATTTCGAGGTCTGGGCCCGCTTCGTCGCCGAGGAGCGCAACTCGCCGGAGGCGAGCGAGCAGTACACCGGCGTGCCGGCCGCCGATCTGCGCGCCGCGGCTCGGCTCTATGCCACTGGCGGCAATGGCGCGATCTTCTACGGCCTCGGCGTCACCGAGCACAGCCAGGGCTCGACCATGGTGATGGGCATGGCCAACATCGCCATGGCGACCGGTAATATCGGGCGCGAGGGCGTCGGCGTGAACCCGCTGCGCGGCCAGAACAATGTCCAGGGCTCCTGCGACATGGGCTCGTTCCCGCACGAGTTCACCGGCTATCGCCATGTCTCCGACGACGCCACGCGTGACATCTTCGAGAAGCTCTGGGGCGTCCAGCTCGATTCCGAGCAGGGCTTGCGCATCCCGAACATGCTCGACGATGCGGTCGGCGGCAGCTTCAAGGGCCTCTATGTCCAGGGCGAGGACATCGCCCAGTCCGATCCGAACACCCAGCACGTCACGGCCGGGCTCGCCGCGATGGAATGCGTCGTCATCCAGGACCTGTTCCTGAACGAGACCGCGAAATACGCCCATGTCTTCCTGCCCGGCTCCTCCTTCCTGGAGAAGGACGGCACCTTCACCAACGCCGAGCGCCGCATCAACCGCGTCCGCCAGGTGATGACGCCGCTCTCCGGCAAGGCCGAGTTCCAGGTCACGATCGACCTGGCGCGGGCGCTGGGCCTCGAGATGAATTACGCCCATCCCAGCGAGATCATGGACGAGATCGCCCTGGTTACCCCGACCTTCGCCGGCGTCAGCTACGCCAAGCTCGACGAGCTCGGCTCGGTGCAGTGGCCCTGCAACGACACGGCCCCGGCCGGCACGCCGCTGATGCATGTCGACCGCTTCGTGCGCGGCAAGGGCAAGTTCATGATCACGGAATACGTGCCGACGCAGGAGCGCACCGGCCCGCGCTTCCCGCTGATCCTGACCACCGGGCGCATCCTCTCGCAATACAATGTTGGCGCCCAGACCAGGCGCACCGAGAACCAGACCTGGCATGACGAGGACGTTCTGGAGATCCATCCGTTCGACGCCGAGAGCCGCGGCATCAAGGACGGCGATCTCGTCGCGCTCGCCAGCCGCTCGGGCGACATCTCGCTGCGCGCCGAGATCTCGGAGCGGATGCAGCCAGGCGTGGTCTACACCACCTTCCACCACGCCTCGACCGGCGCCAACGTCATCACCACCGACTATTCCGACTGGGCGACCAACTGCCCGGAATACAAGGTCACCGCGGTCGAGGTGCGCAGGACGAACTATTACTCCGAATGGCAGGAGCGCAATCGCGAGGAGGACATCTCGCTACGCCTGATCGCCGGACGCCTGCCCGATGCCGCGGAATAGCCCGCCCGCCCAGCCGCCGGCCAGCCACGCGGTCCCGATCCGGACCGTGCGCTTCAGCGCGGCTGCAACTGTGCGCGATGCCAGCGCCGAGGTCGCGGTCGAGGCTCCGGTCAACATCGTCTATGGCAACATGCCCTATGCGGTGATGATGACGACGCCGTCCGATCTGGAGGATTTCGTCGCCGGATTCTCCCTGACCGAGGGCATCATTCGCGGCATCGACGAGATCAGGTCGATCGTGGTGACGCCGCAGGACGAGGGCATCGTCGCGACCGTCGAGCTGGCGCCGGGCCGCTTCCGCGAGCATCTGGCGCGCCGGCGCAATCTCTCCGGCCGCACGGCCTGCGGCCTCTGCGGCGTCGAGACCCTGACCGATCTGCCGACAGCGCAGAGCGCATGCCGCGCGGATCTTCCGATCGCAGCGGACGCGATCGCCAGGGCGCTCGCCGAACTGGATACCCATCAGCAGCTCAACCGCCTGACCCGCTCGGTCCATGCCGCCGCCTGGTGCGATCGTGGCGGCGCGATCCTGGCGGTGCGCGAGGATGTCGGCCGCCACAATGCCCTCGACAAGCTGATCGGCGCACGCCTGCGTGCCGGCCATGATGGGAACGACGGATTCATGCTGGTTACCAGCCGAGCCTCTTTTGAGATGGTCGAGAAGGCGGCGATCTTCGGGGCGGGCACCTTGGTCGCGATCTCGGCGCCGACCTCGCTGGCGATCGAGCGGGCGAACGCGCTCGGCCTGACCCTGGTCTGCATCGCGCGCGCCGATTCCGCGACGGTCTTCACCGGCCGTCTCGCCGACACCGTGGAGAGCGCAGCGAGATGATCGAGGTTACCAGCGCCAAAACGATGAGCCACGATCATGCCGGCGAGCATCTCGCCAAGCTCGCCTTCATGGCCAACCAGATCAGCGATTTCTTCAAGTCGTATCCCGAGGAGCAGGCGATCGCCGCGATCGCCGACCACATCAACCAATTCTGGACGAAGCGCATGCGCGAGGAGTTCCGGACCGGCTTCGAGGCGGATGCGACGGCCCTGTCGCCGCTCGTACGGCAGGCGCGCGCCAAGGTCAGGCCGGGCAATTGACCGGCTGAGCCGCCCCTCGCGCGCCCCGGCAGATCGTACAGTGATACCCTAGCGGCGCCCGCCGCCCGCCCTCTCCGCCAACGCCACCGCATCCGCACCGGCCGGGAAGTGGAGCCGGCCCGAGCTGTCGTTCGCCGCCTGCCAGACGACCTCTGCGACGTCGCTCTCCCTGGTCACCAAGGCCGGCTTGGCGAAGGCGGCGAAGATCGGCTCGGCGAAGGCGGCGTAGCTCGCCGGGATCATGTCCTCGATGCGCACGCCGCTGTTCTGCGTGAAGCGCGTGGTCGGGGCATAGCCCGGCTCGACCAGCTTGGCCCTGATGCCGAAATGGCCGAGCTCATGGGCGAGCGAGCCGGTGAAGCCCTCGATCGCCTGCTTGCTCGCCGTATAGGCCGCCGCCAGCGGCATTGACACCAGCGTGACGCTGGAGGTGACGTTGACGATCGCGCCGGAGCCCCGCGCCCGGAATTGCGGGATCACGGCCTGGCACATCGCCATCGTTCCGAAGGTGTTGGTCTCGAAGACCTTGCGGATATGGTCCATCGGCGTCGCTTCGAAGGCGCCGGCCACGCCGATCCCGGCATTGTTGACGAGGACGTCGATCGGCCCCGCTTCCGCGAGCACCGTCGCGATGCTGTCCACATCGGTCACGTCGAGCGGCAGGATGCGCAGCGCCGGCGAGCGCGGCAGGATGTCCTCGCGCGGCGTGCGCATGGTCGCGACAACGTTCCAGCCCTGCGCGAGGAAATGGCGGGCGGTCTCCAGACCATAGCCCGAGGAGCAACCGGTGATCAGCACCGTCTTCATGATGATGTCCTTGCTGGTTTCGATGCTACCGTGATACGAGCAGCGTTCAGGACGATCTACGATCGATAGTCCATATTTTATTTGAGATAGTCCGGATCATGATCGACCCGCTCGCCGAGATCATCAGCCTGCTGCGGCCACGCGCGGTGTTCACCAAGGGCATCAGCGGCGCCGGACGCTGGGCCGTGCGCTATGCCGATTTCGGCTATCCCAGCTTCTGCGCGGTCGTCGAGGGCAGCTGCCGCCTCGCCATCGACGGAGAGGAGGTCCTGACCCTGGCCGCGGGCGATTTCGTGCTGCTGCCGACGACGCCCGGATTTATCCTGTCCGGCTTCGAGCCGGCGACGCCGATGCTAATCACGCCCGATCTCGCGCCCTCGCCTGATACCGAGCTGCGCCATGGCGATCCCGACGCCCCGGCGAATGTGCGCCTGCTCGGCGGCTACTTCACCTTCGATGTCGACGAGGCCGGCCTGCTCGTCTCATTGCTGCCGGCACAGATCCAGATCCGCGAGGTCCCGCGGCTCTCGACCCTGGTGCGGCTCCTCATCGAGGAATCCGGCGCTCAGCGGCCCGGCCGGGAGCTGGTGCTCGGCCGCCTCGTCGAGATCCTGCTGGTCGAGGCGCTACGGCTAACGCAGGCGGCGGATGCGCCGGCAGGGCTCTTGCGCGGCCTCGGCGATGCCAGGCTGGCGGACGCCATCCGCAGCATCCATGCCGAGCCGGCCCGCGCCTGGACGATGGCCCGGCTCGCCAGGAAGGCCGGGCTGTCGCGCTCGGCCTTCTTCGAGCGCTTCGCCCGCAATGTCGGCGTGCCGCCGATGGAATATCTGCTGGGCTGGCGGATGGCGCTGGCCAAGGACCTGCTACGTCGCGACATCGACGTCGCTGAGGTTGCCGAGCGTGTCGGCTATGGCTCGGCCAGCACCTTCAGCACGGCCTTCAGCCGCCATGTCGGCCAGCCGCCCGGCCGCTATGCCCGCAGCCTGGCGGAGCGGCCTATTTCACCACGAAGCCGTGCGCGAACGGGTCGCGGTCGTCGATGAAGATGGTGTTGTAGCCGGTCATCCGGGCCCAGCCGGCGATCGAGGGAATGATCGCCGGGCGATTCGCCACCGTCGTCGCCGCCTCGACGCGGCCCTTGAACAGCGAGCCGATGATCGACTCGTGCACGAACTCGTCGCCGACCGCGAGCTTGCCCTTGGCGGCGAGCTGCGCCATCCGCGCCGAGGTGCCGGTGCCGCAGGGCGAGCGGTCGATCGCCTTCTCGCCATAGAACACGGCGTTGCGCGCATGGGCGCTACCTTGCGTCGCCTTGCCCGTCCACTGGATGTGGGAGAGGCCCTGGATCTCCGGATGCTCCGGATGGACGAATTCGTATTTCGCGTTCAGCGCCGCGCGCAGCTTCGGCGACCAGCCGACCAGCTCGCCGGCGGTGTGGTCGGCCATGTCCCGAAAATTCTTCTGCGGCTCGACGATCGCATAGAAATTGCCGCCATAGGCGACGTCGACGACGATTTCGCCGAGCCCCTCGACCTCGGCACTCAGCCCTTCCGCATAGAGGAAGCCCGGAACATTGGTCAGGCGGACCTCCTCGACGAAGCGGCCCTCCTGGCGATAGCTGATGTCGACCTTGCCGGCCGGCGCGTCGATCGAGAGCCTGCCCGGCTCGCGCGGCGTGATCAACCCGTTCTCGATGCCCATGGTGATCGTGCCGATCGTGCCATGGCCGCACATCGGCAGGCAGCCCGAGGTCTCGATGAACAGCACGGCGACGTCGCAATCGGGCCGTGTCGGCGGATAGAGGATCGAGCCCGACATCATGTCGTGGCCGCGCGGCTCGAACATCAGCCCGGTGCGGATCCAGTCGAACTCGCGCAGGAAATGCGCCCGCTTCTCCAGCATGGTCGCGCCGTCGAGGCGCGGCCCGCCGCCCGAGACCAGGCGAACCGGGTTGCCGCAGGTGTGGCCGTCGATGCAGGAGAAGGTGTGGCTGGCCATGGTTCAGAACTTTCCTCAGGCGCGCAAAGCCTGCTTGAAGTCATGTCGGCTTTTTGAATACAGCATGTATACAGATTTGCAATGACAGAGGCAGGCAACGCCATGAGCGAGACGACAACCCTCAGTGTGGAGGCACTGACGCGCCGGATCGAGGCGGTCTTCCGCAAGGGCGGATTGTCGCCGCTTCATGCCGCGGCGCTGGCCCGCGTGATCGCGGCCGGCGAGCGCGACGGCTGCAAGTCGCATGGCGTCTACCGGGTCGAAGGCTGCCTGCGCACCATCAAGGCCGGCAAGGTCTCGCCCGACGCCGAGCCGATGCTGCACGATGACGGCTCGGCCGTGCTGCGCGTCTCGGCCGGCGGCGCCTTCTCCTGCGCCGGCTTCGAGCTGGGGGCTCTGGCACTGGCGGAACGCGCCAGGAAACTAGGCTTGGCCGCGCTGGTGATCAACGACTGCACGCATTTCTCGGCGCTCTGGCCGGAGGTCGAGGCGCTCGCCGAAATGGGCGTTGCTGCGCTGGCGATGTGCCCGAGCTATGCCACCGTCGCACCTTCAGGCGGAACCAGCGCGCTGCTCGGCACCAATCCACTCGCCTTCGGCTGGCCGCGCAAGGATAGCCACCCTTACGTCTTCGACTTCGCCACCAGCGTCGCGGCGCGTGGCGAGATCGAATTGCATCGCCGTGCCGGCAAGCCCCTGCCCGAGGGCTGGGCCCTCGACTCGCAGGGCCAGCCGACCACCGATCCGGCCGCGGCGCTCGCCGGGGCGATGCTGCCCTTCGGCGGACACAAGGGCTCGGCGATCTCGACCATGATCGAACTCTTGGCCGGCGTGATGATCGGCGACCTGACCAGCCAGGGCGCGCTCGATGTCCTGGGAACCACGACGCTGGCGCCGCAGCATGGCGAACTGATCCTCGCATTCTCGCCCGAGCGCTTCGCCGCCGGCCGCCCCGGCGATCCCTTCGCCCGCGCCGAGATCCTGTTCGAGGCGATCGCCGGACAGGGTGCGCGCCTGCCCTCGCAGCGCCGCTTCAAGGCCCGCGAGGCCTCGCTGGCGGAGGGTGTCGCGCTGACCGCAGCCGAGATCGATCAGTTGGACCGGCTGGAGGCGCTGGGGCTCGACGCCGTCACCTGACCAACGAGAAGGCCAGAGGCTTGGCGGAACGGTCAGCTCACGACCCATTACGGACATTGCGGTCTCGACTTCTCGAATACGGCGCGCGGCGTGAATGAATCCGAGACCAGCCTTAATAGTTCGTGCGAAAGGCGCTCTCGCCGTTTCCAACGCCGCCAAACGTAAGTCTCGCCGAGCGAAATGCGGTATTTGGGCCGTCTGGCACATTTAGGGCTGGTAGCCGGTCCTTGATGCCTCGAGTTATTGGATATCCGAACAACCAGCGCGGCCAAGGCAACGGCAGAAGAGAGAATGGCCAAATGCCAGATGAGACAATTTCGAGTGTGGCGCGCTTAAACGTGTATCCCTTGCCAAAATAATAGGGGAACTCGGATGGGCCGAGCTGTCTCATTGTTGTTGGATCGTTAACTTCCGAGAATGTTGCGAGCGTTGGGATGAGCGGCGGCGGCAGTTCCACCTTGCCTTCAAGGCGCAAGCCTTTGGACTGCAATGCGGCTAGCGCGTCTGTGCTGCCCCAGCCCTGAACGGCACCGGTCAACGCAGTGACGGGCAACCAGCGCATCTCAAATCCACTTTCGGCGCGCGCTCCATGCGCAATCAGCATTACAACATTGCGGCCATTTCCGAGGTCGAAAAATACAGCTTCACCGCGCAAGCGCGCGTAAGCATTCCCACCACCAATGCCGGCTGCCCACCGCGGTCCGCGGCCATAGCTTACGCTCATAACGCCGGAGCCACTGCGCACGCCCTCGGGTGTGTCAGCTTCGATCGTGAGGCGGAAGTGATACGTGCCGAAACTCTCACCACACGCTGTCAAAGAGACGGCATAGATCGCTCCGATGAGCAGGATGAGGGCGATCTTCCATTTGGACATATTGCTTGCCGCCTGCCACAACCTTTGCGGGAGAACTAGTCCAAAGTTGCTAACTTCCGCTTTCGACCCAACTGAGACATTCGTCACGTGGGGCTGCTTGCCACCCATGGCCAATGGTGAGGCCCTCCCGTCTCCGGGACGGCCTGTCCTGAGCAAATGCCTCAGGCCGCATGCTTCAGCGCGGCGGGCTGCTTCGCCCACTGCGCGTACCAGCCGTCGAACAGCTTGAGCTGCGCCTCGACATAGCCGCGCTGGCTCTCGCCGAGCACATCGGTCGGGTTGAAGTGCAGCGTGTACTCGGCATCCCCCTTCAGCACCATCATGTGCTTGAAATAGAGCACGAGCTCCGGCCCCTCGTCGAAGGAGGACAGCACCGCGAGCGCCGCCTCCAGCTCGAGCGCGAGGCGCCGCGCCTCGACATCGCCCTTCGCCGCCGCCTGGCTCAGGCTGACGAGGTGCAGCACCTCCCTGGGCAGCACGCAGCCGATACCGGTGATCGCGCCGGTCGCGCCGCAGTTGACGAAGCCGTGGAAGACGCAGGTGTCGACGCCGATCATCAGCGAGACGTCATCGTCGCGGCTGGTGATGTTTTCCGCGGCGTAGCGCATGTCGGCGGCGCCGCCAAACTCCTTGAAGCCGACCAGGTTCGGATGCTCGGCCCGCAGCGCGAAGAACAGGTCGGCGCGGGTGGCGAAGCCGTAATAGGGGCTGTTGTAGATCACCGCCGGCAGATCGGGCGCCGCGGCGAGGATCGCCTTGAAATGGTGGCGCTGCGCCTCGACCACCGAACCGCGCGACAGCACGCGCGGGATCACCATCAGCCCCTTGGCGCCAACCTTCTGGGCATGGGCGGCATGGGCGACGGCGGAGGCGGTGTTGACCGCGCCGGTTCCGACGATCACCGGCACGCTGGCCTTCACCAGGGCTTCGACGCCTTCCATGCGCTGCGCGTCGGTGAGCAGCGGCCAGTCGCCCATCGAGCCGCAATAGACCACGGCCGACATGCCGGCGGCGATCAGCTCCTTGCCCTTGCGCACCAGCGCCTCGAAGTCTGGGCTGCGGTCGTCCTTGCAGGGGGTCATCAGCGCCGGCATGCAGCCGGAAAAGATCTGGGCCTTCATTACGCGCTCCTCGGGCTGGCGGTTCAACGCGCGGCCTATGTCACCGCCTTGGTCGACAAAAATAATACTCTTTGTATTTTATTTGTCGACAAGAAAATTGAGCGGCCTGGAGCTCCCTTCGGAACGAGCATTTCACCCAAGGTGCGGTCATTCCGGCCGCAGCGGAGCGGAGCGCCGGAATCCATCGTAGAGCTCAGCGCCCTTCGATGGACTCCGGAACTGCGCGGCTCCGCCGCTTGTCCGGAATGACGGTAGCTGGACGAGAGAAGAGAGCGTCCTACAGCACCAGCGTCTGGCGCCTGTCGCGGGCGATCAATTGCTGGATCTGCTGGACGATCTGGTCGGCATGGGCCTTGGCCAGCCGGTCGGCGCCCTCGACGTCGCGGGCCGCGATCGCCGCGATCATCTCCTCATGCTCCGCCACATAGCGCTGCGGCAGGCGATCCTCGAAAGAGGAGTAATAGAGTCGCAGGATGCGCCGGCCCTCGTCGAGCAGGCGGCAGAACAGTCCCGTGTAATACGGGTTGCGCCCGGCTTCGGCGATGGCGGCATGGAAATCACGGTTGGTCGCGATCATGGCGAGCGCGTCCTGCGCCTCGACCGCCCCGGCGAAGGCGGCCTGCCGGGCGCGGATCACGTCGAGATCCGCCGGCACGTGGAACTCGGCGGCCAGCCTTGTGGTGACGCGATACATCAGCGTGATCGCGTCGAAGAAGGTATGCAGGTTGAGGAAGTCGATATTGGACACCACCGTCGAGCGGTTGGGCAGCGTCGTCACCAGCCCTTCGCTCGCCAGCCGCACCAGCGCCTCGCGGATCGGCGTGCGCGACATCGACAGCCGCTCGGCGAGCTGAATCTCGTCGATCGGGCTGCCCGGCGGCAGCACCAGGTCGATGATGTCGTCGCGCAGAATGTCGTAGACGAGCTTGACGCCCTCGCCCCGCTTGCGCTCGGCCGGAGCCGCCGTGGTCCTGTCGGTCATGTCGAAACCTCTTGTCGACATGACGAATACAGATTGTACCCAGAGGCAGCAACCGCGCCGGCCGAGACCGGCGCGGTCGAGCAGACTCAGCCGCCGATCTGCCGGATCGCGATCTTGTTGAAGCGCGGCTTGGCTTCGCCCTGCTGCTCGATCGCGACCTCGCCATTGCGGACCTCGAAGCGCAGCACGGTCGAGCCGGCACCGCGCCAGTCGGCGGTCTCGCCATCGTCCTCGTAGAGCTCGCCCGAGGCGCCCTCGACCACGCCGCAGACCAGCACCTCGCGTTCATCGCTGATGCCCTTGGCATCGCCGAGCGGGATCAGCGCCCCGGCCCGCACGAACAGCGGCAGCCTGCCGAGCGGCGCGGGAACCGTGACGGTGACGCCGGCGGGGTAGTGCTTGCCGTCATGCCAGTCATACCAGCCGCCCTCATGCTGCGGCAGATAGGCGCTGCGCTCGCGCGCGCCCTCCTCCAGCACCGGCGCGACCAGTACGTCCGGGCCGAGCATGAAGACATCGTCGACCGTGACCGCCGTCGCATCCTGCGGGAAATCGTAGAGCAGCGGGCGCACGGCCGGGATGCCGTCGCGGCTCGCCCGCCACATCTGCGTGTAGAGATAGGGCATCAGCCGGTAGCGCAGCGAGATCGCCTCGCGCACCTGCGGGATCATCTCCGGATACATCCAGGGCAGGTTGACGACGCCGTCATCGTTCCAGGAGTTCATCACCATGCGCGGCCAGAGCGCGCAGAACTCGTTGAAGCGGACGAAGAGCTCCGGGCCGGGCGTCGGCCCATGGAAGCCGCCGACATCATGGCCGATCGAGAATAGGCCCGACAGGCTCATATTGAGCCCCTGGGTCAGGTTGTAGCGCAGCGTCTTCCAAGCGGTCTCGTTGTCGCCCGACCAGGTCTGCGCGTAGCGCGAGATGCCGGCGCAGCCACCGCGCGTGATCGCATATTGCCGCTTGCCCGGCTCGCGCGCAGCCTGCGTCTCATAGGAGAGCTTGGTCATCAGCAGCGGCTGCGCCGGGCGCGCCAGCGCTTGGCGGAAGGGTCGCCCGTCGCCGTCGCAGACCGCGTCCTCGTCCCAGATCTCGTATTCGTTGTTGTCGTTCCAGACCGTGGTGAAGCCATGGTCGAGCAGCGCACTCTCGATGCCGGCGCGCCACCAGGCCCGGCCCTTCGGGTTGGTGTAGTCGACATGGAAGCCGAGCCCGTCCCAGAACTGCGCCACCGCCGGCTCGCCGGTTTTGGCATCCTTGACCAGGAAGCCCTGGTCGAGCGCTTCCTTGAGGCGCGGGTGATCATCGAGCAGGCAGGGCTTGAGATTGGCGACCGTGTGCATGCCGGCTTTGTTCAGCCGCTTCATCGTCGCCAGCGGCTCCGGGAACTTGTCGCGGTTCCAGTTGAAGGCGTAGCGGCGCTGGCCGATCTGGGTATAGCCCGAGCCGAAATGGAAGCTGTCGCAGGGGATGGCGTGCTTGCGGCATTTGGCGATGAAGTCGCTGATGCGGGCATCAGCATCGGGCGCATCGGCGATCGCCATCGAGGTCACGCCGAAGCCGAAGGACCAGCGCGGCGCAAAGGCCTGGCCGCCGGTCAGCCAGGAGAAGCGCTTGACCACATCCGGCACGGTCGGGCCGGCCAAGACGTAATAGTCGAGATCGCCATCATCGCCTTTCCAGGAGCGGAACAGGCCGTGATAATTGTCGAGCGTGCAGCCGAGATCGACGCTGCCGGTCGAGAGGTTGTCGTAGAACACGCCATGGGCGCCCGCCTTCCCGTCGACGATGAAGAAGGGCAGCATCTTGTAGAGCGGGTCGGACAATTCGGCATCGAAGCCGCAGGGATCGACAGCATCGATCGCAAAGCGCCGCCCGGTCCGGTCGAGCGGGCCGGCCTTGTCGCCGAGCCCGTAATGCCGCTCGGCATAGTCACGCGCCATGAAATGCGCCACTGCGCCGGTGCGCGGCGAGACCAGATAGGCCTGCGTCGTGCGGTCCTGCAGGAAGGGCTCAGCCTCGCCCTCGCGCCGCCAGGCGATACCGAACGGCGACAGCGTCACCTCGGCGGAGAGGCCGCCAGCCGAGAGCGTGACCTTGCCCTCGCCTTCGGCGACACTCGCCTGCGGGCAGGAGAAGCCGGAAAGATCGTCGCGCGGGCGCCCCTCATAGGGCGGCTCGAGCCCGCCGGGCGCGATCGACCAGCCGCGGTCGAGCCGGTAGCCGTCTTGCGGCTTCAGCGTCACCCGGCCGATATCGCCTTCGAGGATACGCACGGCGATGGTCGCGCCAAGGCCGACATCGAACAAGGCGGCTTCGCCGTCGCGGCCGAGATAGCGGCCTTGCGTCAGGGCTTTCATGGAATCTCTCTAGTCAGTCGTCAGGACCGGACAGCCCGGCCGTTCTCGTCGAACAGGTGCAGATGCTGCTGCGGGAAGGCGAGCGCGACGCTCCCGCCGCGCTGGTGCTCGCTCTGGCCGTCGAGCCGGAGCGTGATCTGCGGCAGGCCGGGCGAAGCGCCATAGAGATAGCTCTCGCCGCCGAGGCGCTCGACCAGCTCGATCGTCAGCGGCACCCCGCCGCCCGGCGCGGCGAGCGAAAGATGCTCCGGCCGGATGCCGAGCGTGACCGATGCGCCCGCAGCAACGTTCCCGGTCGCGCAGGCGACCTCATGGCCTGCTTCGCCGAGCGCGACCGCGCCCGGCCTCACCACCTTGCCCGGCAGCAGGTTCATGCGCGGCGAGCCGATGAAGCCGGCGACGAAGAGATTGTCGGGCCGGTTGTAGAGTTCCAGCGGCGTGCCGACCTGCTCGATCTTGCCGCCATGGAGCACGACGATACGGTGCGCCAGCGTCATCGCCTCGACCTGGTCGTGGGTGACGTAGATCATCGTGCCGCCGATCTCGGCATGGAGCGCGGCGAGCTCCTTGCGAGTGGCGACGCGCAGTTCGGCGTCGAGGTTCGAGAGCGGCTCGTCGAACAGGAAGATTTTTGGATCGCGCACGATGGCGCGGCCGATGGCGACGCGCTGGCGCTGGCCGCCGGAGAGCGCCTTGGGCTTGCGCTCGAGATAGTCGGTCAGGCGCAGCATGCCGGCGGCGCGCTTCACCCGCCTGTCGATCTCGTCGCGCTTGAAGCCAATGTTTTCCAGCGCGAAGGCCATGTTCGCGTAGACGCTCATATGCGGGTAGAGCGCATAGGACTGGAACACCATGGCGAGCCCGCGCTCGGAGGCCGGCAGCCCGGTGACATCTGCGCCGTCGATCGCGATCGACCCGCCGGTGATCGTCTCCAGCCCGGCGATCGAGCGCAGCAGCGTCGACTTTCCGCAGCCGGAGGGACCGACGAAGACGACGAATTCGCCATCGGCGACGTCGAGGTCGATGCCATGCAGCACCGTCGTCGCGCCATAGGCCTTGCGGACGCCCGATAGGCTCAGTCCCGCCATTATTTCATTCCCGTATTGGCGATGCCGGTGGTGATGAAGCGCTGCAGGAAGACGAAGACCAGCGCGACCGGCAGCAGCGTCACCACCGTCATCGCGAGCAGGTAATGCCACTGCGTCTGCAACTCGCCCTGGAAGGCGTTGAGACCGATCTGCAGCGTATAGGCCTCGGTCTTGGTCAGCACCGCGAGCGGCCAGAGGAACTCGTTCCAGCGCCACATGATCGAGAAGATCGCGAGCACGGCGAGCGCCGGCATGGCGAGCGGCATGACGATGCGCCAGTAGATCTGCCACTCAGAAGCCTTGTCCATGCGCGCTGCCTCGATCAGGTCGCGCGGCAGGGTCAGCATGTACTGGCGCAGCAGAAAGACGCCGGTCGGCGTTGCAGCGCCGGGCAGGATCACCGCCCAGAGCGAGTTGACCAGGCCGAGCTTGGTGATGACGAGATAGACCGGCACCAGGATGATGGTGATCGGGATCATCAGCGTGCCGATCACCATCAGCATCACCGCCGTCTTGCCACGGAACTCGTAGATCGAGAGCGCATAGGCCGCCATCGAGTTGATCACCAGGGTGATCAGCGTCGCGACTGCCGTCACGAAAACCGAGTTCCACAAGAAGCGGGTGAAGGCGAAGCGCTCCAGCGGCTCGGTGTAGTTCTCGGTCGCGAGCTTGAACTCACGCACCGGGGTGCGCTTGTCGATCGGCACGCGGATGCTCTGGCCGGGATTGGCCGGGTCGATCATCTGCGCCTGGATGCCGATGCGGCGGACCTGCGCCAGCACGCGCTTGCTGCCGTCCTCCATCGTCACCTCGAAGAGCGGCAGCGGCTGGGCATGGCCCTCGACCCGGACCTCCTTCTGCGACATCGGCAGCAGCGAGGGCGGAAATTCGAGCAGGCCGGCCTGCGTCTTGAAGGAGGAGAGGCCGAGCCAGAGCACCGGGCCGAACATCAACACGACGCCGAGCCCGAGATAGGCGTAGGCCGCGATATCGGTCCAGTGCCAGCGGCCGGGATTGCGGCGGGCTACCGCCATGCGGGCGAGCCTGTTCATGCCGCCCCCTTGCGGCGGCTCGCCGCGAGCTGGGCCAACGTCAGCGCGAACAGCACGACGCCGAGCACGACGGAGGCGGCGGCCGCCAGGCCGAAGTTCTGGACCTGGTTGGCGAAGGCGGTCTCGTAGATGTAGTGCACGACCATCAGCGTCGCGGTGCCCGGGCCGCCACCCGTCAGCACGAAGACCTCGTCGAAGGTCTGCACGCCGCGGATCAGCGCCAGCACGATCACGACGATCATGTTCGGCCAGAGCAGCGGCAGGGTGATGCGCCAGAACACGCGCCAGCGCGGCGTCGCATCCATCTCCGCGGCCTCATAGAGATCGGCGGGAATCGCCTGCAGGCCGGCGAGCAGGATCAGCGTGTAGAAGCCCATATGGGCCCAGATCGAGACGAAGACGATCCAGAACATCGCCCAGCTCGGATCGACCAGGAACAGGATGCGCTCGCCGCCGAGCGAGGTGATCGCCGCATTGAGCAGGCCGTCGCGCTGCAGGATCCATTTCCAGGTCAGCGCCACCACCACCGGCGAAAGCAGCACCGGAAAGAAATAGACGGCGCGGAAGAAGCCGCGCGCCTTGATCTTCATGTTCAGCACCACCGCGGTCAGCAGCGAGAACAGCACCATCGCGGTGACCTGGAAGACGGTGAAGCGCGCGGTGTTGGCGACGCCGCGCCAGAAATGGTCCTCGCGGCAGGACGACGGATCGAGGAAGGAGCCGCAGTCGAAGAGATAGGCGTATTGCTGCGCCCCGACATAAGGCCGCTCGGACGGGAACAGCCCCGCCCCACCCGTCACCGAGAAGATGAAGTTGATGATGAGCGGCAGGAAGACGAAGAGCGAGAAGAAAACCAGATTGGGCAGGAGGAAGACATAGGCCATCCGGCGCTCGCCGATCAGCCGCTGCAGCGCCTGCATCGGCCAGTCGATGAGGCGCATCAGCATCGCGAGCGGCGCGGCGAAGAGGTTCGCTGCGCCGGCGCGTTCCAGCTGCGCCGCGGGGATGGGAGCGTCGGAGGCCATCCGCCTTACTTCTTGCGCTCGGCGATCTGCTGGGCGATGTCCGACTCGATCCGCTTATAGGCTTCGTCGAGGCTGCCCTCGCCCGAGATCGCCTGGCCGAGCCGGCTGATCACCGCGTTGAAGATGACGCGGTTGCTCGTATAGCCCTGCAATTGATAGGCGACCGGCGAGAGCTGCGCGACCTGGTCGGAGAAGACCTTGAGCGCCGCCTTGGCCGGCGCGCTCGCGCCCTGATAGTCGAGGCCCTTGGCGGCGATGCCAAGATGGCCTGGCACGAACAGCGAGCGGGCGTAGAACTCGCTTAGCACCGGCTCGCTGGCGAGATAGTCCATCACCTTGGCGACAGCTTCCGGGCTCTTGGTCGTCTTGATCGCAACGAGGCCGGCCCCGCCCGGCATGCCCGAGCAGCCGCCAGCGCCACAGGGCGAGGGAACCGCGATCCAGTCGAAGGCGTCGCCGACGGTCTTGTCGAACTGGGCGATCTGCCAGGAGCCCGACTGATACATCACGACCTGGGCGTTCTTAAACTCGTCATTGGCGCCGCGATAGGCGGTGCCGGAGACCGAGCCCCAGAGCTCCTTCTTCATCACGCCGTTGTTGTGCCAGTCATAGACCAGCTTGGCGCCGCGCTTGAAACCGTCGTCAATGACAGCCGGCTCGCCCTTGGCGTCGAAGACCTTGGCGCCCTCGGAGACCGCGACCGAGAAGAAGCGGTGGCCGGAGCGGTCCATCGCCAGCGGGAACGGCGCCTGGACCTTGGCCGCGACGTCCTTGACCGCCTTGCCCCACTCCTCCCAGGTCGCCTTGGCGCCCGGCATGGCGATGCCGGCCTGTTCGAACAGCGTCTTGTTGACGAAGGGGCCGGTGACGGTGAGCTGCGTCATGAAGCCGGTGATGGCCTTGGTGTCCCCCTCGGGGCGCATCCAGGGCAGGAACGGCCCGAAATTCTTTTCCCAGTAGGCCGCGTCCTTGAGGTGCGGCCGCAGGTCGAGCGCATAGCGGGCGATGCCGCCGAGATCGACGACGCGGGCGATGTCGGGGCCCTGGCCCGAGGCGAGCTGGACGGGCAGGTTTTCGGTGATGGCCTTGTAGGGCACCTGGTCGAGCACGACCTTGATGTCCTTGTTCTGGGCCTCGAAGCGCTTGAGCAGGTCGGTGATGACCTCGCCCTCATTGCCGTCGGAATACCAGGCGATGCGCACTGTGGTCTGGGCCTGCGCGAGACCGCCGATGACGAGGCCGGCCGTCAAGGCGAGCGCCGAAATCCAATGCTTGCTGTGCATGAGCGTTCCATCCCCGCTTGAACCGGTGCCTCGATGAGCACCTTGACAATCATTTAGGCAAACGTTTGCCTAGCTTGTCAATCCCGAAGTGAGCCGGCATCTCTTGGGAGCCGGTTCACTAGGCGCAGAATCGGGGATGGAGCGCGATGAAGACCAGGGCCGCCAGGGCACATCAGGGTTCGGTATCGCTCACCACGGTCGCGGAGGATACCGGCGTCTCGATCTCCACCGTCTCGCGCATCGTCAATGGCGAGAGCGGGCGCGCCTCGCCCGAGACAGTGGCGCGTGTCGAGGAAGCGATCGCGCGGCTGGGCTATCGGCCGAACCCGGTCGGGCGCGCGCTGCGCCAGCGTGCCAGCCGAGTCGTGGCGATGCTCTCCCCCAATCTCGACAACCCGGCGATGGCAGCGATCGCGGTCTCGACCGAGGCAGCGCTACGCGCCGCCGGCTACGTCATGATCCTCTGCGACACGCATGACCGCGCCGAACTGCAGGACGACTACCTGCAGGCGATGCGCGAGCAGTTCGTAGCCGGCTATGTGATGGTCAGCGCCGTGCGCAGCCGTGGGCTTGAGGAGACGCTCCGGCGCGGCGACCCGATGGTCTTCGTCGCCCGCCACAACCCGCTCGGCGGCGGCGCCTATGTCGGCATCGACAACCGCGCCGCCGGTGCCGACGCCGCCGATTTCATGCTGGCGCGCGGCATCGAGCGCCCGGCCGTGCTGATGGCGGCGCAGAACGTCTCGAGCACCCAGGAGCGCGCCTCGGGCTTCATCGACCGCCTCGTCGAACGCGGTGTCCCGGCCGATGCAATCCGCCGCGCCAGCGGGCCGGGACTGTCGCATATCGAGATCGGCTACGCCGCCGCCAGGACGCTGGTGCAAGAGGGGGGCTGGCCGCAAGGCGCGCTCTGCGTCAGCGATCTGATCGCTTATGGCGCCTATCGGCTTGCGGTCGAGAACAACGTGCCGATCCCGCAGCGCTGCACCCTGGTCGGCGTCGACGGCAATGCGCTCAACCACTGGATCGCGCCCTGGCTGACCTCGATCCGCATCCCCTATGAGAGCTTCGGCGGGCATGTCGTCAGCCAGCTGGAATCGCTCTGGAGCGGCGCGCCGACCTCGGAGGTTCGCATTCCGCATGAGCCACCCATGATAGGGTTCGCACAGAAGGCGACGGCATGAACCGCATCGACCACGAGACCCAGCCGCTTGAGCAATGGCGCGAGGGCGTGATGACGCTGATGCGGGTCTCGGCGCTGGAGCACTCGGCCCAGCTCTGCATATTCGAGCAGTTCTGCGATCCCGGTCTCGGCGCTCCCCTCCATCACCACGCCGTCGAGGAGGTGCTGGAAGTGATGCAAGGCGAAGCCGAGGTCACGCTTCGCGGCGAGATCCTGATCCTGCGCGCCAACCAGTCGATCGTGATCCCGGCCGGCGCCAGGCACGGCTTCCGCAATATCGGCAGCGGCATCCTCAAGGTCCGCGCCACCCTCGCCTCCCCGATCTTCGAGGCGAGCTATGACGACCGCGCCGAGCAGTCGCGGCGCTGGATTCCCTGAAACGGACGGGTGCGAAGAGCCAGATACAGCCCCGGCCCTGCAGTCATGCTACAAAACCGTTGTGCTGCCGCAACGAGGGATGGCCGATGAGCGGACCGCATCATGTCGTGGTGATCGGCGGCGGCTTTGCCGGATTGGAGGCCGTGCATCGTCTCGCCGGCGCCGACGTGCGCGTCACCATCGTCGACCGGCGCAATCACCATCTCTTCCAGCCCCTGCTCTACCAGGTCGCCACCGCCTCGCTCGCGACCTCGGAGATCGCCTGGCCGATCCGGCATCTGTTCCGGCGCCGTGACGACGTCACCACGCTGCTCGCCGAGGTCACCGGGATCGACACCGTCAGGCGCGAGGTCGCGCTCTCGACCGGCGAGATCCTGCACTACGACACGCTCGTCGTCGCCACGGGCGCGACCCATGCCTATTTCGGCCATGACGATTGGGAGCCCTACGCGCCGGGTCTCAAGACCCTCGAAGACGCGACGACGGTTCGCCGCCGTATCCTGCTCGCCTTCGAACAGGCAGAAGCGGAAACCGATGCAGGCCGTCGGGCCGCGCTCCTGACCTTCGTCGTCATCGGCGCCGGTCCGACCGGCGTCGAACTCGCCGGCACGATCGCGGAATTGGCGCGCGCCACAATGCCTCAGGATTTCCGCCGGATCGACACTCGCGAGACCCGCGTCGTGCTGATCGAGGCCGGCCCGCGCATCCTGCCCAGCTTCGACGAGGAACTGGCGGCTTATGCGCACAAGGAGCTGGAGCGCATCGGCGTCGAGATCCGCACGGGCGCGCCGGTCACCGCCTGCGGTCCTGAGGGCGTGATGATCGGCGAGAAGCGACTGCCGGCCGCGACGATGATCTGGGCCGCAGGCGTACGCGCCTCGCCGGCCGGCGCCTGGCTCGACGCTCCCATGGACCGCGCCGGGCGCGTCGAGGTCGCGGCCGATCTGACCGTGCCCGGCCGGCCGGAGATCTTCGTGCTCGGCGACACCGCCATGGTCAAGGACCAGGACGGCAAGCCGGTGCCCGGCATCGCGCCCGCTGCCAAGCAGCAGGGCCGCCATGTCGCAGCGACGATCAAGCGCCGGCTCGCCGGCGACAAGGCGCCGCGACCCTTCGCCTACAGCCATGCCGGCAGCCTCGCGACCGTCGGCAAGCGCGTCGCCATCATCGATTTCGGCCGGGTCAAACTGAAGGGCTGGCTGGCGTGGTGGCTCTGGGGCCTGGCGCACATCTATTTCCTGATCGGCGTGCGCAACCGGCTCAGCGTCGCACTGAGCTGGCTGTGGATTCACGCGCGCGACCAGCGCAGCGCCAGACTGATCACCCAGCGCGACGTGAAGCAACCGGGGGGTGGGAGCTGAAGCGCGTCATGCTCGGGCTTGACCCGAGCATATCCGGCCGGAGGAGATTCAGGTCAGTGTCATCTCGTCCAGAGACCCTCGGGTCTACGCTTCGCTTCGCCCGAGAATGACGGCCTCGCTCAACGCCCGGTCAGATAGCGCGCCAGCCCCGCCGTCGAGGCGTCATGCACCTCGGCCGGCGCCTTGCCCTCGATCACAGGCAGCAACGCCGTCGCCAGCTCCTTGCCGAGCTCGACGCCCCATTGATCGAAGGCGTTGATGTCGAACACCGCCGCCTCGACGAAGACGCGGTGCTCATAGAGCGCAATCAGCCGCCCGAGCGTGAACGGGTCGAGCTTGTGATAGGCGATGGTCACGCTCGGCCGGTTGCCGGGGAAGACCTTGTGAGGCGCGAGCTGCTCGGCCGCCTCCGCCGACAGCCCCTGCTTGGCCAGCTGCGCCTTCGCCTCCTCCAGCGTGCGGCCCTTCATCATCGCTTCGCTCTGGGCCAGGCAGTTGGCGAGCAGCAGGCGATGCTGATGGCTGAGTTCCGGCTCATGCCCCTCCGCCGCGACCAGGAATTCGCAGGGGATGATGTCGGTGCCCTGATGCAGCAGCTGGAAGAAGGCGTGCTGGCCATTGGTGCCGGGCTCGCCCCAGACCAGCGGCCCGGTCGGCCGCGTCACCGCACCGCCGGCCTTGTGCACGCGCTTGCCGTTTGACTCCATGTCGAGCTGCTGCAGATAGGCGGGCAACCGCGCCAGCCGCTGGTCGTAAGGCAGGACGGCGCGGGCGGGGTAGCCGCAACTCTCGCGATGCCAGAGCCCGACCAGCCCCAGCAGAACGGGCAGATTCTTGTCGAGCGGCGCGGTCCGGAAATGCTCGTCCATGGCATGCGCGCCGGCGAGGAATGCGCGGAAGTTCTCGGGCCCGATCGCGATCATCACCGGCAGGCCGATCGCCGACCAGACCGAATAGCGCCCGCCGACCCAGTCCCAGAAGCCGAAGATCCGGTCCGGCGCGATGCCGAAGGCCGCGACCTTGTCGAGCGCGGTCGAGACGGCGGCGAAATGCCCGGCCACCGCGTCTTCGCCGAGCGCCCCGGCAATCCAGCGCCGCGCCGTCGCGGCATTGGTCATGGTCTCGATCGTGGTGAAGGTTTTCGAGGCCACGATCACCAGCGTTCGGGCTGGATCGAGCTTAGCCAGCGTATCGGCGATATGGGCGCCGTCGACATTGGAGACGTAATGCAGGCGCGGCCCGTCATGATAGGGCGCCAGCGCGAGCGTCGCCATCACCGGCCCGAGATCCGAGCCGCCGATGCCGATATTGACGACATCGGTGAAGCGCTCGCCATCGGAAGCCGCGATCGTGCCGCTGCGGATACCGTTGGCGAAGGTCGACATCCGTTCAAGGACCGCATTGACTTCCGGCATGACGTCGGCGCCGTCGACCATGACCGGCCGGCCCGACTGATTGCGCAGCGCCGTGTGCAGCACGGCGCGCCCTTCCGTCGTGTTGATCGGCTCACCGGCGAACATCGCGTCGCGCTTGGCTGCGACATCGGCCGCTCCGGCGAGCGCCAGCAGCAGCTCGATGGTCTCAGGCGTCACCGCCGTCTTGGAATAGTCGAGCAGGAGGTCTTCGAGCCGGGCCGAAAAGGTCTGGAAGCGCTGCCTGTCGGCGGCGAAGAGCTCGCGCAAATGCTGCGAGGCGGTTCGGGTACGATGCGCGGCAAGATCCGCCCAGGCCTTCTCAAGCACGATCATCCTCCGTGGCGACTGCGATCGGCCGCCGCAGCGGCAAGCCGAGGTAGCATATCGATGGCCGCAAGGTCACGGCGGCAACGAGACAGGGGAGCCATGCAGACGGATTAGCATCGGCCCGGACGGGCGAGCTCGGCGTCGATCTCTACCGCTTTCGGGAGACCAGCCGCGCCTCGCCGCCAGCCTGGGTCACGAGACCGCGCTCAGGCTGCGCGAGGGATGGCGCAAGGCCGTGTCGAACGGGTTGAGCATGGCGCCGAGCGTCGCGGCCTCCGCCTTGAGGATGGCGACGACGCCGGGCAGGCGCTCAGGCCTCAGACGATCCGCCAGCGTGCCGACGCTGAGCGCGGCGACGACACGCCCCTGCGCATCGAAGACCGGCACGCCCAGCCCCGCCATGCCCGGGATCAGCCCGGTGTTGAGATTGACCCAGCCCTGCTCGCGCGCCTTCTCCAGCTCGACCCGCAGCGCCGCCTCGTCGAGGAAGCCGCGATCGAGCAGGCGCGGCACGTTGAAGCGGATCACCGCCTCGCGCTCGGCCTCGGGCAGATGGGCGAGGATGGCGAGGCTGCCCTGCCCGAGCCCGAGCGGTACCTTGCCGCCGATGTCGCCGGTGAAGGAGCGGATCGGGAACGGCCCCTCGATCCGGTCGAGGCAGACGGCTTCATAGCCGTTGCGGACCAGCAGGAAGATCGTGTCGGTCAGCGTCGCCGAGAGGCGCAGCAGCACCGGCTTGGCGAGGTCGCGCAAGCCATCGGCATGGCCGGCGCGGGCCGCCAGCACGAAGAGGTCGAGTGCCAGTCGGTAGCGCTTGCCGACCTGCTCGACGAAGCCCTCGGCTACGAGGTCCTGCAGGGCGCGGTGCGCTGTGGGCTGGCTGCAGCCGGCCTGCTCGGCGAGGTCCTTCAGGCGGATGCCGCCGGCCTCCGCCGCCCCGACCAGACGCAGCAGGCCGAGCGCGCGGCGCAGGCTGGAGAGAGGTTCGGCAGAATCCGTCATTCACCCATCTTAATCGACTTAGAGTGATGGCGCAATAAATTTCATATAACGGAATTTATAGGATAAAAATTCTCTCATATGGAATTATTCGTTGACGAAGTTCCATCGCTGCGGCTTCTGGAAAGCACGAGGGCAAAAGACCCCGATGAGCGGGCGGGGCAAGCCAAGCGGGAGAGATCATGGGCTTCCTGACGCTGGAGAAGCTGAGCAAGATCTATGGCGACTTCGCCGCCGCGCGCGACATCGACCTCAGCGTCGCCAAGGGCGAGTTCGTCTCGCTGCTCGGCCCCTCCGGCTGCGGCAAGACCACGACGCTGCAGATGATCGCCGGGCTGGTCGAGCCGACCACCGGCACGATCATGCTCGATGGCCGCGACATCACCCGTGAGACCCCGAACAGGCGCGGGCTCGGCATCGTCTTCCAGAGCTATGCGCTCTTCCCGCATATGACGGTCGCGCAGAACGTCGCCTTCGGGCTGGAGATGCGCAAGATCGCCAGGGCCGAGCGCGACGAGCGCGTCGCGACCATGCTCGGCCTCGTCCATCTCGGCGGCTTTTCCGAGCGCTATCCGCGCCAGCTCTCCGGCGGCCAGCGCCAGCGTGTCGCCATTGCGCGCGCCCTCGTCATCCAGCCGCCGGTGCTGTTGCTCGACGAGCCGCTCTCCAATCTCGACGCGAAACTGCGCGAGGAGATGCAGTTCGAACTGCGCCGCATCCAGCAGCGCGTCGGCACCACCACGATCATGGTGACGCACGACCAGGCCGAGGCGCTCTCGATCAGCGACCGCGTCGTGGTGATGGAGCAGGGCCGGATGACGCAGGTCGACGCGCCCTACAGGCTCTACGAGAACCCGGCAACGCCGTTCATCTCCACCTTCGTCGGCAAGATGAACCGGCTGGACGGCGTCTGGCGCAAGGGCGCGGCGGAGGTTGCCGGCGTCGCCCTGCCCGCTGAGGCCAGCGGTCTTCAGGAAGGACAGGCGATCGCGCTCTCGATCCGGCCAGAGAAGATCGCGCTGAAGCCGCCAGGGCAAGGCCGGCTCGACGGCACCATCGCCAATCGCTTCTTCCTCGGCAGCTCCTGGCTGTTCACGGTCGAGACCGCGGCGGGCGCCATCCTGGTCTCGGCGCCGAACGACGGCGACGAGCCGGACCGCGAAGGCGCCAGGGTCGCGCTCGACTGGGCTCCGGCCAGCCTGCGCATCGAGCCGCTCGCGCCGGGAGCGGCGGCATGAGTGTCGGGCGCTCCGCGGCGACACCGTTCTGGCTCGCCGGGCCGGGCGCGCTGGTCTTCCTCGGGCTCATCGTCCTGCCGCTCGTGCTGACGGTGATCCTGTCCTTCCACGCCTATGACCACACCACCGGCATCAAGAACGAGTTCACCCTCGCCCACTACGCGGCTGTATTCTCGGACGACTACTACCTCGGCATCTTCTGGCGCACGCTCCGCCTCGCCGCGCTGACCACGCTGATCTGCGCCGTCATCGGCGCGCCCGAGGCCTATATCCTGTCGCGGATGCGCGATCCCTGGCGCTCGGTTTTCCTCCTGGTGATCATTGGGCCGCTGCTGGTCTCGGTGGTCGTCCGCGCTTTCGGCTGGAGCATGCTGCTCGGCTCGACCGGGCTGGTGAACCAGTCGCTGCAGGCGCTCGGCTTCGACAGCGTCCGCCTGCTCTACACCGAGACCGCGATCGTGATCGCGCTCGTCCACGTCATGCTGCCCTTCATGGTGATCCCGGTCTGGACCGCGCTGCAGAAGCTCGATCCGATGGTCGAGGCCGCCGCCTGGAGCCTTGGCGCCTCCCACTTCACCGCCTTGCGCCGGGTCGTGCTGCCGCAGGTCTCGCTCGGCATGCTGTCGGGCAGCCTGATCGTCTTCGGCCTTTCGGCCTCGGCCTTCGCCATCCCGGGCCTGCTCGGCGGGCGCCGGCTCAAGATGGCGGCGACGCTGGTCTACGACGAATACATGCACGAGCTGAACTGGCCGCTCGGCGCGACGATCGCGATCATCGTCCTCGCCGCCAATCTCGTGATCATGCTGGCCTATAACCGCGTCGTCGAGACGCGCGCCCGCAAGGCCCTGGGGTGAGCTCGATGCAAAAGAACGGCCCCGTCGCGCTCCTCTTCCACACCCTCGTCGTCGCCTTCGTGCTGGCGCCACTGGTGGTGATCTGCCTCGTCGCCTTCACGCCGGAGAACACGCTCTCGATCCCGACCACCAGCTTCTCGCTGCGCTGGTTCCGCGAGATCTTCCGCCATCCCGATTTCGTCGCCTCCTTCGTCAACAGCCTCTGGCTGGCGACGCTCGCCGCGACGCTCTCGGTCGCGATCTCGGTGCCGGCGGCGCTGGCCATCGACCGCTACGACTTCCCCGGTCGCGATGCGCTAAACGCGCTCTTCCTCTCGCCGCTGATCATCCCGCACCTCGTGCTCGGCGTCGCCTTCCTGCGGCTCTTCGCGCTGATCGGCGCGACCGGCAGCTTCGCCTGGCTGGTCGCCTGCCATGTCGTGGTGATCACGCCCTATGTGCTGCGCCTCGTGATGGCTGCCTTCACCGGGCTCGACCGCTCGGCCGAGCAGGCGGCGATGACGCTGGGGGCCTCGCACTGGACGGTGTTCCGCCGCGTTACCGCGCCGATGATCCTGCCGGGCATCACCGGCGGCTGGCTGCTCGCCTTCATCAACAGCTTCGACGAACTCACCATGTCGATCTTCGTGACCTCGCCGCAGACGGTGACGCTGCCGGTGCGGATGTACATGTACGCGACCGAATCGATCGACCCGATGATGGCCGCCGTCTCGGCGCTGATGATCGCGCTCACCGCCGCCGCCATGCTGGTGCTCGACCGCGCCTTCGGCCTCGACACAATCCTCGTCGGGCAGAAGTGACATGCCGCTCCTGCACCGCCTCGTCCGCGCCGACCATCCGGCCATCGCCTTCACCCTCGACGGCGAGCCTTGCGAGGGCCGCGCCGGCGACACCGTGCTGACAGCGATCCTGACCCAGGCCGAGCGCCTGCGCCTCTCCGAGTTCTCGGCCTCGCCGCGCGCAGGCTTCTGCCAGATGGGCGCCTGCCAGGATTGCTGGGTCGTGCTCGAGAGCGGCGAGCGCCTGCGCGCCTGCTCGACCGCGCTGACCGCCGACATGCGCATCCTCACCCGCCGCGCGAGGGCGACATGAGCGAGCGCCCGCAGCCGCTGATCGTGGGCGCCGGGCCGGCCGGCATCCGGGCCGCTGAGGCGCTAGTCAAGGCCGGCCTGCGTCCGCTCGTGGTCGACGAAGGGCCCGCCTGCGGCGGCCAGATCTATCGCCAGCGCCTCGTCCCGGACGGACGCTCCACCCGCGACCTCTACGGCTCGGAAGCGGCGAAGGCCGAGGCGCTGCATCGCGACTTCGCCGCGCTCGACGGCAAGCTCGACTACTGGCCGCAGGCGCTGCTCTGGAACCTCCGCGCCGGCGGGGCCGACATCATGGTCCAAGGCACGAGCCGGCAGGTCGCCTATGACGGCCTCCTGCTCGCGACCGGCGCGACAGATCGCATCTTGCCGATCCCCGGCTGGACCTTGCCGGGGGTCTTCACTTTGGGCGGCGCCCAGATCGCGCTGAAGAGCCAGGGCTGCGCCATCGGCAGCAGGATCGTCTTCCTAGGCTCGGGGCCGCTGCTCTATCTCGTCGCCTGGCAGTATATGAAGGCCGGCGCCAAGGTTGCGGCCGTGCTCGACACCGCGTCTTTCGCCGCAAAGTTCAACCTGTTGCGCGGATTGCCGCTCTTCCCGGGAATCGTGCTGCGCGGCATGCGGATGACCGCAGAGCTGAAGCTGGGCGGCGTCGGCCTGCATTACGGCGTCGGCGATGTCCGCATCGAGGGCAAGAACGCGGTCGAAGCGATCGCCTGGCGCCAGGACGGGATGGAGCATCGCCTCGCCTGCGACGGCATCGGCTATGGCCTCGCCCTGCGCTCCGAGACGCAACTCGCCGATCTCGCCGGCTGCCGCTTCGCCTTCAACCAGCGCGACCGCGCCGCCCTGCCCGAGCGCGACGCCGCCGGCCGCAGCAGCGTCCCCGGCGTCTATCTCGCTGGCGACGGCGCCGGCATCGCCGGAGCGGACGCGGCCGAGCGCGCCGGCGAACGGGCAGCCCTCGCCCTGCTGCAGGATCGCGGCCTGCCGCACGACACTGCCCGCGCGACCGCGCTGGAAGCAGGGCTCGCCCGCATCGGCCGCTTCCGCGAGGTGCTCGAAGCCGCCTTCCCCTTCCCGGTGCATTGGATGCGCGATCTCGCCGATGCGACGACGCTTTGCCGCTGCGAGGAGGTCAGCGCCGGCGAGGTCCGCGCCGCCATCAGCCGCTTCGGCGTACACGAGCTCAACCGGCTGAAGGCTGTGAGCCGCGTCGGCATGGGTCGCTGCCAGGGACGCATCTGCGGCGCCGCCGCCGCCGAATTGCTGGCGCATGAAACCGGACGCGGCATCGAGGCCGTCGGCCGCCTGCGCGGCCAGGCACCGGTCAAGCCGGTGCCCCTGACGCTCACGCTCGCAGCGGAGCAGGAGGCGGCGGAATGAGCGCTCGCCTCTCGGTCGACGTCGCGATCATCGGCGGCGGCCTCGTCGGCTCCTCTGCGGCGCTGGCGCTGCGCGGCATGGGCTTCTCGGTCGCCCTCCTCGACAAGGGCTTTTGCGGCGCGCAGGCCTCTGGCGTGAACTATGGCGGCGTGCGCCGCCAGGGCCGGCCGGTCGAGCAATTGCCGCTGTCGCAGCGCGCCCACGCGGTCTGGCCACGGCTCAAGGCTCTGATCGGCATCGACGGCGAGTTCCTGCGCTCCGGCCATCTCAAGCTCGCCCGCAACGAGGCCGACATGGCCTCGCTCGAAGCCTATGCCGAGACCGTCGCCGAGCAGGGCCTCGACCTCGAACTGATCGGCCATAACGGCCTGCGCGAGCGCTTCGGCTGGATCGGCGACGGCGTCGTCGGCGCCTCCTTCTGTGCCGGCGACGGCCACGCCAATCCGCGTCTGGTCTCGACCGGCTTCGCCGCCGCCGCGCGCCGGGCCGGCGTCGAGGTGCTGGAGAACACCGCCGTCGCGGGCGTGACCCGCAATGGCGAGGGCTTCGCGCTGGAAGCCGCCGGCAACCTCGCCCTGCGCGCCCGCTTCGTCATCAACAGCGCCGGCGCCTGGGCCGGTCCCTTCGCCGCGGGCTTCGGCGAGCCGGTCCCGCTCTCCCGCATCTACCCCTCCATGGTCGTCACCGAGCCGATGGAGCCGGTTATGACCGTCAACATCGGCATGGAGGGCGGTGGCATCTACGCCCGCCAGGTCGAGCGCGGCAATGTCGTGGTCGGTGGCGAGCGCGCCTTGCCGCTGGCCGATGCCGATTTCTCGCGGCCGCGCGGCGATGGCGCGATCGCGATCATGAACAACGCCGCCGCGCTGTTCCCGGGTTTGCGCCATGCCCAGGCGATCCGCTTCTGGAGCGGCACGGAAGGGGCGATGCCGGACAGGAATCCGGTGATCGGCCCGAGCGGGACGACGCCCGGCCTGATCCATGCCTTCGGCTTCACCGGCGCCGGCTTCCAGATCGCGCCGGGCGTCGGCGAGGTTCTGGCCGAACTCGTCCGGGACGGCGAGACGCAGACCCCGATCGCGGCCTTCTCGATCGACCGCTTCAGAGATGTCGCCCGCACCGACGCTGGCTCGGGTGCGGGGCAAAACCAAGAGCCGCAAAACGCAGGGGAGTTGAGACCATGACCAGCTATCGCACTATCCTGGCCGCCGGCATCGCCACCATGACGCTCGCTGCCGCCGGCGGCGCATTCGCCCAGTCGAAGACGCTCTATGTCGGCATGAACGGCGGGAACTTCGAGAAGACCTTCACCCAGGCCGTCTTCCCGGATTTCGAGAAGGCCAACGACGTCAAGGTCGTGGTCGTGCCGGGGACGTCCTCGGACATCCTCGCCAAGGCGACGGCTGCGAAGGACAAGCCGCAGATGCACGTCATGTTCCTCGATGACGGCGTCATGGTCCGCGCCATCGGCGCCGGCCTCTGCGAGAAGACGAAGCCTGGTCCCGAGCTCGCCGACCTTGCTCCCGGCACGCGCATGAAGGACGACATGGCCGTCGGCATCGATCTCGGCATGACCGGGCTCGGCTACAACAAGAAGCTGTTCGACGAGAAGGGCTGGCCGGCGCCGACCTCGTGGATGGACCTCGCCGACCCCAAGTACAAGGGCAAGGTCGTGTTCCAGTCGGCCTCGGCCTCGTCCTTCGGCCTGCATGCCTTCCTGATGTTCAATCGCATCCAGGGTGGCACCGAGGCCAATGTCGAGCCGGGCTTCACCAAGTTCCGCGACACGATCGGCAAGAACGTGCTCGAATTCATCCCGAGCTCGGCCAAGATCGCCGAGATGGCTCAGACCGGCGAGGCCGCGATCTTCCCGCTGACGCCGACCGGCATCTCGACGCTGAAGGACAAGGGCATCGCCGTCGAATACGCCCAGCCCAAGGAAGGCTCGGTCGTGCTGATGGTAGCGCAATGCGTCATCGCCAGGAATTCCGAGCCGGAGCTGGCGCAGAAGCTCGCCGCCTATCTGCTCTCGCCCGAAGCCCAGTCCAAGGCGCTCGCCGCCGGCAACATCGTGCCCTCGAACACCAAGGCCAAGGCCTCTACGCCCGAGGCCGAGAAGAAGCTCGAAGCCTTCCACGCCAACATGAAGACCGCCGTCACCCTCGACTGGGACCAAATCAACGCCAAGCGGCCGGAGTGGAACAGCCGCTGGAACAAGATGATCGAGCGCTGAGCGTCGCGCTTTTGCGAACGGCCCGCCGCAAGGGAAAGGCCCTTGGCGGCGGGTTTGGTGCCATCAGATACCTTTAGACTGCACGCATTCCTTGCATTTTAAGGTTTGCCGTCCATGATCGTAGCGATTCCGGCACGGCCCTGCCTGCCCCGAAGCGAACCGACATGGTGGTGGGATGACGCAGTCGGCTGCACTGGCCTCGCCAGCTCTCGGCAAAGATGAGCAGATCGAGATCGCGGCCGCTTCCGATCTCGAAGGGCTGACGATGCGCCTCGCCAAGGCGCGCGGGGTCGAGGAGATTCTGCGGGTCGTCCGTGGCGGCGCCCGCAGGCTCGTCGGCGCCGACGGCATCAGCTTCGTCCTGCGCGAAGGCGACAAGTGCTTCTATGCCGACGAGGATGCGATCGGCCCGCTCTGGAAGGGTCAACGCTTCCCGCTGGAGCGCTGCATCTCCGGCTGGGCGATGCTGCACGGCGAAGCAGTCGTCGTCGAGGATGTCTATGCCGACGAGCGGATTCCGCACGCCTCGTATCGGCCGACCTTCGTGCAGAGCCTCGTCATGGTGCCGGTGCACGCCGATGATCCGGTCGCGGCGATCGGCGCCTATTGGGCCCGCCCGCACAAGCCCTCCGACGAGAGCGTCGAGATGCTCAAGCGCATCGCCAACAGCGCCGCGGTGGCGATGACCAATGTCGCGCTGTTCTCATCGCTCAATGCCGCGCGCGAGGAGGCGGTGCGCGCCAAGGACGCGCTGATCCTCGCCATGGCCGCGCTCGCCGACACCCGCGACAACGAGACCGGCGACCATATCCGCCGGACGCAGCACTATGTCCGCGCTTTGGCGGAGGCAGCGCGTCGGCATGGGCTCTATCAGCCGCAGCTCGACACCGAGCTGATCGAGCTCATGTACAAGTCGGCACCATTGCACGATATCGGGAAGGTCGGCATTTCCGACGCGATCCTGCGCAAGCCCGGCAGGCTCGACGCCGAGGAATTCGCGATCATGCGCACCCACGCCAGGCTTGGGCGCGACGCCATCGCCAATGCCGAGCGTTATTTCGGCGGCACGACCAGCTTCCTGACGATCGCCAAGGAGATGGCGTATTCCCATCACGAGCGCTGGGACGGGACAGGCTATCCCGAGGGTCTCATCGGCGATGCCATCCCGCTCTGCGGGCGGATCATGGCGATCGCCGATGTCTACGATGCCCTGGTTTCCGATCGCGTCTACAAGGCCGCGATCCCGCATGCCGAGGCTGTACGGGTCATCGCAAGCGAGCGCGGCCGCCATTTCGATCCGGCGCTGGTCGATGTCTTCCTGGAGATCGCTCCGGTCTTCCAGGAGATCAACAGCCAGTTCAGCAATCCGGCCTGAGCCCATCGGCAATGGACCCCCTCTGCCAGATTTGACAGGCGAGCCGGTCCCGCTACAGTCTTGCAATCGATTACATCGCCGGTCAGGCGGCGATTGCGAGCTCCGGCAAGGAGCCGCGTTGTCGGGAGGTCGCGATGAAGACCATGAAGGGCCCGGGGCTCTTTCTCGCCCAGTTCGCCGGCGACGAGGCGCCATTCAATTCGCTCGACGCGATCGGCCGCTGGGCTGCATCGCTCGGCTACAAGGGCATGCAGATTCCGAGCTGGGACGCCCGTCTGTTCGATCTCGCCAGGGCCGCCGAATCCGACGCCTATTGCGACGAGGTCAAGGGTACGCTCGCCCAATACGGCCTGTCGATCACCGAGCTCTCGACCCATCTCCAGGGCCAGCTCGTCGCAGTCCATCCAGCCTTCGACGAGGCCTTCGACGGTTTCGCAGTGGCCGCCGTGCGCGGCAACCCGAAGGCGCGGCAGGAATGGGCAGTCGAGCAGATGAAGCTTGGAGCCAAAGCCTCGCGCCGGCTCGGCCTCACAGCCAATGTCAGCTTCACCGGCGCGCTCGCCTGGCCCTTCGTCTACCCCTGGCCGCAGCGCCCGGCCGGGCTGGTCGAGACCGCCTTCGCCGAGCTCGGCAAGCGCTGGCGGCCGATCCTCGACGCGTATGACGAGGCCGGCGTCGACCTTTGCTACGAGATCCACCCGGGCGAGGACGTCCATGACGGGGCGACCTTCGAGCGCTTCGTCGATGCGGTCGGGGGCCATCGCAGAGCCTGCATCAACTACGACCCCAGCCATTTCCTGCTGCAGCAGCTCGACTATCTCGCCTTCATCGACATCTACCATGAGCGGATCAAGGCCTTCCATGTGAAGGATGCCGAGTTCAACCCGAATGGCCGCGTCGGCGTCTATGGCGGCTACGAGCCCTGGGTCGACCGCGCCGGCCGCTTCCGTTCGCTCGGCGACGGCCAGGTCGATTTCGGCGCCATCTTCTCGAAGCTGGCGCAGTACGACTACGAGTCCTGGGCCGTGCTCGAATGGGAATGCGCGCTGAAACACCCTGAGGACGGGGCGCGCGAAGGTGCGGAATTCATCGCAGCCCATATCATCCGGGTGACGGAACGTGCCTTCGACGACTTTGCCGCCGGGGGCACCGACGAGGCGGCGAACCGGCGCATGCTGGGCCTCGCCTGAAGGGGATGGCCATGGCGATCGAGGGCTCGACGACGCAAAAACTCAATCGCCGCCTGCGCCTCGGCATGGTCGGCGGCGGGCGCGGCGCCTTCATCGGCGCGGTGCATCGCATCGCTGCAAGGCTCGACGATCGCTGGCAACTCGTCGCAGGCGCTCTCTCCTCCGATCCGGAACGCGGGCGCCTCTCCGGCGAGGACCTCTTGCTCGACCCCACCCGCCTCTATGCCGATGCCACCGAGATGGCAAAGCGCGAGAAGCGCCGAAAGGATGGCATCGATGCGGTCGCGATCGTCACGCCGAACCATGCCCATGCGCCGGCGGCGAAAGCCTTCCTCAAGGCCGGCATCCATGTGATCTGCGACAAGCCGCTGACGACGAGCCTGCGCGAAGCGGAAAGCTTAGCGAAGCTGGCCAAGGACAGCGGTCTGATCTTCGCGGTCACGCATAACTACACCGGCTACCCGCTGGTCCGGCAGGCGCGCGCCATGGTCGCCGAGGGCGTGATCGGCAAGCTGCGCGTCGTCCAGGTCGAGTATGCGCAGGACTGGCTCGCCACCAGGCTCGAGGAGAGCGGGCAGAAGCAGGCGGAATGGCGCACCGATCCGGCGAGGTCAGGCCCCGCCGGGTCGATCGGCGATATCGGCAGCCATGCCTTCAACCTCGCCGAGTTCATCGCGAACGACGAGGTCGAGGCGCTCGCGGCCGAAGCCCATGTCTTCGTCGAAGGCCGCCGGCTCGACGACAACGCCCATATGCTGCTGCGTTTCAAAAACGGCGCGCGCGGCATGCTCTGGTGCAGCCAGGTCGCCGCCGGCCAGGAGAACGGCTTGCGCATCCGCCTCTATGGCGAGAAGGGTGGCCTCGAATGGCAGCAGGAGAACCCGAACCTGCTGATCCATTCGCCGCTCGGCGAGCCGCCGCGCCTGATCCGCCGCAACGGCGCCGGCGCCTATCCCGTCGCCAACGCCGCCTCGCGCATCCCCGCTGGCCATCCCGAGGGCTATCTCGAAGGCTTCGCGCAGCTCTACGCCGACATCGCCGAGCAGATCACCGCCCGGATCGAGGGGCGCGAGCCCGCCCCCTTCTCGACGCTGGTGCCAACAGTCGCCGATGGCCTCCGCGGTGTGCGCTTCATCGAGGCGGCTGTGCGCTCCTCGGCCAAGGGCGCGCGCTGGCTGGAACTCTGACGATCTCGATCCCGCTTGTCCTCCCCGCCAGCGGCACGGCATAAGCAGCGCCGACGACAGGGAGGACGACGCCATGGAATTCCGCCCGGATATCGGCCAGCTCTCGCCGACCGTGCGCGAGCATCTGGCGCCGGCCAACCTGCTGCGCGCCGGCATCAACCTCTCGAACTTCCTGCTGGTGTCGAGCCGCGGCCCGCAGGGCGAGCCGCAAGGCGTCTCGCCCGACATGGCGCGTGCCCTCGCCGACCATCTCGGCACCGGCCTGCGCTATGTCACTTACGAGAATCCCGGCCTGCTCGCCGATGCCGCGCCTTGCGACGAATGGGATGTCGGCCTGATCGGCGCCGAGCCGCAGCGCGCCGAGGCGATCAGCTTCTCGCCGGCCTATGCCGAGATCGAGGCGACCTTTCTCGTCCGCGATGTCTCGCCGCTGCGCGAGATCGCCGATGTCGATGGGCAGGGCGTTCGCATCGCCGTCAGTGGCCGGACCGCCTATGGGCTCTGGCTCGATCGCAATATCCGCAAGGCTGAGCTCGTCCGCTCCGGCACGCTCGACGATTCCGCTGCCGATTTCGTCTCGAAGGAACTCGACGCGCTCGCGGGCCTGCGCCCGCGCCTGCTCAAGGACGTCGTGGCCATCCCCGGCACGCGCATCCTGCCCGGCCACTTCATGACTGTGCAGCAGGCGATCGGCGTGCCCAAGGCCAAGGCCGAGGCGGCGGCTTATCTCGCAAAATTCGTCGCTACGGCGAAGGACTCGGGCTTCGTCGCAGCGCTGATCGCCAAGCACGGCGTGCAGGGGCTGAGCGTCGCACGTTGATCAGCCGTCATTCTCGGGCGAAGCGAAGCGCAGACCCGAGAATCTCATGACGAGAAGGGCGTCGACCGGAGCCTCCTCCTGCCTGAGATGCTCGGGTCAAGCCCGAGCATGACGGGGGTGGTCATGTCCCATCCGTTCCGGCGCCGCAAACCAGCGCGCAGACCTTGCTGCCCGGCGCAGGCACGAAGCGCTTCGCCTGCAGGGCCGCGACCGCCGCAGCGCCCGAGAGATCGGCGGCGATGCCGAACTCGAACCAGAGCGATTGCGCCGCCCCCTCCATCTCGTCGTCGCTGACCAGCACGATCTCGTCGACATGTTTGGCGACCGCCTCATAGATCGCCTGGTCGGTGCGCCGGCACGACATCGTCGCGACCCGCGTCTCCAGCCTGTCGAGCGTCACCAGCTTGCCGGCTTCCAGGCAGGCATGCAGCGTCGGCGAGCCATAGGGCTCGACGCCGATGATCCGGGTCTGCGGCCTGAGCGCCTTCACCGCCGTCGACAGCCCGGTGATCAGCCCGCCGCCGCCGATCGCGACGAGGATGACATCGACATCGGGAATCTCGTCGAGGATGTCGAGGCCGAGCGTGCCCTGGCCGGCGACCACCACGGGGTCACTGAACGGATGCGCGTAGGTCGCGCCGGTCTCCCTGGCGTAGGCGAGCGCCGCGGCATTGGCATCGTCCCAGACCGCGCCGACGATCTCGACCTCGGCACCCCAGCGTTTCAGCTTGGCGACCTTGTCGGCCACGACATTGGACGGCAGGAAGATTTTGGCCTTCACGCCGAGCACATGCGCCGAGCGGGCGATGGCGAGCCCGTGATTGCCGCCCGAGGCCGTGACGACGCCGCGAGCAAGCTGCTCAGCCGAGAGCGTCAGTAGCCGGTTCATCGCGCCACGTGCCTTGAACGAGCCGGCCGCCTGCAGCAATTCGAGCTTCAGCGTCACCGTGCCGCCGAACTCGTCGCGCGAGCTGAGCTGGCCATAGGGCAGGATCGGCGTCTTGCGGATATGCGGCTGGATTCGCCAGCGCGCCGCACGGATATCGTCGAGGCCGATCACGACAGCACCCCGCGATAGGGCGCCGCGACGATCAGGCAGCAATTGCCCGGCCGGACGCGGCCCGGCTGACGCCTGCCATAGAGGATGCCGTCGGCGGCGTAATGCAGCGTCTCCGGCGGTCGCGTCGGGTCCCAGGTGCAATGGATGCGCCCAGCCGGCTGCCCGGCGCTAACCTTTTCGCCATTGGCATGGAACGGCTCGAAGATGCCGTCCGCCGTGGCGTAGACGTAAGCGGCGGTGCCCGGCAGTTCGAGCACCTGCCCATCGCCGCGGCGCGGTTCCGGCGTATCGCGGGCGACGATGCCGAGATGGTCGAGCACATTGGCAACGCCGCGGCGGCAGATCTTCAAGGCGTCGAGCGAGACCGTGCCGGCGCCCGCCATCTCGGTGCCCACGGTGACGAGCCCCTGCCGGCAGGCGGTCGCCGTCGCCGTGCGCGGCTCGCCGAGATTGGCGATCACCACCGTCATCGGCGCGTCGAACGCCTGCACGGCCGCGACATTGCGCTTATGCAGCTGCGGATCGTCGGTCGGCTCGACGATCGCGCTCGGGATGATGTCGAGCGAGGAGCCGCCGGAGTGCAGGTCGAGGAAGGCGTCGCCCAGCGGCAGGATGTGGTCGCTGAGGAAGGCCGAGATCTGCTGGGTGATGGTACCGCGCGGATCGCCGGGAAAGGTGCGGTTGAAGTTGAGCCCGTCGACCGACGAGGTGCGCTTTCCCGCGATCACCGCATGGACATTGTTCGCCGGCATCAGGATGAGCCGGCCCTGCACCCGGCCGGGGTCGAGATTGCGGATCAAGTCGCAGATCGCGATCGGCCCCTCATACTCATCGCCATGATTGCCGCCTTCGAGGATCGCCGTCGGACCCGAGCCATTCTTGATGATCGCGACCGGGATCCGCGTCGCGCCCCAGGCGTCGTCGTCAGGCGAATGCGGGATCATCAGGAAGCCGACCTGCTTGCCATCCTTCTCCGGGTCGACGGTGAGGAAGGCGCTGGACGGGCGCGGGGCCGGCTTCTGGCGAGAGCTGGTCATGGCGGGGCTCGATGGGACGTGGCTTGGGAAGCCCTACCCATGGAGGGAAGGGTCGAGGCAGGTCGTCATGCTCGGGCTTGACCCGAGCATCTCGGCCCGAACGAGGCGCCGGCCGGCGCCTTCTCATCAGGAGATTCTCGGGTCTGCGCTTCACTGCGCCCGAGAATGACGGCGGATATGCCCGTTACAGCGTCGGCAGCGGGTCCATCGGCATGTCCAGGTACTTCTTGTGCAGCCGGTCGAGCTCGCCGTTCATCGTGTTGAAGAAGATGAAGCCGTCGAGCCAGCGCACGAGGTTGTGCTGGTCCATCTGCACGCCCATATGCGCCGGGCTGCGGCGGATGACGAATTTGCGCTCGAACTCCTTGTTCGGATTCTGCTTGGCGAGCGCCTGGGCGACGATCGAGTTGGTCGCGAGCAGGTCGGCTTGGCCGGTGATGTAGGCGGCGGCCGCGGTCGCATCGTCCTCGGTGCGCATGATGCTGGCCTTCGGCGCCGTCGCGGTGATGGCGAGTTCCTGCGTCGTGCCCTTGGCTGCGGCGACGCGGTTGGAGCCGATCGTCTCCGGGCTCGTCACATTGGCCGATTTCGCGCCGTAGACGGCGAGGAAGGTGTTGGCATAGGGCGCGGTGAACTGGATCTGCCTGGCGCGCTCCGGCGTCAGACCCATCACCGAGATGACGATGTCGACCTTGTCGGTCAGCAAGAAGGGGATGCGGTTGGCGCCGGTGATCTGCTGCATCTCCAGCTTCACGCCGAGGCCCTTGGCGACCATCTCGGCGAGCTCGATGTCGAAGCCGACCGGATTGCGATTGGCGTCCTGCGAGCCGAAGGGCGGCGCATCGAGCGGTACGCCGATGCGCACCACGCCCTTGGACAGGATGTCCTGGAGCTTGTCGGCCTTGGCCTCGACCGCACCGAACGCGGCGATCGCCATCGCCGCAAGCCCTGCAAACAGTTTACGCATCTGTCTCTCCCCTCGTTGACCGCTACTGGAACCGATCGTCACTGCCTCAGTGCAGGACTGCGCTGAGGAAGGTGGTGAGCTCGGGCGTCTTCGGCGCGGCGAGAACCGCCGCGGCCTGGCCTTCTTCGTGGATGCGGCCCTCGTGCATGAAGACGACACGCGAGCCAAACCGGCGGGCAAAGCCCATTTCGTGGGTGACGAGCATCATGGTCATGCCCTCCTGCGCCACGGATTCGAGCACTTTCAGCACCTCGCCGGTGAGCTCCGGATCGAGGGCCGAGGTGACCTCGTCGAACAGCATCAGCTTCGGCCGCATCGCCAGCGAGCGCGCGATCGCGACGCGCTGCTGCTGGCCGCCGGAGAGCTGCGCGGGATAGGCGTCGAGCTTGTCCTCCAGCCCGACCCGGGCCAGCACCTCGCGGGCGACCTCGCGTGCCTCGTCCGGCCGCTGCTTCTTCACGACGCGCGGGGCGAGCGTGATGTTGTCGCTGACCGAGAGATGCGGGAACAGGTTGAACTGCTGGAAGACGATGCCGACCTCCTGCCGGAGCTTGCGCAGGTCGGTGGCGGGATCGTTGACCTTGACGCCGTCGATGCGGATCGTGCCGGCCTGCACCGGCTCGAGCCCGTTGACGCAGCGCAGCAGCGTACTTTTCCCCGAGCCCGAGCGGCCGATCACGGCAACGACCTCGCCCTTTTCGATGTCGAGCGAGACGGCTTTCAGCACCTGGTTGGCGCCATAGCTCTTGCTGACGTCATGGATTTCAACGAGCGACATCGAGCTTCCGCTCGAGCGAGCGGCTCCATTGCGTGAGAGGGAAGCACATCGCGAAATAGATGCAGGCGACGGTGATGTAGACGGCAAAGGGCTTGTAGGTGCCCGCGGCCGTGAGCTGGCCCTCGCGGGTGAGCTCGACGAAGCCGATCACCGCCGCGAGCGAGGTATTCTTGATCAATTGCACCAGGAAACCGACCGTCGGCGGGATCGCGATCCGGATTGATTGCGGGATGATCACGTAGCGCAGTTGCTCAGCCAGCGAGAGACCGAGCGAGGCGCCCGCCTCCCATTGTGTTTTCGCGATCGAGACCAGCGCGCCCCGCCAGATCTCGCCGAGGAAGGCCGAGCCGTAGACGGAGAAGGCGACGGCGGCCGCGATCCAGGGATTGACCGAGACGCCGGCGAGCGGCAGCCCGAAGAAGATCAGGAACAGCCAGACCAGCAGCGGCGTGCCCTGCACCAGCTGGATATAGGTCGCCGCGAGCCAGCGCAGCGGCGCGACCGGCAGGATGCGCAGGATGGCGAGCGCGAGGCCCAGCACCGCCGAGCCGGCGAAGGCGACCGCGGTCAGCGCGATCGTCCAGCGCGCCGCCGCGATCAGGTACATCACATCGATGAGGCCGAATTCCCGGATCATCGGACGAACACCAGGCGGTAGATCAGGGCGAACAGGCCGCGGAAGCCGATGGCGAGCGCGAGATAGAGCACGCCGATCACCGTATAGACCTCGAAATCCCTGAAGGTGCGCGACTGCACGATCGACGCCGCATGGAAGAGGTCCTGCACCGAGATCTGCGAGGCGACGCTGGTCGCCAGCATCAGGAGCACGAACTGGCTGGCGAGCGCCGGGAACATCGCCTTCAGCGCCGGGAAGACGACGATGTAGCGGAAGACCTGCAGGCCGGAGAGCCCGAGCGAATGCCCGGCCTCGACCTGCGCCTTCGGCACGGCTTCCAGGCCCGCACGGACGATCTCGGTGGTATAGGCGCCGAGATTGATCACCAGTGCGATCATCGCAGCGGTCAGGCCGTCGAGCCTGACGCCGAAGCTCGGCAAGCCGAAGAAGATCAGGAAGAGCTGTACGATGAGCGGCGTGTTGCGGATGATCTCGACATAGGCGCCGACGATGCCGCGCAGCCAGGCCGGGCCGTAGGTACGCCCGGCGGCACACAGGATGCCGATCAGCAGCCCGCCGACCATCGCGGTGATCGACAGCAGCAGCGTGATCCAGACGCCGTCGAGAATGGACTCCCAGGCCGCAAAGACGTCGCGAAACTGGAGCCCGTACTTCATCGCCGTCAGCCCTGCCGGGCCTGCGGGCCATAGGCCCGCCGTCCGGATGCGCTGGACGGATGTCGCGGCGATGCGCTCATGTCGCTCCCTCTTTACCCGGAGGCTAGTTTGGCTTCTTATTTGATGTCAAGCTTCACATATGAAACAGGCGCAACATGAGCGTTCTCCCTGAAGCCGACACCGAGGAAAAGGCGGCCTATGCCGCCCCCGCCCTGGAGAAGGGGCTCGACATCCTTGAGCTGCTCGCCGAGACCGGCGAGCCGCTCTCGACCCGCGTGATCGCCGAGCGGCTGCAGCGCTCGAAGAGCGAGATTTTCCGGATGGTCTTCGTGCTGCAGCAGCGCGGCTATCTCGAGCGCGAGCCGGGGACCGACCGGCTCGGTCTGTCCCGCCGCCTGTTCGACCTCGGGATCAGGACACCGGGCGGCAAGCAGCTCACCTCGGTGGTGCTGCCGCTGATGGAGCGCTTCAGCGAGGAGAGCGGCCAGGCCGCCCATCTCGTTGTGCTCAGCCGGGCCCAGACCGTGGTGCTCGCCACCACCGCCGGCCATCTCGACGCCAGCGTCATCGTCCGCCCCGGCTATGGCCGCCCGGCGCTCGACGCCAATTCCGGCCTCCTCATTCTTGCCTTCCAGTCGGAGGCGCGCCGGCGCGGACTGATGCGCGAGGCGCCGCCGGAGATCCGGAAGCGCCTCGATGAGCCGGCAACACAGGTCGCGCTCGCGGAAGTGCGCGCGCTCGGGCACCGCATCGCGCCCAGCCGCGACATCCTCGCCGTCACCGACATCGCCTGCCCGGTGATCGGCCCGGCCGGCCACGCCGAGGCGGCTATCCTCGTGCCCTGCCTGCAGCGGCACGGTGTCGAGACCGACGAGAACGCGATCCTGCTGGCGCTCAAGGCCTGCGCCGCCGAGGCCGGCTTGCGCCTGCCCTTTGGCTAGCACTGACCCGGTAAACCCATGGGCTAACCCGGAAAACCCGCGCAATTGCCGCAACGCCACCCGAAGCCGGCCATATACTCTCCAAGATTGCTCGCGATTTTGCCTCTGATCGGAGCAACCGCCACGGAGGAGGACGATATGGCCGAGACCGCGACGAACCCTGAGACCATCGTGATGACCGATCCGGAGTGGATCGCGCTGGAAAGCATCAACGAGGAAACCCGCCGCTTCATCTTCGGCGAGGCGATGCTGCGCCTGCTTCAGGGCCGCGGGCTGGCCGAGCCCGGCGACGAGCTCTGGAAGGTCACGCCGCAGGGCCAGCAGGCGCTCGAATCCCGCAGCCATTGATCCTCCCACGTCACTCACTCAACCGAGTCGTCCCGGACAAGCGGCGCAGCCGCGCCGATCCAGGACCCCTTCCTGAGCCTTTCCGATAGAGGTTCCGGAATGGATCCCTGGTCTCCCTGCGGTCGCCCGGAACGACTCGTTCAAATGTCGGACCGGTCGGCGAGCGTTAGACGGTTGCAAGCGCCCGCCACGCAGCCCATCTCAGCGGCACGCCAGCTCGCCCACGCTTCCCGGACCTGACGCATGAAACGCCCCGTAACCATCACGATCTCGCATTCGCTCGGCCGCGAGGCGGCCCGCCAGCGGCTGCAGGGCGGCGTCGGCAAGGTCCGTGACAAGCTCGGCGGCTTCGGCATGCAGCTCGTCGAGGAGAGCTGGCAGGGCGATACCCTGCAGTTCGCCGTCGCCGCGCTCGGCCAGACCGTCAATGGCAAGATCGAGGTCGAGGATGCGCTCGTGCGCGTCGAGGTGATGCTGCCTTTGATGCTCGCCATCTTCGCCGAGAAGCTCAAGCGCGGGGTCGAGAAGCAGGGCCAGATCCTGCTCGAGCACAAGCCGACCAAGGCCTGATCCCGCGCACCGCGCGCCATGTCGCAGCCGGCTTGCGACTTTTGTCTTCCATCGAAGGTTGAAATCGCCTGCCGCGATCCGCACAGTCGCAGGCGCACTCCCTCTTCCCACCTGCCCACCGGAGACCCATGCATCACGGCCCATTGATCGCCATCATCGTCATGGGCCTCGGCCTCGCCTTCGTGTTCGGGGCGCTAGCGCAGAAACTCAGGGTTTCCCCGCTCGTCGGCTATCTCCTCGCCGGCGTCGCGGTCGGACCGTTCACCCCCGGCTTCGTCGCCGACCAGAATCTCGCTAACGACCTCGCCGAAATCGGCGTCATCCTGCTGATGTTCGGCGTCGGCCTGCATTTCTCGCTGAAGGACCTGCTCTCGGTCAAAGCCATCGCCGTGCCGGGCGCGCTGGTGCAGATCGCAGCCGCGACCCTGCTCGGCCTCGGCCTCGCTTTGCTGCTCGGCTGGACCGTGATCGCCGGCCTCGTCTTCGGCCTGGCGCTCTCGGTCGCCAGTACCGTCGTGCTGCTGCGCGCCCTGCAGGAACGCCGCATCGTCCAGACCGAGAAGGGCAAGATCGCCGTCGGCTGGCTGATCGTCGAGGACCTCGCCATGGTCCTGGCGCTGGTCATGATCCCGGCGGTCGCCGATGTGCTCAACGGCGGCTCGGGCGCTGCTTCCGGAGGGGGGCCGCTGGCGACGCGCTTCGATCTCGGCCTCTGGGGCGTGCTCGGCCTGACGCTGGCCAAGGTCGCCGCCTTCGTCGCCTTCATGCTGATCGTCGGGCGCCGGCTGATCCCCTGGATCCTGCACTGGGTCGCCCATACCGGCTCGCGCGAGCTCTTTCGCCTCGCCGTGCTGGCGATCGCGCTCGGCGTCGCCTATCTCGCCGCCAGCCTGTTCGGCGTCTCCTTCGCGCTCGGCGCCTTCTTCGCCGGCATGATCTTGAGCGAATCGCCGCTCAGCCATCGCGCCGCCGAAGAATCGCTGCCGCTGCGCGACGCCTTCGCCGTGCTGTTCTTCGTCTCGGTCGGCATGCTTTTCGATCCCGGCATCGTCCTGCGCGCCCCGCTGCCGCTGATCGCGACCATCACCATCATCCTGTTCGGCAAGTCGCTCGCCGCCTGGCTGATCGTGCGCGCCTTCGGCAGGCCCGATCAGGTCGCGCTGACCATTTCGGCCAGCCTGGCGCAGATCGGCGAGTTCTCCTTCATTCTCGCCGGTCTCGGCGTCTCCCTGAAGCTGCTGCCCGAACAGGGGCGCGACCTGATCCTCGCCGGTGCGATCTTCTCGATTGTGCTCAATCCGCTGATGTTCAAGCTGGTCGACCGCTTCGCCCCGCCGGACGCTGTACCGGCCAAACCCAAGCCAGCGGAATCGAAACCGGCCGAGGCAGCGCCCGCCCCCCAGCCGGACGCGCCGGCTGCCGCACCGGAGCCCGAGCCTGCTCCTGCCCCCGAGCGCGACATCGCCCCGACCGCGCTCTCCGACCACATCGTCGTCGTCGGCTATGGCCGCGTCGGCTCGCTGCTCGGCGCCGGCCTTGCCGCGATGGGCGAGAAGCTTCTGGTGATCGAGGATCAGGATGACGGCGTCGCCGCCGCCCGCCGCGACGGCGCCGAGGTGCTCGTCGGCAATGCCGCCGACCCTGAAGTGCTCGGCGCCGCCGGCCTTGCCCGCGCGAAGCGCCTCTTCGTCGCCATCCCCGGCAGCTTTGAGGCTGGCCAGGTCTGCGAGCAGGCCCGCAAGCAAAATCCGGGTCTGCCGATCGTCGCCCGCGCCCATTCCCTCGCCGAGGTCGAGCATCTCAAGGGTTGCGGCGCCAGCCGGACCATCATGGGCGAGGCCGAGATCGCCCGCGCCATGCTGGCGCTCTGCGGCAGGAAAGGCGATGAGGCGGCTCCGGGGGCGCCGAACGCGGCCTAAGCCCAGCTTGAGTCCGTTCCGATCTGATCTCCCCGTCATTGCGAGCGCAGCGAAGCAATCCAGGGGGACGTAGCGCTCTGCCGCCACTGGATTGCTTCGTCGGTACCCTCCTCGCAATGACGGGTTCGCGTTTCAGTCAGGTAGAAATCTGCTCTACCCCTCCCCATCCATCAGCGGGTGCAAGTCGCGCACCATGCTCTTCAATCGCTCGTCGAGGATATGGGTGTAGATCTGCGTCGTCGCGATATCGGCGTGGCCGAGCAGCTCCTGCACGACGCGCAGGTCCGCGCCGTTCTGCAGGAGATGGCTGGCGAAGGCATGCCTGAGCACATGCGGCGAGACCTTGGCCGGCGACAGGCCAGCCGCCGCCGCCAGCGATTTGAGATCGCGCCCGAAGGCCTGGCGGGTCAGATGCCCGCTCTCGCCGTCCGAGGGAAAGAGCCAGCGGCCGTCGGCTGCGCCCTGCTCGCGCAGCAAAGCGAGATGCGCTGTGGCTGCGATGCGCGCCGCCTCGTTCAGCGGCACCAGCCGGTCCTTGTCGCCCTTGCCGCGCACGACCAGGAAGCGCTCGCGGGTCGTCGCCGCCGAGAGCGGCAGCGCGATCAATTCGGAGACGCGTAGGCCGGTGGCGTAGAGCATCTCGATCAGGCAGCGCATCCTGACCGTCCGCGCCCGGGCGGCGGGTGAGAGTCCCTCCTGCTCTGCCATCTGCTGGGCCGTGCCGATCAGCCTGTCGACCTCTGCGACGCTGAGCACCTTCGGCAATGGCCGGCCCAGCCGCGGTCCCTCGATCGCGGCGGTCGGGTCGGTGCCGGCGAGGCCTTCCGTATAGAGGAAGCGATGGAATTGCCGTACAGCGGAGAGCCGCCGCGCTGCCGAGGAGGCCTTCAGGCCCCGCTCTGACAATTCGACCAGATACGCCCGGAGATCGTCGGCCGTGACGGCTGCGGGACCGCCGTGGCTGGCGGCGAAGCCGAGATAGTCCTCGAGGTCGCGCTCATAGGCTTCGAGCGTGTTCTTGGCTGCACCGCGCTCGGCCGACAGCATGTCGAGGAAGCCGTTCAGCCAGGAGCGCGCCTGCTTGCTCATTTCTGCTGCAGCTTCGAGGGCGGCACGATCTCGACCATCTCACGCGGCTCCGGCTTCACGAAGATGACCAGCGCGATCATGCCGCCATAGACCAGCCCGGCGATCACGGCCAGAAACGTCAGGAACTTGAACAGCGTCGGCACGGCCGGCGATTCCCCATCCACCCCAACCCGTTATTTCTGATCGACCCGGCCGGATGCAAGCGAAGAACCAGCGAGCTCCGCGATCTGGAGCCCGCGCAGGCTGTTGCCGACATAACAGCGCCCGGCCTGCCGGAGATCGTCGAGGCGCAAGGGCGCCTCGCGAGCTGCGCCGGTTTCGATGAGTTCGCGGCGCAGCACGCCCGGCAAGAGGCCATGCTCCAATGGCGGCGTCAGCAAGACGCCGTCGCGCTCGATGAAAATGTTGCTGCGGCTGGTCTCGGTGATGAAGCCCTGCCGGTTCAGAAGCAGGGCATCGTCGCAACCTTGCGCTGTCGCCTTGGCGAAGGCCCGTTCATAGATCGTTCGCCGCGTCGTCTTGTGGCGCAGGAAGGGATCGCCGGCATCGACCCGCTGGCTGGCGACGGTGATGCGGAGCGCTCCATCGGCCGCAGGAGGCGTCGGCGCCGTGGTGATCTCAAGCGCACCGTTGCGACGCAGTTCGCAGCGGACGCGACGTTCCTCACCGACCGGAAACGAGGCTTCGGCCTTGGCGAGTTGCGCAAGGGCGTACTCGCGATCGAAGCGGAAACCAAGCGCCGCGGCCGACGTAGCCAGACGCTCGAAATGCAGCGCCAAGCGGACAAAACTACCCGACCAGCGCAGCGTCTCGATCAGCCCATAGTCCTCGGCAAGATCGGTCAGCACCCGCGCCTTGAGCTGGCACTCGGCATATTCCTCGGCCGGCTTCGAATCGACGACGATGCCGCCGCCGACGCCATAGAGGCCCTCGCCGCCGGGCAGCAGCGTCGCGGTCCGGATCGCGACGTTGAAGCGAAGGTCGCCATTCGGCGCGATCATCCCGATCGAGCCGGTGTAGATTTCGCGCGGCGCGGCTTCGAGCTCGCGGATGATCTCCATCGCCCGCAGCTTCGGCGCGCCCGTCACCGAGCCGCAGGGGAACAGCGCCCGCATCTGCTCGGCCAGTGACAGGCCCGGCCGCAACGTGCTCGTCACCGTCGAGGTCAGGGTGTGGAAGCCCGGATAAGTCTCGACGCTGAACAGCGCTGGCACCTTCACCGAGCCCTGCTCGCTGATCCGGCCGAGATCGTTGCGCAGGAGGTCGACGATCATCAGGTTCTCGGCACGCTGCTTTGGGTCGGCGCGCAAGGTTGTCTTCGCCGCCATGTCGGCTTGCGCATCGACACCGCGCGCCGCCGTCCCTTTCATCGGCCGGGTCACGGCCTGCCCGCGTGCGGTCTCGATGAACAGCTCCGGCGAGACCGAAAGGATGCTCGCCTTGCCTGTCACGACCATGCCGCCATGGGCGACCGGCTGGCTCGCCCTGAGCGCGCCGTAGAGCGCCAGCGGGTCGCCGGGGTAACGGAAGCGGATCGGGAAGGTGAGGTTGACCTGATAGGCGTCGCCGGCATGGAGATAGCCGAGCACGCGCTGGACGGCCAACGCGTGCTCGGCCTCGTCCAGCCCGAATGCCAGATCGTCGAGCGGCGGCGGACACAATGCTGCGAAGCCCCCATCGAGTTCCGCTGGCGCGATGCTGCGCGGCGCCTCGAACAGGCCGAACCAGAGCAACGGCAGACGATGCTCACTCGGCAACAGCGCCGCCAGACGCGGCTCGAAAGCGTAGCCGAGCTCATAGGAGAGGAAGCCGGCTGCGTGCAGGCCGCGCGCCAATCCGGCCTCGATGCGGGCGAACGCCCCGACGATCCCGGATGCCTCGGTCGCTTCGATGATCTCGACGGGGTCGGTGAAGAGCAACGCCTGCCCCGCCCGACTCCGATCCTCCAGCAGCACGAAGGGCGGCCGCAATGCGGCGATCCCGCTATCTTCGTCGGCCACCGTCATCGCGTGTCCCATCGCCCCGTCGCGGCGCTACGGGCCCGACCGAACCGCCTCGGTCAAGCTGCTGTGCATCGCACATGGCGGTACCGCGATCCTCATGCTAGAGCGGCTTCAAGGAATTCAGTCGATGACGATGGCGGAAACGATCGAACAGGTGGATCGCATCGCCTTGCGCGCCGCGCTCGGCGCGCGGGCCGTGGTGCTGGTCGGCATGATGGGCTCGGGCAAGAGCTCGGTGGGCAAGCGCCTCGGCGCCCGCCTCGGCCTGCCCTTCGTCGATGCCGATACCGAGATCGAGACCGCTGCCGGCATGACGATCCCCGAGATCTTCGCCCAGCGCGGCGAGAGCGAGTTCCGCGACGGCGAGCGCCGGGTCATCGCCCGCATCCTGACGACGCGCGCGCCGCTTGTGCTGGCGACCGGGGGCGGCGCCTTCATGAACGCCGACACCCGCGCCCGCATCGCCGAGCTCGGCGTCTCGATCTGGCTCAAGGCCGAGTTCGACGTGCTGATGCGCCGCGTCCGCAAGCGCAGCAACCGCCCGCTGCTGCAGACGGCCGATCCCGAGGCGACGATGCGCCGCATGCTGGCCGAGCGCGAGCCGGTTTACGCACTCGCCGACATCACCCTGCTCTCGCGCGACGATCCGCACGAGGTCGTGGTCGAGGATGCGCTGGCGGCGCTGGACCAGCGGCTGCGCGAGGAGAGCACGCGATGAGCGCCGCGGTCCCTGCTCCCGCCACCGCAGAGCCCATCGTCGTGCCGGTCGCGCTGGCCGAGCGCTCCTACGATATCCTGATCGGCCGTCACCAGCTCTGCGAGGCTGCCGAGACGATCGCCCGCCGCTTCCCCGGCGCCCGTGCCGCCATCGTCACCGACGAGAACCTGGCCGCCCTCCATGCGCCGGCGCTCGAATCCTGCCTGCATCGGGTCGGCGTCACCACGACGCGCCTGACCGTGCCACCGGGCGAGGCGTCCAAATCCTATGCCCGTTTCATCGAGCTCTGCGACGGGCTGCTCGCCGCCAAGATCGAGCGCAACGACCTCGTCATCGCGCTCGGCGGCGGCGTCGTCGGCGATCTCTCGGGCTTCGCCGCCTCAGTGCTGCGCCGCGGCGTTCGCCTGATCCAGATTCCGACCAGCCTGCTTGCCCAGGTCGATTCCTCCGTCGGCGGCAAGACCGGCATCAATTCCAGCCATGGCAAGAACCTGATCGGCGCCTTTCACCAGCCGGCTCTGGTGGTCTGCGACACTGCGCTGCTCGATACGCTCAGCGAGCGCGAGTTCAAGGCCGGCTATGCCGAGGTGGTGAAGTACGGGCTGATCGACGATGCCGGCTTCTTCAACTGGTGCGAGGTCAACTGGCGCCGCGTTATGAAGGGCGGACCGGAACGTGACCACGCGGTCGCGACCGCCTGCCGGGCCAAGGCCGCAATCGTGGCGCGCGACGAGCGCGAGGACGGCGACCGCGCCCTGCTCAATCTCGGCCATACCTTCGCCCATGCCCTGGAGCGGCTGACCCGCTACGATTCCACCCGGCTCGTCCATGGCGAGGCCGTCGCGATCGGGCTTTGCCTCGCCTTCCGCTTCTCGCAGCGGCTCGCCCTCTGCTCCGGCCAGGATGCCGAGCGCGTCGCGCGGCACCTCGCAAGCGTCGGGCTGCCGACCCGTCTGCAGGACGTGCCCGGCGCCGCCGGCACGGCGGCCGAGATCGTCGAGGCGATGACCCAGGACAAGAAGGTCAAGCGCGGCGCGCTGACCTTCATCCTGGCACATGGCATCGGCAAGGCCTTCATCGCGCCGGGCGTCGCCACCGAGGCCGCCCTCGACTTCATCGAAAGTGAACTCGCAGGGGCCTGAGCTTCCTCCATGGTCGCCATTCCCCATCTCGATCCCTGGCTCGCCATCGCCATCGTCGCGCTCGGCGTGCTCCTGACCGGCTTCCTTGCCGCGGCCGATGCGGCGCTCCATGCGATCTCGCGCGCCAGGCTCGTCCAGCAGGAAAAGGCCGGCAGCCGCCGCGCCGCGATCGCGCTGCGCGTGCTCGGCGACCGCGAGCGGCTGAGCGGCGTCTTCCTGCTGGCGCGAACGCTGGTGAAGACCGCGACGGCGAGCTTCGCCGCCTATGCCGCGCTCGCCTCCTTCGGTGCCAGCGGCGCGGCCGGGCTCGCGATCGCGGTCGCCCTCATTATCGTCGTGCTCGGCGAGCTCGCCCCACGCATGGCGGCCGTCGCCGAGCCCGAGCGGATGGCGCTCAAGCTGGTGCGGCCGGTGGCGCGCCTGCTCGCCGTGCTCGGTCCGCCGGTCCGGCTGATGCAGTGGTTCGCGCGCCGCTCACTCGGCCTATTCGGGCTGCGGATCGACTCGCAGCGTCCGGTGCTGGCGATCGACGAGATCTTGCGCGACCAGGTTGAGCTGATGCGCCAGGAGGGCACGGTCGCGAAGGCCGACGGCGACATGGTCAGCGGCCTGCTCGACCTGAAGCAGCTTGAAGTCGCCGATGTGATGATCCACCGCACCAAGATGCGCACGATCAATCTCGACCTCGGCCCCGAGGCGATCGTGCGCGAGGTGCTGGCCTCGCCCTATACCCGCATGCCGCTCTGGCGCGACAAGCCCGAGAACATCGTCGGCGTTCTGCACGCCAAGGACCTGCTGCGCGCGCTCGATGCCGCCGGCGGCGACGCCTGCAAGCTCGATGTCGCGACCATCGCGCTCGAGTCCTGGTTCGTGCCGGTGAACACGCCGCTGCCCGAGCAGCTCAAGGCCTTCCTCGCCCGCAAGACGCATTTCGCCCTCGTCGTCGACGAATATGGCGAGGTGATGGGGCTGGTGACGCTCGAGGACATCCTCGAGGAGATCGTCGGCGACATCCGCGACGAGCACGACATCGCCGTGCCCGGCCTGCGCCAGCAGCCGGACGGCGCCGTCATCGTCGATGGCGGCGTGCCGATCCGCGATCTCAACCGGGCGATGGACTGGCAGTTGCCCGATGACGAGGCGACGACCATCGCCGGCCTCGTCATCCACGAGGCTCGCGCCATCCCCGATGCCGGCCAGGCGTTCACCTTCCACGGCTTCCGCTTCGAGGTGATGCGCAAGAGCCGCAACCGTTTGACGGCGCTCAGGATCGCTCCGGTGGGCAATGGCGTGCCGGTCCAGCCGGAACCGGCCGCCGCCTCGGTCAGGGGCTGAACACCAGCACCAGGAAGACGAAGAACACCGAGAGATGCACCGCCCCCTCCAGCATGGTGGTGCGCGTGCCGGTGAAGGTCAGCGTGCTCAGAAGCAGCGTCATCGACAGGATGACCATATTGGTGCCGGAGAGGCCGAGCACGACCTCCTGCCCGGTGGCGAGGCCGATGACCAGGACCGCCGGGACCGTCAGCCCGAGCGTCGAGGCGGCGGCGCCGAGGCAGAGATTGATCGCCCGCTGCAGCTGATTGGCGGTGATCGCCTTGAGTGCCGCGATGCATTCGGGCGTGAACACCACCATGGCGATCAGGATGCCGCCGAGCGCGACCGGCGCGCCGAGCCGGGCGATGCCGAAATCCAGCACCACGGCGAGGCTCTTCGCCAGGATGACGATCGGCAGGATATTGGCGAGCAGCAGCACGACATGGCGCGAGGTCGAGCCTGCGGCAGGCGAATGCGATGGCTCATCGACAGGCTCCGGATCCGGCGCCGGGATTGATCCGGGCTCGCTGTCGACTTGCATCCTGGCCCGGACATAGGCCGCGCCGTAAGGCATGTTCGATTCGCCCGCCGGTTCCTTGAAGAAGACGCTGTGCCGGCCGGTCTGCAGGATCAGGAACGCGCCGTAGAGCAGCAGCGTGAACAGCGAAAACGCGATCGACTGGAAGGTCGTCAGCGTGCCGTCGGCCGTCGAGGTGGTGAAATTCGGCAGCACCAGCGGGATCAAGGTGAGCGGGATGATCACTGCCAGATAGGCCGAGGCGCCCTTGAGGTTGTAGCTCTGCGAGAAATGCCGGAGGCCGCCGATCAGCAGGCCAATGCCGACGACGCCGTTGAGGACGATCATCAGCACCGCGAACATCGTGTCGCGTCCGAGCGTCGGTGCGCCCTTGGCGCCCAGCATCACCGCCGAGATCAGGGCGACCTCGATGATGACGATCGAGAGCGTCAGGATCAGCGTGCCATAGGGCTCGCCGAGCCGGTGCGCCAGTTCCTCGGCCTCGTGCACCACGCCGAAGGCCGACCAGACGATCACGCCGAGCAGCCAGGCGAAGATCAGCAGCGACGGTAGCGGAGCCCCTAATTGCGCCAGCAATGTGCCGCCGAAGAGCTGGAAGGCTGCGACCGAGGCCCAGGCGCAGGCGAGACGGGCGATCATCATGTCAGGCAATGGATCCGTCGTTGAAAAATGGAGCTCGGCGAGTAGACGCCGAAAATGATCTCACAACGGCAGGTCCTTGACACGCGCTGTTTGCCCGCGTGCTGCAATCCTTCGCAATAGCGCCACAAAGCAAGTCGAGAGCTGTGCGATGAGCACGTCCAGCCTTCGCCCTTCCCGCCTCGTCTTTCTCGCTGCAGCTGCGCTCTTTGCCGGCGCGCTCGCAGCGCGCGCCCAGCCGGAGCCGAGCTTCCGCGCGAGCTGCAGCCAATTGCGCACGGCGCTTAAGTCGCTGGCCGGCCGGGAGGGCGAGCTCGTCACCATCCAGGTCGAGGGTCCGTTGACCATGGTCAAGACCGGCGCCGGCCTGACCTATCTCGGCCTGTGCCGGGCGCCCGATCCGCAGGTGCTCTGCGTCACCTATGACGACAACGGCCGGAAAGCCGGCGAACGTGTCGTCGTCAGCGGCAGCTGGGAGCAGTTCGGGCCAGACCACGTCAAGCTCGACCCTTGCCTGCATCACCCGCCGGACGAGCCGGCGCCCTGATGGTCAAGCGAGCTTGGCCAGGAAGTCGGTCGCCTTGTAGCCGTCAGGCACGCCGTCGAGGATGATCGCGGCGCTGCGCGAGTTCCCCGTCCTGAGCGCCAGGATCGCCTGATAGCCGGGCGACATATACCAGCCGCGAGCGGCAGCGATGTCCGGGAAGGCGATGACGACGAGATCGCCCTCCCAGGGCCCTTCCATGACCTCCGGCGTCGCGCCATGGATCAGGAAGCGGCCGCCGAAGGGGATGAGCGTTTCGTCGATGCGCTTGATGTAGTCGACGATCTCGGCGTTCAGTTGGACGTCGCGCAAGTGGGCGATGGCATAGGCGGTCATGATGCGGGTTCCCGTGCGAAGCGGGCTCGAAGCCCGCGATGGCCGGGACCATGCGACAGGGCTGGCGGCAGGTCGATTACCTCGCGGGTAAGCGGAAGGACGCTTTGCTCAGCCGTCGACGATGCCCTTGCTCGCCAGCGACGACACGGTCGCGACCGGCTTGTCGGTGACGAGGTACTGCGCCCGGGCCAGTGCGGCGAAGCGCCCGCCCTTGGCGACGAGCTCCTCGAAGGAGCCCATCTCGATCACCTTGCCCTGCTCGAACACCAGGATGCGGTCGGCATTGCGGATGGTGGCGAGGCGGTGGGCGATGACGAAGGTGGTGCGGCCTTTCATCACCTCGTCGAGCGCCTTCTGCAGCTTCACTTCGGTCGCCGCATCGAGGGCCGAAGTCGCCTCGTCGAGGATCAGGATCGGCGGGTTCTTGAGCAGAGCGCGGGCGATCGACAGGCGCTGGCGCTCGCCGCCCGAGAGGGTGCGGCCGCGCTCGCCGACGATGGTGTCGAGCCCGTCCGGCTGGCGCGCCATCACCTCGGTCGCCTGCGCCCGGTCGAGCGCCTCCATCATCTCGGCATCGGTCGCGTCCGGCTTGCCGACGGTCAGGTTCTCGCGGATCGAGCGCGCGAACAGCATCGGTTCCTGGAAGACCACGCCGATATTGCGCCGGAGCGAGAGCAGCGAGATCTCGCGGATGTCGCGGCCATCGGCAAGGATGCGGCCCGATTGCGGATCGAAGGCGCGGTGAAGCAGGCCGAGCGTGGTCGACTTGCCAGAGCCGGTCGAGCCGACGATGGCGATTGTCTCGCCAGCCTTCACCTCGAAGGAGACGTCGGCGACGGCGGCGCGCTTGCCGTCATAGGAGAACGAGACGTCGTCGAAGGCGATGCGGCCCTCGAGCCGGCCTGCATCGGCCGCACCCGGCAGGTCGCGCACCGCCGGCAGCGTGTCGATCACTTCGAAGAATTCGCGCATCTTCGGCGCCTGCATGAAGATGAAGTTCACGAAGGCGACGATCTGCTCGAGCCGGCCGACCAGCATGGTGGCGAAGCCCATGAAGGTGACGATCTCGCCGACCGTGGTCAGCCCCTGCATCAGCAGCCAGGTGCCGACGACGAAGATGGAGAGCACAGTCAGCGTCGCCGAGGCGCGGGTCGCGACGGTTGCGACCGCCCACCAGGTCAGCACCGGAATCTGCGCTTCGAGCAGGCTGGTGATGGTGTTGCGCAGGCCGCGCACCTCGGCCTCGATCCGGGTGAAGCTCTGGATCACCGGCACGTTGCCCAGCGCGTCGGAGGCGCGCTCGGCGAGGCTCGAATGATAGGCCTCGACATTGCTCTGCAATTTGTCGGTCTTGCGCAGCACGAAGGCGGTGAGCGTGCCGAACAGCACGACGAGGAAGATCAGCACCAGGCCGAGCTGCCAGTTCTTCCAGAGCGTGAACGGCAGCAGGATGAAAAGCGCGACGAAGCTGGCGCAGTGCTCGCGGAAGAAGGAGAGCCAGAGCGCCCACATACCGCTGGTGCCCTCCAGCATCACTTTGAGGACGCGGCCGGAATGGGTCTGCGTGTGGTAGGCGAGCGGCAGGGTTAGCGCATGCTCGAAGTAATTCGCCATCACCGCCAGCCGTCGCCGATGCGCCAGCCGGTCGGCGAACAGCGCGACGAAGACGCCGGCTGCGATATTGAACAGGCCGAAGCCGACCCAGGCGGCGAGCAGGACGCTGATGTCAGCCCAGCTCGGGCGCGTGCCGGCGGTCTGCAGGCTGGTCAATTTGTCGATCAGCGCGCCGAACAGCATCGGCTCGGCGAAGGCTGCGCCCGCCAGCGCGATGTTGGCGATGGCGAGAATGAGCCCGAGGCGCCGTTCCGGGCCGAGCTCGCCGAGGACGCGGGCGTAGATCGCAAGCAGAGACATCGTGGCGCAGCTTTAGACAACGGCGCGACGTGAGCAAGCCCTCTGCCTTAACGCCTCCTTCAATCGCAGATCCCTATCGTTTCCGCGAATGCGTCGGCAAGGAGTGGTGGCACTTCACGCTGGCGAACGAGCCTTTCCCGAGGACGCCTTTCGATTTCGCGATCGAATGACCGCCTCAGCCGCGCTCGCTCACGGAGCGACCACCAGCGCCCAGTAGACCTGATATTTCGACCCGGCTGCATAGGCCGAAGCGATGCCCATGCGCGTCGCGTTCGGCGCCTTCATCACCCGGTCGTGCTGCGGCGAGTCGCGCCAGCCCGAGAAGGCCTCGGCGAGGCGGCGATAGCCGGCCGAGAGATTGGCTTCGGCGCCCGGCTGCCCGGCCCGCGCCAGCTTGGCCTTCACCGCCTCGGCCTGGGCCGGCTTGTCGGCGGCGGCCATGGCGGCCGCCTCCTGCTCGGCCGCCTGCATCAGGTCCGGATCGAGCTTCAGCGTCCCGAGACCGGCATTGAGCCGATAAGCCGAGATCGTCGCGCGCGCCGCCTCCGCATCGACCTTTGCCGAGGGCGAGCCGAGATCGCGGTAGAAGGCCGGTTGCGTCCGGACCGGCTCGGTGCAGCCGGCGAGGTTCAGCACGGACAGCGCTGCAGCGAGCGCGGCAGGGCAGCTCATCGAGCGCCGCCTTTGCTCGGGCACCGGTAGCGCGGGAAAAAGGCGCATCGCATCAGTCCTTGCTCTCGTCCTTGCCGCCGCTCGCGGCCGGTTCTGTTCTGGCGCCCGGGGAGGCCGGCGCCTCCTCCGGCTCTTCCTCGACCTCGGGCGCCGGGCCAGAGCGCTTGACGCTGACGCGCCCGCTCGCCGGCTTGGCACGGCGGCCGACCTCCTTCGAGACCGCCGCGGCGATCTCGCCGAGCGAATGCTCGACGCCTTCCAGTCCCCTGACGGTGAGCTCGGCCCCCGGAGGCGGCACCTCCAGCTCGCTCAGGCGCCTGTGGATGACATAGTTGAGATCGCTGGTGACGCGCCCGACGATGTCGACCTCGCCGACGACGCAGATCAGGTCGAAATCCATCGTCGCCGTACCGAGCTTCTTGAACAGCACGTTCGGCGGTGGCTTCTTCAGCACGTCGCCATGCGCCTCGCCCGCGTCGAGCAGCATCGCGCGGACCTCGGTCGGGTTGAGCGTGCGCGGCACGCTGATCGAGATCAGCACCCGGCCCGTCCGGTCGGAGCGGACGCGGTTGCGCACCACGCCCGAGACCAGGTTCGAATTCGGCACGATCACCGAGGAGCGATCGAAGGTCTCGATCTCGGTCGAGCGGACATTGATGCGCTTGACGATGCCCTCGGCGTCGCCGACCAGGACCTGATCGCCGACGCGGATCGGCCGCTCCCAGAGCAGGATGAGCCCGGAGACGAAGTTCGACACCACCGACTGCAGGCCGAAACCGATACCGACCGAAAGCGCCGAGGCGACGAGGGTGAGCCGCTCCAGGCTGAGGCCCAACGAGGAGAAGCCGACGGCCGCCGCCGCCGCGTAGCCGACATAGCCGGCTGCGGTCGTGATCGAATTGCGCAGGCCGGTGTCGAGCGAGGTCGTCGGCAGGAACTTGCCTTCCAGCCAGCCCTGCAGCGAGCGCGTCGCCGCCAGCCCGAGCGCGAACAGCATGATCGCCACGACGATCGAGGACAGCGAGACCGTGACGCCGCCGACCTGGAAGCCGAAGAAGGCGGCCCGCAGCGAGGTCAGGAAATCCGTCGATTCCAGCCCCCAGGGCGCCAGCGCCAGCATCACCGTGACGACGATCAGCACGATCTTGAGCGCGCCTGAGAGCACCACCGCGATTTTCTGCAGCGTCGCCGCGCGCAGGCCGATCCCGGCCCGGAGCGTCAGCGCAAGGCGTCCCTCGCCGGTGAGCTGGCTGCTGATGCCAAGCTCGATCAGCTGCATCAGCAGCACGAAGACGGCGGCGAGAATGCCGAGCCAGATCACCTGCTCGGTCAGGAAGGTCGCCAGCACGACATAGCCGAGCAGCAGCGACAGGAGGACAGCGACGCCGACGACCCAGCCGAGAATCCGCACCGGGCCGAGGCTGGCGCCGTCGACCGGCACATAGGGGCCGAGGCACGCCTCCTGCTCGATCTCCTGATTGTCACGCAGGCGGTAGAGCCCGACGATCAGGATGACCGCGAAGATGGTGGCGAAGACGCCGCGCACGATGATCGATAGGGTCAGGCCCGCGGCGATCGCCTGCAGCCAGGCCTCGAAGACCTTGCCGATCGCCATGACGATGACGAGCGAGCTCGCCATCCAGGTCACGGTTTTCGCCGTCGATTCCATCACACTGGCGAGGCGCCGCTGCGGCTCGCCGGGCGCGAACAGCGCATCCACCAGCGCCTGGACGAAGGCGATCAGGGCGAGGCCGAAAACGATGGCGAGGATGACGGGCTGGATCCGCGGCGGCAGCAGCCCGGCGGTGTTCAGGGCGGCATAGATCAGCCAGCTCGCCAGGGCCGGCGGCGCCGTGCGCGCAACAACCCGGATCAACGCCACATAGAGCATGTGGCGATCGCTGGAATCGACGCTGCGTGCCAGCCGCGCCGTCAGCCGCGGCATATAGCGGGCCCGCGCCACGTAGAGCGCGATCGCACCGAGGAAGGAGAGCGCGACCAGGACGCCGCGCGGGCTGAACAGCGCCGTGGTGAAGACCGAGAGCCAGTCGCCGAAGATGAATTGCGAGGCGCGCAGATCGGCCGGGAAGGCCGTCAGCGTCGTCGACCAGACCTCCGGATTGAGGATCGAGGGGCCGGCCGCGAACAGCGCCTTGGCGAAACGGTCGCGCCTGAGATCGCCGATCGAGCTCTGCAATTGCTCGGCCTGGAGCAGCGTCGCGCGCCCGATCTTCAGGGTTTCATCGGCCTCGGCAAAACTCTTCGTGCGCGTGTCGCGCTCGCGCGCCACGTCCGGCGTCTCAGGCGGTGCATTGGCGTCCGGCTTCGCCCCGAGCTGTTCGAGCCTGAGCCTGGCCTGCTCGGTGCGCGGCACCTGCTCATCGGTAAGGAGCCTCAATTGATCGAGCAGAGGTTGCAGGCGCAGGCGCTGGCGCTGCAACTCATCGTCGGAGACGTTCGGATTGGTGAGGGACGCCTCGATCTGGGTGAGCTCGCCCCTGATCGAATCGAGGCGCGCGCGGGGGCTTGCGGGGTCGGCCGGTTGCGCCAGCACCGTCAGCGGGAGCAGCAGCGCCAGCGCGAAGAGCGCGGCGCCGCCGCAACGCCGGAAGGCACGGTCGAGGCCGGATATCATCGACATTACGGTCCTGCCGGGCTGATTCGCATGGTCGCGCAGCCTCGCCATTGCGCGGGGCCGAAAGCAAGCATCTCCGGCGAAACGGCAGCATGGCGGCGTTCGCAACTTTGCAGCGCTGGCGGGCGATGATCGTGCAACAGCATCACATTCCTGTGAGAGCACGCCGCAGCCGACGCACCAGAGGCTGGGTGTCTTCGGCGGAAAACCGGACAGCATCATGGCGGCGCTGATGAAAGCCGCGCGGATCGCAGAGCGGGTGCCCGGAAACAGCCCAACGGGACCGTGATCGCCGGTGACCATACTACCTCTGGCGACAAGCGCGCTTCTGGGTTTGAATTCCTCCAAAGAACACCTCCGGCTGCTGACGGGCCGGTATGTGCATCAGGCGAGGCGCGCTGGCTCTCTCGCCAATCTTGGAATCGAAACCGGGAGGTTTGCGGTGGCTAAGCTCAGCATCAACGGCAAGACGATTGACGTGACGGTCGAGGACGACACGCCCCTGCTCTGGGTGATCCGCGAGCAGATCGGCCTGACCGGGACGAAATACGGCTGCGGCGTCGCTCAATGCGGCGCCTGCACCGTGCATATCGACGGCGTCGCCACCCGCTCCTGCACCATGCCGGTGAGCGCCCTGACCGCCGAGCAGAAGATCGTCACCATCGAGGGGCTCTCGCCCGACGGCAACCATCCGATCCAGAAGGCCTGGATCGAGCACGACGTGCCGCAATGCGGCTTTTGCCAGAGCGGCATGATCATGGCCGCCGCCGCACTGCTCCAGGCCAATCCCAAGCCGAGCGATGCCGACATCGCCGCCGAGATGACCAATATCTGCCGCTGCGGCACCTATAACCGCGTCAAGGCCGCCATCAAGGACGTCGCTGCCGGCGGCCAGCTCGGCCGCGGTTGATCCGAATTTCCCCTTTTCCTGCGCGCGGCTCGAGCGCCACAGCCTCGCCGCAGCGCCATCCGCAATCAGGAGGACGCCATGAGTCTAGCCTCTTTGACCGATACCAAGCTCTCCCGCCGTTCGATCCTGAAAGGCTCGGCCGCAGCCGCCGGCGCCTTCAGCTTCGGCTTCTCCGTTCCCCTTGCCAGTGAGGCGCAGGCGCAAGGCGCGGCGCCGGAGATCAATGCCTGGGTCGTCGTCCATCCCGACGACAAGGTGGTGATCCGCATCGCCCGCTCGGAAATGGGCCAGGGCACGCTGACCGGCCTCGCCCAGCTCGTCGCCGAGGAGCTCGATTGCGACTGGGCCAAGGTCACCACGGAGTATCCAACGCCCGGCCAGAACCTCGCCCGCAATCGCGTCTGGGGCAATTTCTCGACCGGCGGCAGCCGCGGCATCCGCGAATCTCATGACTATGTCCGTAAGGGGGGTGCAGCGGCCCGGATGATGCTGGTCCAGGCCGCCGCGGATGGCTGGAAGGTGCCGGCTAGCGAATGCAGCGCCGTCAAGGGTGTGATCACCCATAAGGGCTCCGGCCGCTCGATCCGCTATGGCGAGGTCGCCGCCGCGGCCGCCAAGCTCCAGGCCCCGGCGCCGGCCAACGTCCCGCTCAAGGATCCGAAGGACTGGACCATCGCCGGCAAGCCGCTGAAGCGGCTCGACACCGCCGACAAGACCACCGGCAAGAAGGTCTACGGCATGGACTTCACCTTGCCGGGGATGCTCAACGCCGCGATCAAGGACTGCCCGGTCTTCGGCGGCAAGGTGAAGAGCTTCGACGCCGCCAAGATCAAGGACATGCCGGGCGTCAAGCATGTCCTGCCCGTCGGCGACAGCGCCATCGCGGTCGTCGCCGATACCTGGTGGCGCGCCAAGACCGCGCTCGACGCACTGCCGATCACCTGGGACGAGGGCGAGCACGCCAAGGTCTCCAGCGAGAGCATCGCCGCCTGGCTGAAGGAAGGGCTCGACGCCCCGCAAGCCGCTGTCGGCAACCAGGCCGGCGACGTCAAAGGCGCCATCGCCAATGCCGCACGCGTCATCGAGCAGGTCTATTCCTATCCGTTCCAGAACCATGCCTGCATGGAGACGATGAATGCGACCGCGCTCTATACCCCGGAGCGCTGCGAGGTCTGGACGCCCACGCAGAATGGCGAGGCGGCGCTGGCTGCCGCAGCCGAAGCATCCGGCCTGCCGCTGGCCAAATGCGAGGCCTACAAGATCGATCTCGGCGGCGGCTTCGGCCGGCGCGGCGCGGTGCATGACTGGGTGCGCCAGGTCGTGGCCATCGCCAAGCAGATCCCAGGCACGCCGGTCAAGCTGATCTGGTCGCGCGAGGAGGACATGCTGCACGGGCGCTTCCACCCGGTGACGCAATGCAAGCTCACCGGCGCGCTCGACAAGGACGGCAACCTGACCGGCCTGCGCATGCGCATCTCCGGTCAGTCGATCGTCGCCGGCATCTTCCCGCAGAACATTCAGAACGGCCGCGATCCTGTCGTCTTCCAGGGACTGAACCCGCCCGGGCCGGAGGCCTCGATCGGCTACACCATCCCGAACCTCCTGATCGACCACGCTATGCGTAACCCGCATGTGCCGCCGGGCTTCTGGCGCGGGGTCAACCTCAACCAGAACGCGATCTATCTGGAATGCTTCATCGACGAGCTGGCGCATGCCGCGGGCAAGGACCCGCTCGACTATCGCCGGGCGCTGATGAAGGACCATCCCAAGCACCTCGCAGTGCTCAACGCGGCCGCCGAAAAGGCGGGCTGGGGGACGAAGGCGCCGGACGGGGTCTATCGCGGCATCTGCCAGACCATGGGCTTCGGCTCCTATGTCGCGGCCGTCGCCGAGGTCTCGGTCGATGCGCAGGGCAAGCTCAAGATCCACAAGATCACCGCCGCGACCGACCCTGGCCACGCCGTCAACCCGGCCCAGATCGAACGTCAGGTCGAGGGCTCATTCGTCTACGGGCTCTCGGCTGCGCTCTTCGGCGAGTGCACGGTCAAGGACGGCCGCATGGTCGAGGAGAATTTCGACACCTATCCGGTGGTGCGGATGGAGGACATGCCGGCGGTCGAGACGGTGATCGTGCCCTCCGGCGGATTCTGGGGCGGCGTCGGCGAGCCGACCATCGCTGTTGCCGCGCCGGCGGTGCTGAACGCGATCTTCGCCGCCACCGGCAAGCGGGTGCGTAACCTGCCACTCAAGAACACGGATCTGCGCAAGGCGTGAGGCCTGCCGCGATCCGGCCCGCGCTGATCGTGCTGGCGCTCGCGAGCGCGCCAGCAGCGGCGCTCGAAGCCTACGAAGTCGTCGGCGACGCGATCCCCGCGCCGCTCGGCGGCAGGATCGGCGATCCCGAACGCGGTCGAGCACTCGTGCTCGACCGCACGCAGGGCAATTGCCTGATCTGCCACCAGGTGCCGGAGCCGAACGAGCCCTTCCAGGGCACGATCGGCCCGGACCTCGCCGGCGTCGGCGCCCGGCTCGATGCGGGACAGCTACGTCTGCGCCTCGTCGATGCCGGCCGGCTCAACCCGCAGACGGTAATGCCGCCTTATTTTCGCGTCGAAGGATTGCGAGACGTTGCCCCGGCCTTTCGCGATCGGCCGGCGCTGAATGCCCAGGAGATCGAGGATGTCGTCACCTATCTCGCCAGCCTGCGCGCGCCCTGAACCGGCGCTCTCGCGCCGCGAGGCCATGGCGGCCGGCGCCGCCGGCCTCGCGCTCGCCGCCTTGCCTGTCCCCGCATCTGCTCAGGTCGCTGCACCGCCAACCATCGCCGAGCTGATCGCGCGCATCACCGAGGGCTCGGTGCCCGAGCGCGGCAGGATCAGCTTCGACATCCCGCAATTGGTCGAGAACGGCAATTCCGTTGATGTCGCGATCCAGGTCGAGAGCCCGATGACCGATGCCGACCATGTCCGCTGGATCCATGTCATCGCCGAGAAGAACCCGTTTCCCGACGTTGCCCGCTTTCATCTCTCCCCGCGCAGCGGCCGGGCCGACATCCGCGCCACCTTGCGCTTGGCCACCTCTCAGAAGGTCGTCGCGATTGCCGCGTTGAACAGCGGCGGCTACGTCATGGCCGATGCCGACATCGTGGTCACCCTCAGCGCCTGCATCGACGGAGGCTGACCCAATGGCATCGTTCAACGCCCGCATCACCATGCCGGCTGAGGCCAAGGCCGGCGAGATCGTCGAGATTCGCGTCCTCGTCCGCCATCCGATGGATCGCGGCGGCCAGGTCGATTCCGAAGGCCGTGTCGTCCCGCGCAAGATCCTGAACCGTTTGACCGTGACCTATGCCGGCGAGCCGGTGTTCCGCTACGACATGCATACCGGCGTCTCCGCCAACCCCTTCGTCAGCTTCACGACCCGTGCGGTCGAGACCGGCGACCTCACCTTCGAATGGCGCGAGGATGGCGGAGCGACCTTCACCCGCACCGCCCGTCTCGTCGTGACATGAGCGCTGTGGGGCGCGCTCTTGCAGCAACCCTCCTCGTGCTGACGGGCGCCGCGGCCGCGCAAGAGATCAAGCCGGGCAGCGCTTTCCTCTCACCGCAGATGCAGCGCCAGCAGGAGGATGGGGCCCGCAATCCCGGCTGGCTCTGGGTCGAGCAGGGCGAGGAATTGTTCAGCCGCCGCGACGGTACAAGCCCGACCTGCGTCTCCTGCCATGTCGATCCCAAGCAGAGCCTGCGCGGCGCAGCCGCACGCTATCCACAGGTCGATGTTACCAGCGGCAAGCTGATCAATCTGGAGGGTCGCATCGAGCAATGCCGGATCGAGCGGCAGAAGCAGCCCGCCTTCGGCTATGAGAGCCAGGAGTTGCTCGGGCTCACCGCCTATGTCGCCTCGCTCTCGAGAGGCGTGCCGCTGTCGGTCTCGGCCGAGGGCGCGGCCAAACCCTATTATGAAGCCGGCAAGGCCTTCTACGAGCGCCGGCAGGGCCAGCTCAATCTCGCCTGCACGCAGTGCCATGACGGTCTGGTCGGCCAGAAGCTGCGTGGCGACACGATCAGCTACGGCATCGGCACCGGCTATCCGGCCTACCGGCTCGAATGGAACGGGATCGGCTCCCTGCACCGGCGCTTGCGCGCCTGCTCGCTCGGCGTCCGGGCGACGCAGTTCGACTACGGCTCCGACGATTATCTCGCGCTCGAACTCTTTCTCGCCGTGCGGGCCAAGGGGCTCGCGCTGGAAGCTCCGGGCCTGAGACGCTGACATCTCTCCAGTTCGAGTCGTCCCGGACAAGCCGCGTCAGCGGCGCCGATCCGGGACCCATGCCTGAGCCTTTCCGAATGAGGTTCCGGAATGGGTCCCGGTCTTCGCTTCGCTGCGCCCGGGACGAACGTGGATATCGGGGACATCCTATTGGCGACGGCTACGCGAGCCGTCACGATCCCGGCACAGTCCTGTCGGAGAGGTCTGGAATGCTTCGCCTGCCTGCCTTCGTCGCCTTCATGCTGGTCGCCACCGCCGCCATCGCCCAGCCCGATGCCGAGCCGCCGGCCTCGGCAGCCGGGGCCACCGCGTCGCCGCCGCCCTTCGTGCTCAAGGGCACCGAGGTCAGGACCATCCGCGCCAAAGCCTTGCAGCGCGACTATGAGATTTTCGTCAGCCTGCCGGACTCCTATCAGAGCCAGCCACGGCGGCGCTTTCCGGTGCTGTTCGTCACCGATGCCGACTATGCCTTCCCGCTGGTGCGCAGCATCGCGCGCCGGGTCGGCAATCGGGCGCAGGGGCTGGAGGAGTTCATCCTCGTTGGCCTGTCCTACTCCGTCGGCGACACGCCCGAATACAGCCGCCGGCGCGACTATACGCCGACGCCGAACGGTGAGAAGACGCGGGATCCGTCCGGCAAGCCGCCGGTCTTCGGCGAGGCTGAAGGCTATCGCCGCTTTCTCTCCGAAGAGCTGATGCCCTTCGTCGCCGCGACCTATCGCACCGACACGACCCGCAGCATCTATGCCGGCCATTCCTATGGCGGGCTCTTCGGCCTCTACGTGCTGCTGACCGAGCCGAAACTGTTCTCGCACTACATCATCGGCAGCCCCTCGCTCTGGTTCGACCAGAAGGTGCTGTTCCAGCGCGAACGGAGCTATGCTGAGGCCAACAAGGAATTGAAGGCGAACGTGCTGATGGCGATCGCGTCCTATGAGACGATCGACAAGGCCTCGGGCGATCCGCGCTACAATGGCAAGACCGACATGATCGCCGATCTCAGGGAGTTCGAGCAGGCGCTGCGCGCGCGCAATTATCCCGGCCTCAAGCTTTCGAGCGAGATCATCCCCGGCGAGGACCATCTCACCGTCTTCCCGGTGATCGTGACGCGCGGGCTGCTCTGGGCGCTGCCGGCGAAGCGGGACTGACGCTTCAATCCTTCTTGCCCTTGCCGTCCTTCGGCTTGTCTTTGTCCTTGTCCCGGCCCTTCGGCTTCGCCCGGTTTTGGAAACTGGCATTGCCGAGCCCGGTGCCGATGGTCAGCACCGCCCAGTGCTCGACATCCTGCATGAACGGCAATTCGCTCAGGCCCTGGACCACGGCGTCATTGTGCATGGTCACGACGGTGTCGTGCTTGCCGATCTCCGGCGCCATCTCGCGAATGCTCTCGACCAGGTTGAAGCGGCTGCTCGACCAGTTGCCCGGCAGGTTCTGGGCGCCGCGGTCGATCGCGCCGTCAGGCTCGATCAGGCCGGGACAGCCGACGCCGATGAAAGGCGCGACCCGCAGGCCCTCCCCCTCGGCGTGCCTGATCTGCTCGCGCAGCATCTTGCCGAGGCGCTTCACCGCCTCTTCCCGGCTCGGCTCTTCGTCGGCATGGCGCCAGAGCTCGGTCTCCCAGACGCGGGCCTTGCTGAGATCGGGAGCCTTGTCCTGGCGCAGCTCGACGATGCCGGCGCGGATGTTGGAGCCGCCGATATCGACCGCGACCAGGCTGTCATAGGCTTCGAAGATCCATTTCGGCGCGAGGTGGGCGCTGCCGACCAGCCCGGCCTCGTCGGAATGATGGCGCACCGGCACGAGCTCGATCGTGTAGCCCTCGGTCTGCAGGATGATGCCGGCCCGCGCGATGGCGAGCTCGCCGATCCGGCTCTGGCGGAAGCCGCCGCCGACGACGATGCGCTCGACCGGGCTCCAGGCCTTCTGGCGCAGGAAGCGGCGGATGACGAAGGCGAGCGACTGGGCGAAGCGCTCGACAGCCGACAGCACCAGCGCCGCCTCACGGGCAGTTCCCTCGGTGATGAGCTTGTCGAGCTCCGACTTGCTCAGTGTCTTGCCGGCATCCGCCAGCGGATCCTCTCCCGCCTCGGCGAGGTGGCCTCGCAATTCGGCGAGATGATCCATGAAGGCGCTGCGGCTCGCCTTGTCGCCGAGGAAGCCATCGGCATCGCGGATTTCGAGATTGTAGCTGGTGACGATGACCGAAGGCAGCTCCCGTGCCCCATGCGGACCGGTCGCGTTCGCCTTGCTCGCCGTCGCCACTGCCATCACCGCCCCCGTCGTGAAAGTCACGCGGGGAGAACGAGCGCGCCCCCCTGGCGGTTCCTGCGCCGCGCGGCCGCATGCCCCATCTGCGCTGCGGGCGGGACATTCAACCTACTGGCGATTGACCCCACTGCGTCCTTTCGCCTCCATAGCCGGCGGCGCGCTTTGCGGCCTGGGGGACTGTAGATGCTCGAAGTGATCGGCCGCTCGCTCGCGATCGGCATCGGCGCGACTGCCTTGCTCGACCTCTGGGCGCTGTTCCTCAACCGCGCCTTCGGCATTCCGCTGGCGAACTGGGCGATGGTCGGGCGCTGGTTCGCCTATCTGCCGCGTGGCCGCTTCATGCACGACACCATCGCCGACACGCCGCCGGTCGCAAGCGAGCTCGCGATCGGCTGGATCATGCACTACCTGATCGGTGCACTCTTCGCCGCGATCATCCTGCTGATCTGGGGGCTCGACTGGGCCCGCAATCCGACGCTGCTGCCGGCCCTGATCGTCGGCGTCGTCACCGTCGGCTGCGGCTGGTTCATCCTGCAGCCGGGCATGGGCTTCGGCCTCGCCGCCAGCAAACGGCCGAACGCCAACCAGGTCCGGCTGATCGGACTGATCAACCACGTCGTTTTCGGGCTGGGCCTCTGGCTCGCCGCGCTGCTGCTGCGCTGAACTGCGCCTCCCGAACTTTCAAAGGCAAGGACGGAAAACCCATGGCCGCGACCCTGTTCCACAATGCCCGCATCGTCGACGGCACCGCGCCCGAGCGGGCCGCGCCGGTCTCCGTCCTGGTCGAGGGCGGGCTGATCCGCGAGGTCGGCAAGAGCTTGCGCTCCGACAAGGCCAGGGTGATCGATCTCAAAGGCCGCACGCTGATGCCCGGGCTGATCGACGCCCATGTCCACGTCATCGCCGGCCTCGCCGATCTCGGTCGCAATGCCGCCCTGCCCGACTCGCTCGTCACGGTGCGCTCGTTGGTGATCATGCGCGAGATGCTGCTGCGCGGCTTCACCACGGTGCGCGATGTCGGCGGCGCCGATTTCGGCCTGAAGCAGGCGACCGAAGAGCACGACTTCCCGACGCCGCGCCTCGTCATCTCCGGCAAGGCGCTGAGCCAGACCGGCGGCCATGCCGATTTCCGCGGCCGCTACGACGACCGGCTGGCGCCGACGACGCGGCATCGCCTCGGCGCGCTCGGCCGCATCTGCGACGGCGAGGCCGAGGTTCGACGGGCCGCGCGCGAGGAGCTGAAGGGCGGCGCCGACTTCATCAAGATCATGGCCAATGGCGGCTGCGCCTCGCCGACCGATCCGATCCATTTCCTCGGCTTCTCCGTCGGCGAGCTGGAGGCGGTCGTGGAAGAGGCCCGCATGGCCGGCACTTACGTCTCGGCCCATGTCTACACGGATGAAGCGATCCGCCGTTGCGTCGAGGCCGGCGTGCATTCGCTCGAGCATTGCAACCTGATCAAGGCCGAGACCGCCAAGCTCGCAGCGAATAACGGCGCCGTCGCGGTGCCCACCCTCGTCACCTATGACAAGCTCACCAGCGAGGGCGGCAAGCTCGGCTTCCCGCCCGATTCCGTCGCCAAGGTCGAATATGTCCGCGCCGCCGGCATGGAATCGCTGGCGATCATGAAACAGGCGGGCCTCGCCATGGCCTATGGCAGCGACCTGCTCGGCGAGATGCATCGCCATCAGTCCGAGGAGTTCGTCATCCGCGGCCGCGCCCTGCCGGCGCATGAGGTGATCGGCGCCGCCACCCATGTCGCCGCCAGGCTGCTGAAACTCGAGGGCAAGATCGGCACGGTGGCGCCGGGCGCCTATGCCGACCTGATCGTCGTCGACGGCGACCCGCTTGAGGACCTGTCCCTGCTGACCCGCCAGGGCCGGCACATGCCCGTCATTATGAAGGCCGGCGCCTTCATCAAGCGCGCCCGGCTGGACTGACGGCGCATGAAGCCCTGGACGCAGCTCGACGCCGCAGCAATCCCCGGCGGCGGCACGCTGAAGCTCATGCGCCGTGGCGAGGACGAGTTCTCGATCACGCTCGGCCATAACGAGCTGATGAACTCGCGCCTCAAGGGCTCGGAAGAGGCGCTGGCGAGCCTCGCCATCGACAGGATCGGGCCGCGCCCAGGCCTGCGCATGCTGATCGGCGGACTCGGCATGGGCTTCACGCTGCGGGCGGCGCTTGCCGCGCTTCCGGCCGATGCCGAGATCGTGGTCGCCGAATTGATCCCGGCGGTGATCGCCTGGGCGCGCGGGCCGCTCGCTTCGATCTTCGCCGGCTGCCTCGACGATCCCCGCGTCACCCTGCGCGAAGCCGACGTTGTGGCTGCGATTCGCGAAGGTCCGAGCCGCTACGACGCGATCCTGCTCGATGTCGATAACGGTCCGGACGGGCTGATGGTCGAGTCCAACGACCGGCTCTACGACCATTCGGGCCTCGGCGCTGCAAAGGCGGCCTTGCGATCAGGCGGCGTGCTCGCGGTCTGGTCAGCGGGGCCGGACCGCAGCTTCACCCAGCGCCTGCGCCAGGCCAGCTTCGCCGTCGAGGAGAAGACGGTACGCGCCCGCGCCGGGGCCGGCGGCGCCAAGCACATGATCTGGCTGGCGGCCCCTCAAGCCAACGGAGCCGCCACAAGGCCTTTTCAACCTGTCCCAAGAAGGCGGCGCTAGCGCTCGCCCAGCAGTCGCGACAGGCCGGCGGAAAGCCCAATGCTCGGCACAGGCGCCGGCAGCGCCAGATCGCCTTGAACCGGTTTGGACGGTGGATTGCGCGCCGCGTCGAGTACCGCGGCGAAGCCCGCCTGGACCGAACAGATCACCGGCACGCCGACATGAGGCTGGACCCGGGCCGCGAGCCCGGCGAGGCCGGCGCCGCCCAGGATCACCGCCTGCGCCGCGTCGCGCGCGACCGTGCGCCGGCAGGCTTCGGCCAGCAGCGCGATCGAGCCGTCCGGATCGGCCGCGATGTCGCCGCCGGTCGGCGCCACCGTCTCGATGGCGGCAAGTCGGCCGTCCAGCCCGAGCGCGGCGATGAACTCCGTCAGGATCGGCCCCCAGCGCTCGCCGCCAGTCACGATCGAGAAGCGTCCGCCTTGCGCCGCCGCCTGCCGGCAGGCGGCTTCGGCCATGCCGACCACCGGGACGCCCGCGATCTCCTTCAGCGCCATCAGCCCGGGATCGCCGAAGCAGGCGAGATAGACCGCGTCGCACCCCGCCCCATGCTCGGCAAAGGCGTCCAGCGCCGCATGCCCGGCGATGGCGCCGGCGCTGCGACTGGAGATATAGCGCGCGCCGAAACGACCGGTCGCCGCCACGAGCTCGACACCAGCTGGCGTCATCGGCGCCAGCACGCGCAGGACCAGCTCGGTCATCTCGGCGCTGGTGTTCGGATTGAGGACGAGGATGCGCAAGATGATCTCAACGGGCGAGGGCTGGCGGCCTTGGGGTCTTCTATCAAGAGCCGTGCCACGAGCTTTGCCGCGCCCACTGCTCGCGAGCAAGGGCCTCACCAGCAAGCGCAAGCCTGCAGTGTTCGCAAGATCGCCACGCGAAGCGAGCCGGCTTGGAGCTGTAATCCGGAACCATCGCCGCATGCACGGGTTGCTGGCTCGACAGCCCTCACATCGGAGGATGGACGATGCCAGCCAAATCGAAGGCGCAGCAGAAAGCCGCCGGAGCAGCGCTTGCCGCCAAGCGAGGCGATATCCCCAAGAGCGAGTTGAAGGGCGCCTCGAAGTCGATGGCCAAGTCTATGACCGAGAAGGAACTCGACAAACTGGCCTCGACCAAGCGTAAGGGCAAGCCTGAGCACGTCACGAAGCACTGAGCGAAAGGCTGCGCGGCCTCGTGCCGGTCTTAGGTTACGACGCTCCCTTGGACCGGGCATGCCGGTAGACAAGATCGTCCGGGTCCATCCGGTCTGCATTGGCATCCAGACGCGCCCCTAGCCGCTCTGCCACTGCGATGGAGCGCCGGTTGCGCGGATCAACATAACTGACCAGCGTCTCGAGGCCGAGCCGCTCGAAGGCCCAGTCGCGCAGAGCGGCGGCGGCTTCGCTCGCATAGCCCTGTCCCTCATGCCCGGCATAGATCAGCCAGCCAAGTTCTTTCTCAGGGAAGAGCGGGCCGTGATTGATGCCGACCTGCCCGATACAGGTCCTGCCCGGCAGATCGATCATCGGCGCGCCATGGCCGAACAGCGCCCATTGCGCAACGTCATGGCAGAACAGGCCCCAGGCGCCGCGCCGATCATAGGGGCCGCCCATATATCGCGCCCGCTCCGAGGCGAGGAAGTCGGCATAGTCGGAAAAATCGGCTGCGACGGGGGCGCGCAGGATCAGGCGGTCGGTCCGAATCGTCGGCGGCACATTGGAAGGCAAGGTCGACCTCGGCATCGCCAGCAGCGGCTCCACCGATCGGATCGGCAACCGGCCTGTGCAGCGGAAAAGGAAACTGGCGTCCCGGAAGGGACTGTGAACAGTAGCCGAATCCAACGGCTTGGCGAAAGGTTCGCCATTGCATGTCGCCCGCCTGTTCTCACGGGTCGCCACAGCTAAGTGGCGAACAGATCGGGCGCCGGCGGTGGCTTCAGCGCCAGCCCGGGCGGCGTGATGATAAGCTCGCGCGCCTCGGTCGCCGGCCCGTCCGATATCGTATAGGTCAGCGTCACCTCTTCGATCGCGAACCCTGCGAAGACGCGCCGGATCTCCGGCGTGTCATTGATCGAGAGGACGAACGCGCCCTTGATACCGGCGAGCTGCTCGGCCAGGCGCAGGAAGTCGCCGCGGCTGAAGACGCCGGAGCCGTAATCCTCCTCTCCGCCGTAATAGGGCGGGTCGAGGTAGAACAGCACGCCGGCGCCGTCATAGCGGCCGATAAGGTCGGGGAAGGGAAGATTCTCGATGATGACGCCGGAGAGCCGTTCGCTGAGATCGGCCAGCGCCGGCGCGAGCTTGGTCACATCGAATCGGCCTGGCAGTCCAGGCGATACGCCGAAGCTCCTCCCGGCGACCTTGCCGCCGAAGGCGAGCCTCTGCAGGTAGAGGAAACGCGCAGCGCGTTCGAGGTCGGTCAGCGTCGCCGGATCGACATGCAGCAGCCGCTCGAAGTCGCGCCGGCTGGTCAGCTGGAAGCGCAGCATGTCCATGAACGCCACATAGTGGCGCTGCAGGATGCGGAAGAGCGTCGCGACATCGGCCGAGACGTCGTTGATCACCTCGGCCTTGGGCGCGAGGCGCCGGCGCAGGAAGACGCCGCCCATGCCGACGAACGGCTCGGCATAGGTGTGGTGCGGCACTCGCTCGATCAGCTCGGCGAGCCTCGCCGCGAGCTGCTTCTTGCCGCCGATATAGGCCGCCGGCGGCCGAGCCTGCCGGACCGGGGAAAATGCGAACTCACCCATTGAGAACATTCCGAGAACATGCAACCGTTATCGAGCGCGCCGGTGCGCGCGGCGGGTTGCCTTCATCGGATCGACAGGCTTCGCGGGACCTTCTGCCAGGTCGGGCCCGCGGCGGGCGGCGCTGCGCGCGCCGTTCGCCCCGCCGTAGCGGGGCTGAAGGAGGTCGAAATGCGAAACCCGAGACGGGCCTATAATAAGGACGGCTCGATGGTGCCGCCAGCGACGGTCGGCAGCCAGCGAGCGCTAGGGCTGCACCGCGCCGAGGTCTGGTGCAACCCTTGCGTCCGCTACTGCGAGATCAGCACAGACGATCTGCCCGCAGAGCTGCCGATTCCGGATATCTGCCTGCGATACGTTTGCCGTCTCTGTGGCGGCAAAGATCTCTCGTCGCGCGGCAGCGTTCACGAACACTATCGTCAGGTCGACGCCCTGCGAGCTCGATCGCGATAGTTGATCAGTCGGCGTCGACGAGGACGGTCAGCCCGGCCACGACCAGTACGGCCAAGGCAACCAGCGCGCCGATCTTGATCCACTGCCGCGTCGGCACACGGCCAGCGACGGCTTCAGGCGCTATCAGGTGGCAGAGGGCGCCGACGCAGCTGAAGGCGATGTGGAAGCCCCAGGCGCCCGAGTTGAGCCAGTCCACAGGCTGACCGGACAATCGCCAGAGGATCGACCCGGATCGAGCATAGAGAACGCCGGCCCATGAGGCGAAGATGCCGACAGAGAGAATGTCGGCACCGTCGATCAATCCACCTTTGCGGAAAGCCATCCAGGCCAGGGGCGCATACGCCACGACGATACCGGCAGCGAGCGCCAGCACCATGATGTTCCCGATCTCGATCGCTTTCTGCGGGCCCAGCGTCGCGATCGCGGCCGGGTAGCTCAGCACGACGCCGACGAGCATGGACGCCAACGCGGCCCGCCGCAGAGTGTTGGTAGGCATATCCATCAGTGCTGATCCTTACGGCGGAGTGATCGCTGTTCTTCGCTGACGCGCTCGATGAGGTCCTGGAGCAGGGCCCGGAGCGGCCGGCCTTCGGCGATGCGACGACTGCCGACCGCCTGGACCGCGAGTGCGGCCTCTTCGTTCTCATCCATGGCGCGCTTGAGCTCGCGCATGCTGCGGGCGCGTTTGTCTTCCTCGATCCGCGCCAGGCTCTCGCGCAGCTGCTGCCGCTGTCGGCCGAGCGGAGACCAGTTGAATTGCCACCACTTCATCAGCCGCCTCCCCGATCGAGGCGCTCGACGTCCTTCTCGAGACCGTCGATCGCGGCCTGCATCAGCTTCACGGCTTCCGCGACGGCGCGGGCCGAGTCGGCCGCCCGCTCCTGAACAGCGGTGTTGCTCCGCATCGCCTCGGTTGATGCAGAGACCGCCTTCGTCACCTCTTCGATGATGCGCAGCAGATCCGTCGTGAACGACTTCTGGGAGGCGTCGAGCCGTTGGATCAGCTGATGCCGGTCCCACAGCAGGTACAGGACAACGGCCCCCCAAGGGCCATTGCCGAGCAGGAAGGAAGAGAGGCCGGTGATGTCCACAGCGCCAAGTGCTCAGCCGCAGTTGAGGTCAGGCTTTCGCCGCGGCGCCGGTCGAGATCAGCACGCCGATCTTCGCCTCCAGCTTCTCGGTGAGGACGCGGCGAGCCTCTTCGGGCGTGATGCCGAAGTGCTTTAGCGCATCGGGCGCACTGTCGATTACGTAGCTCACGCCCTGCTGCACGAGCGGGTTTGCATTCGGCAGCGCCAGCGCACCGGCCAATCCGCCTGCGCGATTGATCACGAGGCCGGCAGCATTGGTCAAAGCGGCCTGCAGCGCATCGCGATGCTTCGCCTCGATGTCGATGCCGAGCTTTTCGCGCAGGAGCTTGAATAACCATGCGGCGAGCGCCGCGATGAAGACCCCGGCGAGCTCGACCAGATAGGGCCGGAACACGCCGAACAGGGATTCGCCCGTCGACGGCGCCTGAGCCTCCGCATTGGCGGCCAGCAGGACAAGACCAAGGCAGGCGGCAGCGAGTGCCGCGAGATAGCGGATCATGGGGATCTCCGATGTCGTGGATTGGCGGCAGGCCCGGCCGCGGCGGGATCAGATCAGGCGCGAGCCGCCGCGATGGCCGCCATGAACTGGCGGTAGAAGCCGGCGATCTCCTCCCAATGGTCGGTGATGTTCACCGTGCGCCGGGCGTTCTTGAGATCGTCAGGGCCGCCTGTGGGCAGGTAATGGGCGAGGCCGAGGCCCTTGCCGTTCCAGCGGCCGTCGAGCAGGCCCTTGAAGAGCAGCTCGGCCGCGAACTTCGGCTCCAGCGCCTTGTCAGGATCAGCGGCGATGCCCTCGCGCTCGTAGTTGTCGAACCAGGTGAGCTGGACGTAGCCGCGCCCGTAATAGACATGGCCCCAAGGGCCGGCCGGCTTGCCGTATTTCGTTGGATAGTGACGCAGCACATAGGCCCGCGCTGCGGCGTCGGTCGCCTTGAAGCCCTCGCGCACGGGGATCATACCGGAGCCGACCTCGCGCCGCGCTGTGGCGAGGCCATAGGCCAACGTCTTGTCGCGGCCGTCGCCGGCCACCGCAAAGGCGTCGAGGATGCCCTCCATCCCGGCGACCTGGCTCTTCGAAAGGCTCTTGCCGAACATCGGTGCGGCGCCGGAGCGGAGATGGGCGAAGAACTTGGTCCGGTCGATCGTGAGCGGCTTGGCCTTTTCCGCCACCGCCGCCTGCAACGCCGCGATCGTCGCCGCATCAGGCTTGTCGGTGACCGGCAGCCCGGCCTTGCGCTGGAACGCCTGCATGGCGGTCCGCGTCTCGCCGCCGAAGTCGCCGTCGGCACCGAAGCGTGGCAGCGAATAGCCGAGCGCGATCAGCGCCCGCTGGATAGCGGTCGTGTCCATTGTGATGCTCCGGACATGAAAGGCCGCCCGAAGGCGGCGGTTGAGATCGCGAGGCTTCGCGACTAACGTGTAGATGGCCCGCTGGCAGGCGGGCTGGGGCGTAGGAACCCCTCGCAGAGCGGCTTAGTGCAGCCGCAAATGCACTCTCCGTCTCACGTCGGGGAGGCCGTCGCGTATGTTCAGGGGGCAACCCTAAAGGCGACGGCGCTCCGCTCTGCGAGAGTTCCTAACTCCCCGGCTCCAGTCTGGGAGACGGTGATGGGCGCATTAGAGACCTGGCAGATTTTCGGGTTGGCGGTGTTCGGCATTCTCTTGCTCGGGTCAGCCATTCGGGCCTGGCTCTATCCCATGACACCCGATGAGAAGGCCGAAACCCGGCGCGAGATGCCGCTCTGGTAATCAGTCGGAGGCCGGGAAGACGACGTTATCCAGCGCCACGGAGGTCGCGCCGCCCGGGAAGCTGGAAAGGGTGAGGTTCCCGTCCGGCCCCACGTAGAGCACCGTGATGGAGCCGGTGTTGGTCCGCGCGGCATACTCCCGCGTCGTCGACGGGCGCATGTTCGGCGGCAGTCGCGCGATGATGACGGGCTCCGCCACGTCGCCTTTGTTGAGCAAGCCCGTCAGCGAGACCATGCCATCGGCTGTCACTTCGATCTGAGCAGGGCGGCCACCGTCCAGCGCCCAGCTGTTGCGCAGCCAGGAGGCGTGCAACGGATAGGCCGCCATTCTCTGCGTCATTCTGAGCGCCGAGGATGCCAGCACCTCGCGCGCGACGGCCTCGCCCATGGCGCGATAGCCGTAGAGCGTCGGGTGGATATTGTCGCGCACGATCGGATCGACCTGAAGCGGCCGGTTGAGATCGATCGGCGTGACCGCGGCGAGCACCTCCTGGAAATCGACGAGGCGGCAGCCGCGTGTGGCGGCGAGGCGCTTGATGCCGGCCCGAAGCAGCCAATGCGCGTCGTTCGGCCCGGCGTCGAAACCCTTCACGCCGCCTGCGAGTATCTTCGTGTACCAGAGATAAGGCACGCAGAGCACGACGCGGCCGGCCGGGATGCCGCGCGACACGATGCGGTCGATCATCGCTCCGATATTCGCCAGCGTCGTCGCCGGCCCGGAGCCTTGGCTGTCATTGATACCGACATGGATGACAACATGGGTCGCGATCGTCAGCTGCGCGTCATTGGCGTTGAGTGCGGTGAGCTGCTGCGCGCTGGTCTGGCCGGCGACGGCCTGGTTGAAGACATCCCAGACGCGCAGGCCGAGCGAGCCGTTCAGCGTCTCCTTCATCGCATAGGGCCAACCGCCGATGATATCCTCGGTGGTCGAGTCGCCGATGCAGAGGACGCGCGCCGGCGCCTGACCGGCCGGTTCAGAGCGACGGGTCTTTGTCAGGTAGGACATCGAGGCGGTGATGGAGTCGACGCCGTACATGCCGAAGCCGGCATCCATGATCGGCCCGGCCACGACCTGCGGCGCGATGATCTCCATGCCATTGAGCAGCAGCGACCATGTCCGCGAATCGTAGATGCGGATCTTCCATTCGGCTTTGTTGGGTGCCCAGGCGGGGTTGTCCGCCCGACCGAACCAGGACAGGCCGGTGAACTCGGTCGCCGCACCGCCGATCGGCTTGATCCGCAGCGTCGCCAGCCCGTCATTGGCATAGAAGGTCGCATAGCCGCCGGCATAGCGGATGACCGCGCTGCGGATGAAGTTGCCGGGCCAGAACGCCACGCTGATCTCGTCACCACCACGCACCGGGACGAAGGCGGCCCGCATGAAGCCGTCAGCCGTCAGATTGATCGTGCGTGTGTCGGCACTCGATGAGACAGCCGCATCGGTCACCCACGCATCGGACCCGAGCAGGTCGAGCTTTTCGGCCACGCCCGTCGTCATGTCGTAGGCGCTGATCTCCTTGTGATCGAGGTCACCGCCCGTAAGCCAGCGCTGCTTCTGCTCGATCGGACGCGCCTGGTAGGCCGGAAGCCTGAAATTCTCGAACTCGGTCCCGCCCGCGTCCCGATAGTCAACCGGGATGTCGGTCGCGCGCGTGGTTGATGGGAAGGCGATCGGCCCGCGCAGCTTCACCCCGGCTTCTGCCTGGGCCGTGATGCCCGAAAGATCGATGAGGGCGCCAGGGGTCGAAAATTCGTAGACGCCCGTGCCGATTTTGGGCAGGCGCAGCGTCCGACCGGTCGCACCGAGGTGGCTTTTCGCCCGCGCCAGCGGATCGCGGTTGTCGGTCGCACCATCATCCACCCCGCCGAAATGCTGCAGGGCCGGGACCGCTTCGGCGACGGCCCAGAGCGCGCCATCGGCCGACTGCACCTTGGAGATGTCGGCGCCCGGCGAGCGGATGCGTCGATGGCCACCACCATCGCCCGGAGCGTAAAATCCGAGCACCTGGACCGTGTCGGCCGTGACCGGCACATTCGCGGCGATCAGATCTGCGATCGTAGCCACCCTGAAATCATTCGGCGCGGTGACTTGCGCCTCGAGCTCGCCAACACGGTCACCGAGTCCAAGGCTCAAAACCTGGTCGATCTGATCCTGCAGGCTGGAGACATCCGGCGCGAAGGCGATCGCGTCGGTGATATCGACCCAGTTGATGACCTCGACATCGTTCTGCACGAGCGTGCCGAAGCCCTGGCAATAAGGGCGGGAATGGCGCGCGCCGGCCGGGGCGACGATATCGACGCCGGCGCCCGCCGAGCGAGAGACGACGGCGCGCACCACCTGGCGGCCGGATCCCGTCGTCAGTCCGAGCAGGTCCTGAACAACTGTCTGCGGCGTGGCCAGCAGCCGCCCCTTGCCCTGGCCATACCAAGCCAAGGCGCAGCGGATCGCGTCGTTGTCCGGATCGGCCGAATTCACCCGGCGCTGCACGGCGAAGATGACGAGATAGCGCCGGCCGGGCTCGATCGCATAGAGATGGCGGGGCGCGACGATGTCGTCGCCAGTCAGGCGGACGACCTTGCCGGCTTCACCATAGCGCAGGAGAGAAGCCGGCAGCGGCGGAATCAGCTCTGGCTCGCCGTCGGCGAGCGAGCGGCCGAACAGGAGCGGTGCGTCGCCAGGACGATGCTGTACCGGGATTGGCATCGGCAGAGCGAGTATCTCGGCACGACGCGCCGCCGCTTCCGCCGCGATGCCGGTGGTCAGCGCAGCAGTCGAGGCCTTCCCGTCGACCTCATTCGCCTTCGCGATGGTCTGGTTGAGCTTGTCGACGGCAGCGAGATCTCCGCCCGGCTTGATGAGATCGATAGGCATGGCTAAGCGCCCCGCGTTACGAGTGTGGTGAAATCAGGATCGAGGGTGAAAAGCGCCTGTCAGGGCCGCGTCTGGTAGGTGGCGTCGATGCCGAGCTCGACGATCATGCCGCCGAACACCTCGACCACGCCCGCCGAGGCATCCGTCAGCCCTTGCGAGGAGCGGTTGTCGAGCAGCAGGCGCAGCGCGTTTGCGCCGGCCGGCAAAGTCACGGTCAGCGAGGCCCGCTGCCATGTGCTGGACAGGACGATCTCCGAAGCCTCGAACGACGCATCGGAGAAGGCGATCAGCATGATCTTCGCCTTGCCAGCCGGCGCGCGGAGATAGACCGACAGGGTGAAAGTCCGTCCGGTCAGGTCGCCGCCGATGGCGCCGGCGGCATAGATGTAGCCCGCATCGGCGGCGAAGGTCATGGCGCGGGCGCGAGTCCCGCCGAGCGGGTCCGAGACGAGAGCGCCAGAGGTCAGGCCGACGCGCGTCGCATCCCATGCATCGGGATCGTCGGAATGCTCGAGCAGGTTTCGCCATGTGCCGCCGAGTACCAGCGTAGCGGCACCGCGGCGTCCGCTTTCGGTGAAGGCGGCGCAGCCGAAGGTGTGAATCTCGCTGGTGTTGGGATCGACAGCCAGCCAAGGGCTGCTCGCGAGCGTGCCGGCATGCAGCGCGTCGAGATCAGCCCAATCATCCCAGACGCCGAGCTTGCCGGCGAGCCGCACGCCCTCGATCGCCGCGGCCTCCCGGCCTGAAGGCACGCTCCCAACGGTCCAGTCAAATCGCCAGAGGCCACCGTCTCGGGCGGCGACGAAGCTGGCGATCGGCGGCACGATCGTATCGTTGATCCCGATTTCGTGCGTCTTGAGCTCGCCCCAGTCGCTCGGCACGCCGCCATAGCCGAGCGCCTGCGGCTGCATCTCCACGACTTCGCCGCTCACATAGCCGGTCAGGAGCGCGCTGGCCGCGGCCAAAGCGGCCGGGGTTGAATTCCAGCTTGGCGCGCCGACGACGCGGTGGCGCACCTCATAGCTCGCCGTCGAGATCGGGCCCGCGCCCGGCGCCAGCATCACCATGATCGAATCCTCGTCGTCGCCGATCTCCTGGCTCGACCGGATCTCGGTGATGACCGGCACGGGCGGCCCGCCGGAGACGACGACGACCGGACCGCCGGCGCGACCATCCCAGGGAGGTGGCACCTCGGCGTCGGTCAGGGCCTCGATCTCGGGCGCATGGTCGACCATGGTGATCCGGCCGGTGAGATTGTCGGAGACCTCGATTCCCTTGACGATGACTTCGGCGCTCTCGCGCGTCGCGATGCCGAAGAAGGCGAGGTCGCCCGGCGCCGGCAGGTCGCCGGACCCGGTCAGGGTCAGCGCATGAGTTTCGCCCGCAACGGTCGCGACCGTGCGCAGCAGGCTCTCGCCAGTCTCGCGGCGGAAGCGGCAGGCATAGAGTTCGCCGGCCTCCATCGTCACGATCTCGTCGAGCGTCACGACGCCGACGCCGGCATCGACAGTCCGCACCCGGCCCGACTTCTGTGTCCGATCGAGAACATCGTGACTGAGCCGGACCAATGAACCCCTCGTGTGCACAATGTGCTCGAAGTCCTGGTTGATCGTGTAGGTGTCGGGACGATGGTCGAGCTCATACTGACGCCGGCGCGCCTCCTTCCAGACCAGGTCAGGATTGGTAATTCCCGGCATGGCGAGATCCTCGGTCACCACGGGGTCGCCGACGAAGCCCGGCCAGGGTACAAGCCGCTCGGCATTCTGGTAGGAGTTCGTTTCATCCATGAAGCGGACGCGGAAGGCGTCGGGCCGCTCGGCATAAGTGCGCTCGCCGGCGAAACCCCAGCTGTTGCGCGGGCTGATATGGCCTTCGATCATGGTCAGCGCCCGGTCGATGACAACGCCCCAGCTGGTGCCGGTGTCGTGCGGGCTGGCCCGGCCTGCTGCGGCGATGTCCGAGAGCACATCGAGCACCGAGGCCTCATAGTCATGCACGCGGTTGTAAGTCAGGCCGCGCGCCCGGCAGAACTCGTGCCACGCCTCCAGCGCCGCGACCTCGCTGTCCTCCAGCGGATAGGTCATCGCCGGCCCCTGCAGGACATGGCGATACAGCGAGGCAGGGTTCTGCGTTTCGCGCACGATCCAGCTGCTCGACGCGTAGTCCCAATCCCTGCAGATCGTCGAGACGTCGGCGTTGAAGTCGTCGAGCGAGCCGTTGAGCTGCTCGCTGGCGCGGATCATGACATCGGCGAGCGCCAGCGGCTTGTCGAAGTCGATCGGGTACTCGGGCCGGTAAGACCGGATCGCCGTCCACATCGAGCGCGAGACGATCTGGGCGGGCAGGTCGGTCTGGTCGATGTCGTCCCAGTCCGTCGTCAAGCGGGTGAGCTCGATCTCCCAGCGCCCGCGCGTCGGAAAATCCCAGCGGATCGTTCGGCGCAAGGTCTTGCCGGCCTGTTGGCCGCGGATGACGACCGGCGGCAGATCCTGCCAGGTTGGTGAGCCGAATGGCTTCTGCCGGAGGCTGAAGGCCACGTCGAACGGCATCTGCCGGCTTTTCTTGTCCTTCGTGCGGATCGAGACCAGGCCACCCGGGAAGGTGATGTCGATCGAGACTCCGGTCACGTCCGAGGCAGTGACGCGCCGGGTCGCGCCGGCCTTGACGGTCAGCGCGGCCGACAGCGCATCCTCGATCACCTGGTCGGTGTAGAGCGTCAAAGGCTCATCGTCGGGATAGCCTTCGCGGACCTGGACCGTCACATCCTTGAAATCCGTGATCGGCGTCTCGCCGATGCGCAGGTTGCGGATTTTCACCGGACCATAGCCGAACAGGAACTTGGCCCGGATGTACTGGTCGTCGCCGACGATCTCGGTGTAGGGCAATGCGGCGAAGGGCGGCGCCATGCGATGGTATCCGAGCACCGACGGGATGACGCCGTTGGGATTGGCGACATTCTTCCAGCCCTGGACCGAATAGGTCGGACTCGGCGCATCGTCGGACAGCCCAGGCCGCGGTGGGATCAGTGCGTTGACCAGCATCGTGCCGCCGAGGGCGAAGACGGAAGAGGTGACGCCGGCGATGAAGTTTGCGCCGGCTGTACCCGCCGCGAAACCAAGAGAAGTGGCCAACGCCGGTCCTAGCCAGATCTGACCGACCGCAACCGCAGCGACTGTCACGGCAATCAGCAGGACGCTGCGCAGGACATCACGGTCGCCGCGCGGAATTGCCCGAATGATTACCGTCGTCCCCGGCTTGGGGCGCACGCGGGCGCGGTGCTTCGGCAAGACCTCCTGATCGCCGATGATTGTCCGCACCATGTCGGGCGTCGCGCGGGGCATCGTCATGGCGACGATTTCGGCGACAGACGCTCCCAATGGCGCGACGCCGCGCACCTGATGGCGCGGGTCGAACTTCGAGAGCGTGATGAGATTGACGTCATGCAGCATAGCGAGTGATCAATCCTTGATGCCGATAGATGCAGGCCAGCCGAAGCCGCCACCTGCCACTGTCAAAGTGCTCAATTCGCGCGTCGTAATCGCGGGTGAGATGCAGCATCCGGCCCGGCGCCACGACGATGCCGACATGGCTTTCGACGCCGGCTCGGCTGAAGACCGCCACGTCGAACTCTCGCTCCGCGCCGACCGCGACGGGCTGCCAGGGCCAGCTCGCCGCCTCGCCGCGCAGCAGCGCCGCGATCGTTGCCTGATCGTCCGAGATGCCGCCATGGCGATCGACATAGGACGGCACGGTGACGCCGGCGCGCTCTAGCAGCACCTTGCGCACCAGCCCCCAGCACAGCTCGGGTCCGACCTCCTGCCAGGTCAGGCCGACATAGGCAGCGCTCCAGTGCATCACCGGTGCAGCCCCGGCAACCGCGCCTGCGTCGCCTTTCCCGCCGGCCAGGGCTCCGATGTGAATGGCTCGCGCGAGATGTCGAGCGTGATCTTGTCGGCATCGTAGCCTGCCTTCATCCCGCGCAGGTCGACATAGCTCTCTTCGAGCACATTCGGCGCCGACGCCAGCACCAGGTCGAGGCGAATGCGCATCGGCGTCGTGATGCTTCGCAACAGGCCGACACTGTCTCGCTCGACGTTCTCGAAGACCAGCGCGGCCCGCGGGCTCTGGCCGCGCTGCTGGTCCGGCAGCACGGCCGACATCAGCACGAACTCGAATGTTTCGCCGTTGCTGATCGTGCCATAGCGCAACGGCTCGATGCTGAGGCGCTGCGTCGGGTCGCTCGACAGACGCACCGGCGTCGCAAGATCGGGATGGGTGATCGTCGCGAGCACGACGGGCACCTCGCCGGTCTGCTCGGCATAGAGCGCCTGGCGGATGTTGAGTGAAACCGGCATGATCAGGGCATGATCGAAAGCGTGAACGGGACGCGCCAGTACAGCCCGCCCCAAGGCAGCGCCTTCGGCGTCGACCCGAACATGGCGAGCCAGGGCAGGCCGCGCACGGGTTCCGGCTCCGGCAGCAGCGGCGTGCCGTCAGGGTTCACCAGCAGCTTCTGGTAGACGATGTTGAACATCCAGAACGGCAGCGCTCCGCCCTTGGTATCGACGTCCCAGAAGTCCTCGAGACGGGCGAGGCCGGCCTCGTCGACGACGATCTGCATCTCGACCGGCTTGGCCGCGGCCGAGAACCGGCGGCGCATCTTGCCGGGCCCGGTATCGGTCGCGGTTTTCAGCCGCCCGTCGCCGAAGCTGTAGCTGAAGCCTTCCTGCGCCGCGGTCCGCGGCAGGGTTGCAGGCCAGGTCGGGACCGTCATCGGCTCGCCAGCCTCCGCTTGGCCCCGAAGGTCGACTTCATCGCATCGCTCGCCGCGCCGGGCTGCGAGATCGCCTCGGCGACCTGCTGCTTCATCACAACGTCGATCCTGCGTCCGCCACGCCCATCCGGCACCTCACTGCTCGATTCGACCTCGACCGGCTGGCCGTTGTTGATCAGGTTGAAGGTGACGGCGCCGCCGGCACTGGCCGGCGCCGGCTTCGGCAGGTTCTGCGCCGCCGACACGCCGAGCCGCCCGTCGCGCCCGCGCCGCAGCGGCATGATCGCCTCCGGGCCGGCTTCTCCCATGAGGCCGGTGCCATTGGCGAAGGGGAACAGTGTCGGCCGATCGACGATGCGGTTAGTGAATGCGCCGCCGAGCGCGAACGGAACGACGTTGCCATAGGCGAAGGCCCCGCCATTGGCGTAGAGACCGCCTGTGCCGGACGATACGGTCGGCGCCGACGAACCACCCCCGAAGCCGAACATCTTGAACATCGACGAGAAGAAGCCGGTGCTGCCCGAGCCGTTGAACATCTTGCCGATATCCGACAGAGCGAGGTCGAGGATTTTGTCCGAGAGCCGCTCCAGCGAGTTCGCGAAGGCCTCGGCCTCCGTCTTGCCGGCGCGTAGATCGCGCAGGAAACCGCCCGCAAAATCCTTGCCGACATCGCCGACTGTCCGCCACGCCTCTTGCGCCGCCGCGAAGGCCTGGCTGCTGTCGGCCGCCTCGGCCGCGCGCTTGGCATAGTCGTCGATCTTCGCCGACAGGCTCTCCGTGATCGGGACGCCCTGCGCGCTATACTCATTGAGCAGGCGCTGCTTCTCGGCCGCCTTGGTAATCTCGGCCGACGACATGAACATCGTCTCGGCCTGCCGCTTCTGCAGGGCGATGTTCGCGGCGAGCTGCCGCTCCGCCGTCGCCAGCGGCGTGTTCCAGCCCTCATAGGCCTCGCGGACGGTGTTGGCGTTGCGGGCCGTAGCATTGTCGTTCGCGGGCTCGGCACCCTGTCCGCCGAGTGCGGCCCGCAGGCCCGCATTGTACGGCGCCCAGCGCGAGAAACCGCTCTGGTCGTAGAGCGCGCCGGCGACCTGACGCTGGACGTCATAGGGCGCCGCCATCGCGTTGGGGTACTGGCGGGTGTCGACGCCGGCGAGACGCGCCCCGTCTCGCCAGGTCGGATTGGTGATCTGGAAATAGCCCTGCGCCGAGGACGGCCCGGTCACGGTTCCGGTCGAAGGGTTATATCCGCCGTTCGGTCCGACGATGTTCTGGTGGATGTTCCGGCCGGCGCTCTCATGCTTCATGATCAGGTCGAGCGCCTGATCGCGGGTCAGCGTGCCGGAAGAGCCTGCGCTTGCGCCAAGCGTCTCGCGCTCGCGGCGGTTCGCATTCTCATTCTCGCGCAGCGAGCGCTGGTAGGGCGACAGCCCGATCAGGCTGCCCGCATCCCTGAGATCGCGCGAGGTATCGCGCAGTTGGCGATTGGCTTCGGCGATGACGCGCGAGCGGGCCTGCTCGGCCTCGACACCCGCCTGCAGCTCGCTGCGCCCGGCCCGGATCGCTTCGACCCGCGCCCGTTCCATCTCGACCGCGACCTTCTCCGCCATGGTATAGGCGTTGATCGACTGGATCTGCAGCGCGTTGTCGTTCGCTGCGCGCTGCGCCGCGGTCTCGAAATTGGCAAGGCTGGAATTCAGCCGATCGAGGCCTTCGGAGACCCGCGGCGCCAGCGGCCCGAGCTTGGCCATCGCCGAGGCGTCGCCGAAGGTCTTTTCCAGCAGCTCCTTCTGATTGCGCAGGTCCTGCAGACGCTTGTCGTCGCCGAAGAGATCGCGCAGCACGTCGCCGGCCTCACGCGACAGCTGCGAGGCCTGCGCGTCGCGGGCCTGGCCGGATTGCGCGGTGCTGCGCCGCCGGAGTTCCTCCATCAGGAACTCCTCTTCCTGCCGCGCGCGCGCCAGGCCGGAACGGTCGCGCGTGAAGCTGTAGCGATCCTCCTCCGTCCGGATGCGCTTCCTCGCCTCATCGAGACGCCCTTCCAGCGAGGTCTGCCCGGCCAGTGCCTGCCCGATTCGGTCGGCGGCACCGGCAACCGCGTTCGCTACCGTGTTCCACGCCCTCGCGAGCAGACTGGTCTTTTCAGCTGCTTCAGCGATGGCCGGGCTCATCGCATCAAACAGCGCCTTCTGCGCCCCGGCCCGGTTGCCGGAAGCTTCCGCATTCCGGACGTACTGCATCAGCGCATCGTCAAGCGTGCCCAGCCGCTTTTCCAGCTCGGCCGCGCCGGCGCTCGGCGAGGCAAAGGCCTGGGCCAGCGCCTCGGCCGCAGCACGGTCGCCCTGCCCGGTCAGCTGCCCGAAGCCGCGCGAGGAACTGACGAGCCCGGGAACAAGCCCGGCATCAATCCGGCCCGTCGCGGCGAAGACCGAGGCGAGGTCGCGAGCGGTCGACCGGCTGAGCACGCCGAGCTCCGCGACGGCGTCGCCGACACGATTGATGCTCCCGAGCGTCATGCCCGAGGCCCGCCCGGTGCCGATCAGGGCGGTCTCGATCTCGCGCTGACCGGCGGCGTACTGGTGGCCGGCGACGACGCCGGCGACGCCGATCGCCGCGATGCTGGTCGCCATGCCGGCGGCAGAGGCGAAGAAGCCCGCCGCACCCGTCATCACCTGAGCGAAGAAGCCGCGCACCGACCCTTGCGAGGACGAAAAGATGTCGAAGACCTGCGCCCCCTGCTGCGCCAGCACGGTGAATGGCGATTGGCCGGACGCCAGCGAAACGCCGATATCCTGGACCTGCCGCCCGAGATTGATCATCTCATGGCGGGCAAGGCCGGTGCTCTTGGCCAGGTTGTCGTTCGCCCGCGCCGCCGCGCCATAGCGCGCGGTGAGCTGCCCCATCGCGCGCTCATGCTCGGCGGCCGAGATCCGCTGATTTTCGAGCGCGCGATCAAGCGTGCGCTGGCCGGACTCGAACAGCTGTGTCTGCCGATAGGCATCGTCGATCTGCCGGCGCACGCGATCGAGCGCTCGGTCGACCGAGAGCGACGAACGCGTCAGGCTGTCATTGGCCCTGACGGCCCCGTCGACCGCCTTGCCGAGCTTGTCGGTGGCGGCCGTCGTCTCGGCCACACCCTCCGCTTTGGCGCGAACGGTGATGTCTCGGATCGCGGATGCGCGCATGAGATGTCCGTGCTTCAGGGGTCGGGTTTGGCGGCGAGCTTCAGGAATTCGGCGTCGAGCACGTCGATCAGCGTCTTCAACCGCTCGAAGGCGTCGAGATCGCTGATGCCGTAGCGATCGGCCCAGCGGTCGATCGCGGAAAACGGGATGCGCCCGGCTCCGCCAAGCGCGCCGAGCTGGCGATCACCGGTCAGCGCCCAAAAGGCGTCCATGTAGAACTGGAGCTCGTCAGGCAGCTCAGGCTTGCGCAGCAGTGCCGCCGGGGCGGAGCCGTCGTCGTCGACGAGATCCTCTAGGAACGCTTCCCGGTCGCCCCACTGGACTTGCCAGCGGAGGGCTTCGACGAGTTTCCCGCGTCGGCCTCCGCGCCGGCCTCCTGGTCCTCGGCGACGATGTTGGTCGCCCAGATCACGCCATTGCGGAACAAGGTGAAACGCGGATCGGTCAGATAGGCCAGGGCCTTGTCCTTGCTGTAGGGCTCCGGCTTGTCGTCATCGTCCTCGATGCCGCGCCAGTCCTGCAGCAGGACGCGATGCAGCACCGCTGTCTCGATCTCGTCGCGGTCGTCCTGCGAAATCTTGCCACGCAGTCGCTTCTGCCGCGGGATCTGCTCGATCAGCGACGCGCGAAGTTTGCGCGCCTCGGCGCAGTCGCTGCCGCGCACCTTCAGCTCGACGCCCGGCAGCTCGGGAATTTCCTTCACCCAGGCGCCGAGCTCGCGCCGCTCCGGATCGATCGCGATCGCCGACATCTTCATGACTGCTTCTCCTTGCGGGCGCGCGGCGCCTCATGCTGCGGGGGGAGTTCGGCCGCGAGCCCCTTGGCGATCAGCAGATCGGCATAGTCGGGATCGAGGCTGGGAGTTTCGCCGGCGACGAAGCGGCGCTTCTGGCCATCCGGGCCGTCCGGATAGCCGTCGAAGGTCTCGACGATCGCCACCGTCTTCATGGTCACGCCACCGCTCTGGTGATCTTGATCGAACACACCTCGGTCGGGTCGTAGAGCCCGCGGAACGGAATGCGGACCATGACGTCGTCGTCGTTGCCGCCGGCGGTGCGATCGCCGTCGCCGAACTTCATCTTCGGCAGCAGGATCGTGTATTTCTCGGCCGTGACATCGCCGATCGTGAACTCGAGCACGCCGTCGCCATGGTCGAGCACCGACTGGTAGAGCGCGTTCGACTCGAAATAGGCTTCCAGATTGCCGGTCACGTCGAAGCGGCCGACGCCGTATTCCTCGCTGTAGAGCGACCCGACTACCGGCCGCTCGCGCAGATTGTTGCCAACAGCCAGCGACAGCGAGCGGACCTTGTAGGCCTCCCCGGCAACGGTCAGCGATCCGACCGACTTTGAGGCGGTCATGATCCCCTTCGTGTTCGGGGCGGTATAGGTCGCGCCGGAGATGATCGCAGTGGCCAGCGTCTCCTTCTGGGCCAGCCAGTCGAAGGACAGCGTCGCCTTTTCCCTCGCCGTCAGGCCGAGATTCATCGTGTTGAGCACGGCGCCGGTGAAGCGCGAGAAGCTATCCGTGGTGCCGAGCTCGAGCGTCTCTTCGACCGTGAAGTCGCGCCGGACGTTGCCATTCTTGAGGACGTTGGATGTCCAGGTGCCGCAAAGCACCGCCTCGATCCAGTCGTCGAAGGAGCCGTAGCTCAGCTCGGCCGCATAGTTGCCGCCGGCGCCAAGTCCGAGCAGGAACTCGTCGCGGACATTGCGGTCAGCCTGGCGTTCGTCGCTGGTGCCGGTCTGCTTGTTGGTGCGAAGGCCGCCCGAGGTCACCCGCGCGGTCTTGAAGGTCGGCGTCGCCGGCGTGACGCCGAAGCTCGTATTGGCGACATAGGCGACGCGGATCTCGCTGCCTGAAGCGAAGGCCATGGGTGCTCTCCTGCGATGTGGGGATGGTCAGGCGAAGGTGTCGTGGTCGTAGGGAACGACGATCGCGGCCAGGAAGTAGCCGGCATCGTCGCCGCGATCGTCGAAGACCGGAGAAGACGGCGCGTAGCAGCGCACGCCGTCGAAGCGCGCATTGCGGAACAGGGCGCGCAGATCCTCGGCGATCTCGGCTGCGCGTTCCGGGCCGACGCCGCGCCGGGCCGAGATCACAAATCGGATGGCGCCTTCCTCGCGAAAGACATTCGCCCCCGGCGCGCCAAAGCTGATCTGCTCTTCGGTCGCAACCGGGAACTGCACCGTGACGAAGGTGCTTCCATTCGCTGGCGTCCGGGCGCTCTCATTCGGCCAGCGCAGGGGCGTGGGAAAGCCGGCCAGCCGGGCTTTCACTGCTGTAATCACCGCGAGCGACGCCATCAGAGCAGCCTGAGCGAGATCGCAGGGACGCGCGTCGCGCGTTCCATCGCCATGGCCGAACGTCGCGCCGGCTCGCGCTGCATGCGCTTGCGCGCGCCCTTGCCGTGCTCGCCGGCGACATACTCCAGCGTCGGCGAGCGATAGGTGAACTTCACCGCGGCGATATTGCCGTACCGCCTGCGCGCGAGCTCGGCGACGGACTGATAGACGCCGTCCGGCGCCTGGCTCGACAAGCCGCGCTCGATCTTGCGAGCATAGGGTTGCACGTTGAGGAAAACCCATTCCTCCGCCCGGGCGGCCGGGTCGTAGCGCTCGACCGCGACGCCATCGGCATAGAGCTGGTGCGAATCCTGATAGGCACCGGTCAGCACCGGCGAGTGAAGCACCAGCAGCCGGCCGATGAAGTCGAAGACGTCGATCGAGATGTCGAATTCGATCGCGATGACGCCGCGGTCAGGGTTGACGCCCTCGAATGGTGCCCCACGGCGCCCATCGACATATGCCTCATGTGGGGTATCGCGCCCGAGCGCGGCCCGGTTGACGGCTTGTGCCTCGGCCAACGCCTCGCGCGCGGCGTCCGCGACCAGAGCGGAGCGTGCCGCCGGTGAGAGCGCCTCGCTGACCATGAGGTTGATCTCGCGGGAGAAGGAATCGATCCGGGTCATCAGCGCACCGCGCACTCGATCCGCACGACCTGGTCGGCCATGCGGATGCCGACCGCGGCAATGATCCGACGGACCCGGCCGGCGATGACCATGTCGTTATCGGCGGTCGGCACGATCGGGTCCTCGCCGCCACTGTCCCAGCCAGCGAGCCCAGTCGGGCTGAGGATGACCTTGGCGTCATCCTGCGTGATGCCGTTGACCAGCTCGCGCGGCTCGAACCCGCGCACGAAGGCCGGAACGGTGGCCGTCTGGGCAACGGTCTCGCCTTCCATGCGCTGCAGCGTCACGGTTTGGCCGTGCGCGGCTAGCTGCCGGTCGATCATGGCGATGGCGGCGGCGGGGGTCATTCAGGATATCCAGATTCTGCAGGGGCCGAGGAGGTCCGCGATCGCCCGATCGGCGACCAGCGCGCCGGCGCCGGAGAGGTCCCATTCGGTCGAACCGACGCCCTCGACGACTTCCTTCTTCAGCGACGGGTCCGAGACCGCGAACCGGTAGAGCCGGCCGACGCGCAACGCGATCGCATGCTTGATCCGCTCCGGGACGTCGGTGCCCGGCTGGCCAGCATGGTAGCGGACGCGGACGGATTCCGGCCGGTTTGAGGTGGTCGGCCAGGAGAAGCCACGACGCGCGAATAGCGCCGCGCCGTGCTTCTCATAGTCGGCAGGATCGATCGTCTGCGCGACGCCGGCGGCATCGTCATAGGTGACACTGACGATCGCACCGATCGGCTCGCAATACAGTCGCAAGCCGTCGCACCAACTGGCCGGGAAGCGATCATCGCGCAGTTCGAGCACCTGCTCGCCGAGGGCGCGGCCGAGCCAGCCATCGGGCCCATCGACCTCCTGGGTCGCGACCTTGATCAGGCGCGTCAAGGCGCCGTCGCTCACGCTCGCCGGCAACAGCAGCTGCTCGCGGATCTCCGCCGGCGAGAGCAAGGCCCCCGGCGGCGTGATGACGACAGTGCTCGGCACGATCAGCCCTTCTTCGGCTTCTGCGCCGCGGCGAGGGCATCCTCGGCCTTCTTGCGCGCCTCGACCTCGGCCGCGAGCGCGGTTCTGGCCTCGGACAGCTCGATCGCGCCCTGGTCGACCTTGCCCTGCAGCGCCGCCGCCGCCGTCTCGGCATCGGCGCGCTTGGCCAGCGCCTCGTCGAGCTTGGCCGAGATCTCGGCGAGCTCGCGCTTGTGCTCGGCGGTCAGCGCCTCACGGGCGCGCCCCTCTTCGGCGAGGCGCTGGTTGAGGAGATCGATCTCGCCTTGCGCCGCCTGGCGCTGGCGATCGCGCTCGGCCTCGGCGCGGCGGTCTCCATGGCCTTGCGCTCGCGCTCGGCCTGGTCGGCGGCGACGCGATCGAGCCGCGCCTCCTCCTCGGCCTTGGCGAGCTTGGCCTCGGCGTCGGTCGGCTTGCGGATGCAGCCCGCCTTGGTGAGGCGCTCCTCTTGCGCCGGCGTCGGGTTAGGGAACTTCTGCCCGCGCTGGTACCGATTGCCGGTGCGCTCGTCGACGCACTCGGCGATCACGACGTAATCGCTCATGTGATGATCCTCGGACTGGCGGCGCCGGCGGCGCCGCGCGCTTCAGAAAATGGCGAAGGACGCCGATCAGACCGGCGGATTGGCCGGCGGGCCGTAGCGGCCGGAGGCGAGGATGGCGACAGCCGAGACGAAGACGTTGCCGGTGTTGTTCGCCGGCGTGATCGTCAGGCGCAGATAGCGCCGGGGCCCGACATAGCCGAGCTTGCGCACCTCGTCGTCGTCGCCGAAGCCGAAGCCGGCGAGCGCCTCGGTGCCGGTCAACTGCGCATCCGGCACGGCAGCCGCGTCGCTGAGATTGGCGGCGTCGCCGTGCTCGAGCAGCACGGTGAAGGTCGCGTCGGCATCGGCGAGCGAACCGGTCGAGATGGCGAACATCAGCTTTTCGTAGCCGGCGCGATCGATGATCTGCGAGACGATCGCGGTATTGTCGGTAACGGCCGCGGCGGGGCTGATCGCCCGCTTGACATGCAGGTGATTGGCGAGATCGCGCATGGCGAACTCCTTTCAGGGGATGTTGCGGGAAAGGCCGGCGGCCCCGCCAAGCGGAGCCGCGGAGGCATCAAGCGATGCCGCAGCTCCTGGCGATCAGGCCGGGACGTCGAGGCCGACGAAGGGCGAAACCTCGTAGCCGTTCTCTTCCTTGATCGGCACCTTCATCCAGGGCGCGCCGTCGACATTCCAGAAGATCTTGATGACGGTCTTGTTCGAGGTGAACTTGACGTGCTCGGAGGCCGCCACGAACGGGCCGGAACCATCCTTGATCAGGTAGTGATTCCAGTCGGCGAGCAGCACGTCACCCTTGCTGCCGAGCGCGGGCGCCCGGTTATTCCAGCGCAGCGGATAGCCGCCGAGCGTGCCGGCGAAGCCGTCGCGCGCGTCGGGCTTCCAGATGTAGTGACCTTCCGGGTCCTGCAGGGTCGCGATCTTCGGAAGCGCGGACTGCGGCATCGACCAGACCGGCGCGCCGCCGCGCATCAGCATGACCGCGATCATGTTGAGGATGTCCGCGTAGACGATCGAGTTGGCCCCGGCGCGATTGATGTACTTCGTCGCACCCGCATTCAGCGCGCCGAGCGGCTGGGTGACGCCGTTGCCGCGCAGGAAGGCCCAATCCTCGGCCGAATCGACCGCACCCGAGAGAAGCCCCCGGAGGAAGGTGCCGGAGGCCTGCCAGTTGCGCAGCAGCTTGTCCGTCACCGTGACGAAGCCCGCGACCTCATGCGGGGTGAGGGTGATCTCGGACAGCTTGGCGTCGGTCTCGGGCTTCTCGTCGCCCTCGGCGATCCACTTCACCTCGACGCCGCCGAACATGTTGCTCGGATTGGTACCGGACTGATCGAGCGCCGGCATGGTGACCGACGCATCGGGCGGATTGCCGGCCGGGATGACCTGAGCGCGCGGACGCACGAGCGCGGCCTGCGGATCGACGCGCATGATCTCGCTGCGGAACTGCGTCGGCACCATGAAGCCGCCCTGGGTGTCGTTGTCCATGCGCATCTCGGCCTGGAGGCCGTTCTCGTCATGGGCAGCGCCGACGCCCTCGACGAAATTGAGGCGCTGGTCGTTCGGTCGAAAGCGAACGGCGCACATGAACTCGCCGAAGTTCTCGAACTCGGTGCTGGCTTCGTTCGGACGGCTGAAGCGCTGCGGCTGCGGGCCAGACTGGCGCGAGCGGGCCGGCACAGTCTCGTCGAGGGCCGCCTCGAGCTGCTGCTGCTCGCTCGCCCGGGCGATCCTGCCGTCGAGCTTGTCGCGCTCGGCCTTGAGATCGGCGAAGGCCGTCTGTTCCTCGGCGGACAGGTCGCGGTCCTGCGCTTCTGCCGTCTGAATCATCGCCGTCATATCAGCGACGATCTTGCTGCGCCGCTCGCGCAGGCTTTTCAGGCTAGCGTCCAGCGCAGCGGCCGCGACCGGCACGGCCATGACCGTATGGGGAAAGTGCTGGGCGACCGTCGCCGTCCAGGGATCGAAGACGATGGTCAGGGCCGTGACGACGGCCACGGCCAGGCAAGCCGCCGCGATGAGACGGGCGGCGCGGCTGAAGGTCCACATGGGATGTCTCTCGCGCGTACCGGACAAAAGGAATCCTGCCGCTCGCGCCGGTACGCGATCGGGGACAGCCGCCTCAAGGCGGGATTGCTAGATTTCGAGGGCGCGCTTCTCGCGCTGCAGGGCCGCAGCGCGCCTGGTCGGCGCCGGCGCCTGCGAAGCCCCGCCATAGAGCGAGACGCCGAAGCGCTGCAGGGTTTCGTCGAGTGTGGCTACGCGATCGGCCATGCCCTCGGCGACCGCCGCTTCGGCGTCGACCATGTCGCCCTGGCCGAAACCGTCGCGGACCCTCGACACCGCAACGCGCCGGTTGCGGGCGACGGTGGCGACGAAGCGCTCATACGAAGCGTCGACCCGGGCCTGCATGCGAGCACGGGTCTCATCGTCGAGTGGCGTATAAGGGTTGCCCGCCGTCTTGAACTTGCCGGCGCTGATCAGCGTCTTCTTCACGCCGACCTTCTCCAGCGCCTGACTGACATCGTCGTGCACGCCGAAGACGCCGATAGAGCCGACCGAGCCGGACGGCGTGATGACGACTTCATCCGCCGCCGAGGCGAGCCAGTAGCCGGCGCTGGCCGACGTCGCATTGACATGTGCGACGATCGGCTTTGTGCCGCGCGCCGCGAATATCATGCTCGACACCTCGTCGGTTCCGCTGACCGCACCGCCAGGCGTGTCATGGTCGAAGACGATCGCCTTCACATCGTCATCGCGAACTGCCGACTGGAAGGCAGAAGCCAGAGCCTCATTCGAGGTGCCGCCGGAGATATCGCCCATCATGCTCATGCGGTTGGCGATGACACCGCGAACCGGGATCAGGGCGACGCGGCCGACCTTGCGGGCGACCTCCCGCTCGGTCTTCTGCGGAATGCGCGCGGCGAGATCCTCGGCCGAGAACTTCTCGCCGGCGGCTTGCCGGGACAGGAAGTCGAGAATGGCCTGCAGCTTGCTCTCCTGCAGGGCCCATCGCTCCTCGTAGACCGCCATCAGGATATGGGCGTATCTCATGCGGCCTCCTCTTCGTCGTCGTCATCACCCGCGGGTGGCGCCGGAGATCCGGGCGCCGGAGGTGGATCGGGCGGATTGATCGCGCGCTCGATCGACTGGACATTGGTCGATACGAAGCGGGTGTCGCCCTCGGGCCCGAAGCCCTCGATCTCCTCCAGCGCCGCGATCGTGTTCGGCGTCATCGCCGCGAGCTCGAACATCGCCTTGTAGAAGGCGGCCCGGGCGGCCATGTCGCCGCGCAGCAGCGCGTTGAGGTTGAATTTCACATAGTAGCCGTTGCGCTGCTCTTCCTCGGTAAAGAGCTTCCAGTTGAGCTCCTGCTCCCAGGCGCCGATCCATGGCTGGATCGTCTGGCGGACGAAGCCGATCATCAATTGCTCGATGCCGGAACCCCAGCTCGTCGACTTCTCGTGGCTCTGCAGCAGCACGAGCGGCACATCGTAGATGCGGGCGATCTCGGCGATCTGGAACTCGCGCGAGCCGAGGAACTGCGCATCCTCGGGCGGGATTGTCGTCGAGATGTATTTGACGCCCTCCTCCAGGACCTTGACCCGGTGCGCATTCTCCAGACCGCTCTGCGCCTGCAGCTGCGCGCCAGCGTCCTCGCGGCGATCGCCGCCTTCCTTGCCGCCGTTTCGATCGCGTCGGCCGGCCAGGTTGCTCTGCCCGTTCACCGAAAGCCGGCCCGGGTGCATGAGGAAGCCGCCCGACTTGGCGTCGTTGGCGAAGAACTTCGCCCCGAACTCCTCCATCGCGAGGCCCATGCCGATGGCCTGCCGCGCGATCGCCACCTGCGACAGGCCAGTGTACCCGTCCTGGCTAAGATCCATTAGGTGCACGACATCCTCCTGCGGCAGCTCATACTGCCGTCCGGCGATCGTCGTGTCATAAACGAGGCGGTCCTGCTTCTTCCGGGCACTCGTCACATCGGGAAGCAGTGGCCAGATGCCAACTCCCTGCCCGCGGCGGTTGCGCTCGATCTCGCCAAACCCTGCGCCCCACAAGAGCGCGTGGGCTTGAACCGTCTTACGCAGCGTGCGCGACGACATGAACGGGTTTGGTCGCAAGCCGAGCGAACGCGACATTGGGTGGTCGTCAACCGCGATTGCCTCCCCCTTGTCCCCCTTCCGAAAGATGCCGAGCGGAACGCCGGCGATCGGATTGGCGATCCGGTTGACGCAGGCGAAGACCACCGGCAGGTGCAGCGCCGTGCGCTCGGACACCGAGACGCCGGCCTTGGTCTTGCCGCCGCCGATAACCCGCATCAGCCAGCCACCGGGCTGGCCGACGCTGTCGGGCGGGCCGTAGCGCTCGGCCGAGAAGCCGACCGCGGCACGGAAGTGTTGCCAGCGGGTCAGGCCGTTCATGGAGCCCATTCCTCGACCTCGATTTCCAAGATGCCGCGATCCTCATAGACCGACGGGCCAGGCCCCTTCGGGCCCATCGCGAGAGCCTTGGCCATGACCGCGGCGACGACGCCGTCGATCTTGTCCTTCGACCCTTCCTTGTCCGGCACGTAGTTGAGGTTCGCGTCGAAGCGCACCCCGCAGTGGCGCACCATCCAGTCCAGGACCGGATGTCCGCCGTGGTCGAGCTGGGCCTGAAAGACGAGCCGCTCGAATTCCTTGGTCGCGTCGCCGAGCGTCCGGTGGCCCTGGCGCAAGTTGACCATGAAACGCTCTTCCGCCTCGTCAAAGAGCGGCACGCCTTCGTCCTGCAGCATGATCTGCAGCTGCGAGACGCCCCAAGCGTCGAAACCGAGCCGCGAGACCTCGAACATCGCCATGCCGTCGCAGATTGCGTCGGCGACGGGCCGGAGGTCGACGACGCTGCCCGGCGTCGTCCTCAGGGCGCCCTGCTCGACCCAGTCGAGCCAGTTGACCCGCTTGTCCTGTTGCTGCCGCTCGGCGAGCGTCGCCTCCGGCACCCAGAAGAGCGGCAGCAGGTCCCAGACCTCGCTGCCGTCGACCGGCTCGAACATCCAGAGGAGCGCACTCAGGTCGCGCACCGACGAGACGTCGGTCGCACCGACACAGCGCCGGCCGCGGAACCTCTCCATGCCCAGGCGCCAACGTTCCGGATCGGACGTCGCAGCGCGCCAGACCTTGGCCGGAATCCAGTTCGAGACGTGATCCACCCACTGGTTGAGGTGGTAGCACTTGAACTTCGCTTCGAGCGCCGGCTTGCCCTTCGCCTTGCCGGCCTCGATCCGCATGTAATCCCAGGTCGGCGTCAGCCCGATCGAGGGATTGGCCTTGCGCCAGGTCGCCTCGTCGAGCCAGTCATCCTCCTGGCCGGCGCCGAAGAACACGACCAGCGTGTACGGGTCGTGCTTGACGCCGTCGAGGATCTCCATGCTCTCCTCGAACCAGTCGTATCCGACCTTCGCGGTCTTCACGCCGGCGGTCGAGGCATAGAGCTCGATCGGCTGTAGGCGGGCGCCCGTGCCCTCGCGCAGCGTGTCGGCGAGATCCCGCGACAGCCATTCGTGGATCTCGTCGCCGATGATGACGGTCGGCGAGCGCCCATGTTTGCCATCAGGCTTGCCGGAGAGCAGCTCGCACAGGCCGCTGGTTTCCGGCACGAAGATCGAGCGCGCCTGATTGACGACGCGCCTGGTGCCGTCAGGCCCGATCATGATGCCCTTGGCCGCCTCGATGATCGCCTTCATCTTCTTGAAGGGGATGCGGCCCTGATTTTCGTCCCGGCCGAACACGAAGCCCTGCGCCCCGTGCACCTTCTCCAGGATGAAGAACAGCACACCGAGCCCGGCCAGGAACTCGGACTTGCCGTTCTTGCGCGGAATCCAGAGGTCGAGCCGGCGAAAGACGCGCACCCATGCCATCGCCGGCTTGCCGGTCGCGGCGTCGATGATCTCGACGGGCTTTTTCCACCCGACGAGGAGACGAAGCGTGATCTCCTGCCATTTCAGCAGCCAGAACGGCTTGCCGTGAAATCGGTCTTCCGTCAGCCGGAAGATCTTCGGCCAGGCCTCGACGATCCGATCGGCTTTCGCCGCATCGAACCATGCGCCCGGCACCGACGCCGCCCTTCGCCATCCCGAGACGGCCCAACGATAGGCGGGATCGTCCGCGACGTCCTGAAGCCAGTCCGGCAGCGGATGAAGGGCCTCCGGCGCGCCGATCGCGAGCGCGGCGGCCGAAGTCTCAGCCTGCACGACGCTACTGGAGCCGATCCGGCGGCGGCGAATCCGCCCGGTTCATCAGATCGTGCGGGTCCTCGGCCTGCGTTCGCGGGGCCTCCGGCGCCGCCTCGCTCGGCCGGCCCTCGTCGCCCTCGCCGAAGAGATCGCCCTGCTGGCCGGCGGAGCGATTGAACGACTGGACCTTCAGCAGCTCCTGGTCGAACAGCGGCGAGAGGCCAAACTCCCGAGCCTTGTCTCGGATCGTGCTCTCGGCCGCAGCGCGGACATCGAGCATCGGATTCGGGCGCAGCCACTTGTCGCCGGTGGTGCGAACGACCTCCTGCACGAAACCGTGCTGGCGAATGTGTTTGCAGGCCGCCTCCCACTCCTGGACCGCGACGCAGTAGATCGCGATCGAGGGCGCGAACCGTGAATCGAGCCGGCCCATGAGCCGCAGACTCCGGATCATGTCCGACCAGACCTGCAGCGCTCGAGCGTAGTAGCTCGGCGCCTGGCGAAACATTGCCGGCGCCGCGAACGGATCGCGCTGGCCGGCGACCTGGTCGGCCGCCTGCTGCGCTTTGGCCGCGAGCTCGGCCGCGGCACGCTGCTCGCGCGACTTCCGTCGCCCCGGATAACCCTTCGCCGCCTGTTGGGCGGGCGCGTCCTTTCTGCGACCCACCCAACACCTCCAAAAAAAATAGTTCGGCCAGAATATCGCGCCGCCACGGCCGCGCTTCCATAAGCGGTAGAGGCGGTTAGCCCTCTGGACTTTTGACCACCCCCCCGCCCCGGGCCGCCGCGCGCTCTTCGGCCTGGATCGGGCCGTCGTGGCAAGGCTGACAGGTGCTTTCGAGCGGGATCGACCAGAACAGGACCGGATCACCGTTGTGACGCCGGCTGTGGTTGGCGACCGTGGCCACCGTCAGAACGCCCTGTGCCTTGCATCGGCAGCAGAGCGGCTCGCGCCTCAGCTGATCCGCTCGCTTGGCCTTCCATCGGGCGGTGCCATAGAGCCAACGCGTCTGGCTCTCTGCGTTCCGCCTGCGGTCGTAATCCCGCTCCGCTTCCTTCGCCGCCTCGATCTGTTGGGCGGTGCGGAAGAAGCCGACGCGTTCAGGCAAGCCGCCCTCCAAACGAAAACGCCGCCTCGGCGAACCGGGCGGCGTCTGGAAACCTTTTTATCCATGCACAGGCTAAGTCAAGCGACTGCCGCAATGCAAGCCCCCATTGAAAATAATCATGGAGCCCATGGACGGGCCGGTCGCGGCGACATCGAGATTCGGTGGTCGATCAGCTCGCCGGAGGCGTTGAGATCCTCGGTCAGGCCCGCGAGCGCAGCATGCCATACCTCGTATTCGGCTCGCTCTATGACGGCGCCCATCGGGTCGGGCTCCAGATAGGTCTTGCGATAGGCGTCCGGATAGGGCCGCTTCGATCGGGCATTGTAGCCATCGACCTCCCGCTCATAGAGCCGGCCGAACGCACCCTCGACCATGATGATGCGGAACCATTGCGGCTTGCCGTGCAGCTCGACGAAGCGCGCCTTCGGCACCTGCGCTTCCCAGGGCGGGCAGCCCCCGAGGATGGCATAGCGGCGCACCAGCTCGACCGGCTTGAAGTGCAGTCGCCACCGATCGCCCTGCTCGGTCGCGATGCGCGGCATGGCCCGGGCGATCGCCGCGCGCTCTTCCTGCGGCGAGAGCCCGAGGCCTTGCAGCGGCGACCATCCATCCGGCAGGTCCAGATCCAGCTTGGCGAGCTCGCCGACGAAGCGATGCGCCGTGAAGGCGTCCACATGCGGCGGCGCGCCATACCAGGCCGACAGAGGCACGACGCCATAGCTGTTGACCCGGCCATCGCTGACGGTCTCGGCCATCAGTTCGCCCTGGCGCGACACCGCATCCCATCCGCCGGCACCGAACATGGCCGAGGACAGCCCGGCGCCAGTCCCGGGCGCCTCGGCCTTCGGCAGCTCCTCCCGGTACACCCAGGCCAGGAAGGCCTCGATTCCGATCGTCCGCATTCACTTCACCCCATCATGGGAGGCTAGGGAGGCAAGCAAACCGGAAGACCGCTTGCCGCCCAAAACCGCCATTTCGCTAAGCCTTTGCAATCCTTGTTCTTTCTCTCTCGTATGGGAGTGTAGGGAAGCTAGGGAGGGTAAATGGCAATGACGCCACAACGCTCTTCGCCTCGCCGTCATCAGCCACGGCCTCCCCGCTCCCCATGGAACGCGCGCGTGGCATCGCCGGCTTGCCTCCCTACGCTCCCTAGCCTCCCGTCGCCGCCGCAACCCTTTGATCCATCGCCCCTTTTCCCCGCGCCCCTTTGGGAGCCTAGCAAGCGGTGGCCACGGCTAGCCTCCCTAGCCTCCCGTCAGTCGTCGTTGTGGGTGCGAGAGGGAGCGCGCTCGGCCGGCGCCGGCCGGTATTCGGATTTGACGCGCACGCCGACATAGATCGACGACGAGGCCTTGCCCTTGACGAAGCCGAAGTCGTGCGCGGTCTTGGGCAGGCGACGGGTGAAGGTCTCGCGCTTCACCGGCGTTCGCGCCGCGCGCTGGCACCAGACCAGGAAGGCCTCGAACAGCGCGCCGACCATCTCGCTGTCGTTCTCGTCGCGCGTGACCTCGATCGCCTCGCGCACGAACGCGCCCATCAGGTCGCTTTCGTTCCGGTACTCCTGGCTCGCCGCCCTGATCTCGGTGGGAGGGGAGAGGGAACCCAGGATCAGGAAATCTTCGAGCCCCTGCAGCAGCCGGTTGAGGATGCCGGCGCGCTCGGCCCAGAGCTTGTCGGGAAGGCTCTTGTCCTTCTCCTCATCCGGGATCTGCACATCGAAGGGGATCAGCACGACGCGGCGCCAGATCCCGTCGTCATTGCCCTTGATCACCGGCTTGCGGTTGGCCGAGATCGCCAGCTTGAACTTTGGATAGACCTCGTTGAACTCGTGATTGAGCCGGCGCACCAGGATAGGCTCGCTCGATGTCAGCGACTTGATCAGCGACTCGTCGAAGGGCATGCCCTCCTTCGGCTCGGCCGAGCGCACCAGGCGCGCGCCGGGCGTGCGGACCAGGTCCGGCGTCGCCTCGGCGCCCTTGCGCCGGTCCTCGCCGGTCAGAGTCGCGATCGGCAGCGAGGTCGCATAATCGCCCATCAGCCGCGAGATCACGTCGACGAGGGTGGACTTGCCGTTCGAGCCCTCGCCATGCAGCAGCACGAAGACCTGCTCGGTGGTCAGCGCCGTCAGCGCATAGCCGAAATAACGCAACACATAGGCGCGGATCTGCGGGTGCGGCAGGATGCGCTCGAAGAACGCGTCGAAGACCGGGCAGGTCGCCTTCGGATCATAGGCGACCGGCGCCAGCTTGCAGATCCAGTCCTCGCGCCGGTGCTGGTCGAGCTGGACGCTCACCGCCGTGCGGAAGCGCGGCTGCGCCGGGTCCGATTCCTCGTCTTCCGTGGTCTTCTTCGAGACGCGCAGCGTGCCGTTTTCGAGGTTGAGCGCCAGCGGGTCGATATCGAAGTCGGCGAGCGGCCGCGACAGGAAGCCGATCGCCTGCTTCAGCATGCCGTCGATCTTGCCGGTGTTGCAGGAGGAGTTGGCGAAGCGCCGGCGCTGGGCCCGCCGGCCCTGGACGGCTTTCTTGGCGCGCGAGGCCGCGGCGATCGCCTCGTTGAGCGCGGCGAGCTGCACCTTCTGCGCCGGCGTCGCTTCCGAGAGGCTGATCGAGGCCTTCTCCAGCAGCGCCGTTTCGCCGGCGTCGATCTTCGCTTGCTCTGGCGGCGTCGGCTTGATCAGCAGCGCCTCGAGGCCGATCGCCTCGACCGTGTCATGGGTGAGCGGCGAGATCCGCACGCCGTCGATATCCTCGACCCAGCGCCGGCCGTCATAGACGTGCCAGCCGACATTCTGGATGTGGATCACCGCCGCGCCGCAGCGCAGCCGGAAGCGCCGCGAGTTGCCGATGTCGTGGCAGCCCTGCTTCACACATTCCTTCAGCAGCTCCCAGCCCTCGGCCGAGATTTCCGGAACGTCGGTTTCGCCCTCGTCGAGGCCGTGGTCCTCGTCGGGATCGGCGGCAGGAGGCGGGGAGGAAATCTCCTTCGCCGCATGCACCGCGCCGAGAATCGGATCGTCCTGGGGTGTGTCGTCATTCGAGGGGGTCAGAGCGGAACCTCCGACGCGCCTGGGTCGAGATAGTGCAGGCACCACGTCGGGTGGAACGGCATGGTAGGACCGCTGCCATCGATCTGGATCATTAGCCGACCGCCACGGGCGCTGCGGATGGTGCCGAACTCTGGCCGGCCTGCGCCGGTGTACTCGACCCGGCCGCCGCGCTTAGCCGGCACGCGGTAGTTGCGCCGCACCCAGGCCATAGTCATGGCAGCAACCCCGTCCGCGGATCGAGTGTCAGCGCCTCGCGGCCATCCGCAGTCAGATGGACGGTCGACGAGTCGTTCAGGCTGTCATGGGTGGTGTTGGTGAAGCCGAGGCCTTCCGACAGATTGTAGGTGTCGGTATCCTCGTCGCGATCGTCGCAGAACACGCTGATCCAGTTCCAGCTTTCGTCGCCGGCCTCGGCCGAGCCGCCGAGCTGGCGCAGGATGGCGAGGAACCACCACATGCGCTCATCGAGCAGCGGTGAGACTGTGATCGGCGCCAGGCCGAGCCGCAGGAGCATCTCCCGGGCGCAGTAGATTGCGGCGAGCGCCTCCGTGCCCGGGTCCTGGACCTCGCGGATCAGCATTTCCGTGACCGTCGTGATCCGGCTCAGTAGCGATGCGAGCTGACGCGCGTGCTCCTGTGCATCACGACGCTGCTGCCAGACCCGGAGAAGAAGCGGTTCGCGCAAGCCGTCGGCGCAGGAGAACTGCCAGAGCAATGCGTCGCCCTGGGCTTCCGAGCAACGACGCCGCGCGTCGACCATGGCCCAGCGAAGTCGGCCTGCATCGCTCAGGATAACCGAGCGGCGCAGGCCGTCACCCAGCGGGCCGACCTTGAAGCCGAGCGCGTGCAGAAGTGCGTCGCGATCTGATTCCGCCGGAGTGGGTGCGGCCGGGAGCGTCACGATTGCACCTGCTCTTCGCCTTCCTCGTCGATCGGCTCGTCATCCCAGGCCACGCGATCGGCGAAGGCCTCGGATGCCTTGTCGAGCTCCCGCAGCGCCTCGGCCGACTGATCGGAATAGGCGACGATGCGCGCGGCGACGACGAGGCGGGCGACATCCTCCGGAAGTCCGGCCGGAGCGCCCGCCCTGATCAACTCATGCCAGCGGCGGAATCCATCGCGCTTGTCCGCCATACGGCCGAGCCCGCGAAGGCCGATATGGCAGCGCTCGGCCGTCTCGATGCAGGCCGAGACGTCTGACATCTCGCGGCCAAGTTCCTCGCGGTTCTTCCGGCCGGTTGCCGGGTCGCGCTCGTCGAGCCCCTGGATGATGCAGCGCGCGGCACGGCCGGCGAGCTCTGTGCATTCCTCGATCAGCTTGCCGAGCACGGCGAGCCGGATGCGGTCCTGTTCGGGGAACCAAGGGGAGATCGTGCCCTCGCTCATGACATCAGCCCCGCCCATGCTGCCGAAAGCCGCGCCTGCAGGCGGGCGAAGCGACTCTTGCGCGGCGCCGCGACGATCATGACGCGAGCGCGGACTGTCCTCTCCATCGCTCGGGCAATGCGATCGTCGCGGACGATGTCGCAGCCGCGGCGAAGTTTCTCGACCTCGGCCAGCCGCGGATACTCCGCCGCGCCGCCGCCCTCGATGATCAGCGCATTGCTGCGCCCGAGCAGCGATTCCGGCGTGGCGTGAAACCAGCCGCTCTTCGGGATGCCCATCGCCGCCGCGGTGTCGCACGCCGCTCGGAAAGTGCGGGCGATGATGCCGAATTCGATATCGACCAGGACGTTCATCAAGCTGCCTCCCTCTCGCGCACCTTGCGCATCCGCATGTCGCTGAAATCGCCGCCCTCTTCGGGCCAGGCAGCGCGCACCGTCAGGTCGGGCCGGGCCCAGCGCGCGGTGGCGCGGGCGAGCGTGAACTCGACCAGCGTCCGGTCGCTGTCGCCGTCGGCGAGCACCAGGACCTCGCGCACCGTCTCCGGGATCGCGATCGAGCGTTCCGGCCTGGTCAGGTCCGGCACCGGCCCGGGCAGGCGCGTCCGCATCATCCGGCCGCGAGCGTCCGGCCGGCGCAGCGTCGGGTGGAACACCGACTCGGCCGCCTTGCCGCCGAGATTGCCGAGGTCGATCGCCGACCAGAACTCGGTCAGGCTTAAGTTCTCGCCGGCCTCGACCATGGCAATCCACACCGCGAGCACGGTCTCGATCCCCTCGCCGATGACGAGCCGGCGCGGCCCGCCGAAGATCGTGTCGACCGCCGGCGCCAGCACCAGGTGCCCGCCGGCCTTGGTCCCGCGCGAGCGCTTGACGTCCAGGACCTCGCCGTCCTCGCTGACGAAGATCAGCTTGCCCTTCGTCGGCTTCCCGGCCTCGTCGAAGCGCGGCATCTCCGGCGTGCCGAGGCGCGGATCGAGCCAGGTCGTGTGCAGCCCCATGAAGCGGCGGTCATTGCCGGCGATCGGCGAGAGCATCGCCGGCCCGGTCCACACTACCTTGCCGCCGGGCCCCGCGGGATGCCGCAGATGCATTTCCGGGTGGAAGCGCAGCTTCGCGCCCTCCGGAATCCGCTCGACGCCGCGATGGCGCAGATAAGCCTCGACCAGCGTGCCGGCGGCCGGCTGGCCGTGCTCCCACAGGCGCCGGCAGCGCCAGCGTTCATCCTCGCGGAACTGGTTTTGCTGCTGCGCCTCGGCCGCCCGGGCCTTGTCGATCTCGGCCGCTTCCCGCGCACGCTTGGCGGCGATCGCCGCCTTCTCATCAGCGCTCGCCGGCGCTGCGTCGGGCTTGGGCTCGCCCGTGATGAACTCGACCGCTTCGAAGAATGTCCGCTCATGCGGCACCCAGCGCGCCAGGCTGATCGCGTCGCCGCCGCCCTTGCCGCAGCCTCGGCAGTTCCACAGCCCCTCTTTGGTCTTGACCGAGAAGCGGTCGACGCCGCCGCAGCGCGGGCAAGGGCCGACCGCCTCGGCGCCGGTACCCTTCGCGCCACCCTTCGGCCGGAAGCCGAGCCGCAGCGCCACATTGATCGTGGCATGACCCTTGGCCCGCTCGATCCAGTCGTCGACCGCGTCGCTGTGCGCCGGCGCGGCCATCACGGCGACGCCACGAACAGGAACGGCCCGAAGTAGCCCTGATCGGCCGCGATCAAATCGGCCAGGGCGTAGAAGTTCACGGCTTCGAGCGGGACGCCATAGCCGTCGCGCCCTTGCCGCGGGTCCTTTCGCCGATCGCCGGCGCGTCGCAGGAAATTGGCTGCGCGAGCGATCTTGGCCTCGCGCGCGGGCCCACGCGGCAGGCTCTGCGCCTGCAGGAACAGGCTGACACCATGCCTCACGACGTTCTCGATGGCATCGCTCATGCGAGCACCTCGGCGGCGAGATCCAGGCCGAGGCCGAGCGCGAGATCAGGCCTTCTCGCCAGCGCCCGGGCGATCTGATGCGCGAGGCCGAGTGCCGCGGCCTGCCGCCGCGCCTCGTCGACGGTCAGCTGATAGATCGCCGGGTTCGCCGGCTCGCGGGTGCTGGCGCGCGAGGCCTGCAGCTCGAGCTGGTTGATCGCGAAGAGCTCGACATCGGCAGCGGTCTTCATCCGGGCCGCCAGCTCGTCGAAACTAATCGGGCGCCCCGTCATGCGAAGGCTCCCGTCCGGCTCTGTTTCGCCATGCGGGCCTGCTGCATCTCGCGCAGCTCGCGCTCGCGGATCGGCCGGCGCTCATAGGTCAGCTTGGCGCAGGCGGCGCACCAGCTCTGGCCCTCGGCCCGCACCGGCTTGCCGCAGAACAGGCCGGACCGTGACTCGTCGCCCCATAGCGGCATGCGGCAATGGCCCGCCCTGAGATCGTCGATCGTCACCGCCTCCGGCCCGGCCGGCTTCGGCCAGAGCTTCGGCGTCGGCTCGATCTCAGGCTCGACGATGACAGGCTCCGGCATCGGCGCCGGCGCGGGCTTCGCCACCGGAGGCGTCCGCCGAACCGGGATCACAGCGCGGCCGTCCTCGATCAGCGTCCGCCCGCGGTTGCGCGCGATCGACGCCGCGTTGCTGTGCCCCTGCGGCGTGGCAAGCTGCAGTCCGAGCCTGTGGCATTTTCCGATCACGGCCGGGCGCGTCACGCCGCCGAGCGCATCAGCGATCTCCTGCGCGGTTGCCTTGTCGGCCACCATCGCCTTCAGCCGGGCGACCCGCTCCTCGGTCCAGCCCTCACTCATGGCGCAGGCCCTTGTGGACGGCGATCGATGCGGCGCCGGCCATGCGCGCCTCTTCGACCGCATGCGCCAGCTCGCCGAGCTCCTTCTGCAGGATGGCGATGTCGGCAGGCGTGATCTTTCCGTCGGCGAGCGCCTCCGAATAGGCGCGCATCACGTCGGAGGCCTCGGCGACGACGCGCGAGGTCGTGCTGTGCACGTCACCGGTGCGATCGCTATTGCCGACAACGTTCTGGTGGATCTCGAAGCCGAGCATCTGCAGCTCGACTCGCGTCACCCAGGGATAGCCGCAATCGGCTTCCAGCCTCGCCTTGGACCGGGCGCTGAGCAGATCGTCGGTCTCGGTGTTGTTGCACCGGCCGATCTGCGCCGTGGATTGCTCGGCGATCTCGGCCGAGCGCTCGATCCCGCCACAGGCCTTGATCAGGTCCCGCTGCGCAGCCTTCATCCGGTTGGACCAGGTATCCCGCTTGTTCATGTCCGCGCCTCGCCTCTGAGAAATCCCGCGCGCCTTTCTCGGCGCGCCGTTCGGGCTGGCGGGTTAGGAAGGAGCCACGGACGCCGGCGCGGCCTCCGGCTGGGGAGCCTCCGGGCTGGGCTGATGGACAGGCAGGAAGTCGGCAGGCGAAAGCGGGATGCCGTTGGCCCGGGCATAGTCGAGCAGCCGCTGGTGCAGCCGCTGCGGAATCAAGCCGCCTGTGCCGCCCTTGTCGATGGATTGCTGCCAGCGATAGGGCGCCGTGTAGGCTCTGCCCGTGATCTCGCTGACTTTCCGTTCGCCGCCGAGGCGGATGATGATTGTCGTCGCCGGTTCCATAGCGGCGCAATTTCTATTTTTCGCAATTCACTGTCAAGCGCCATTACCCACTTTGTTCATGGCGAGCCAGTTCTGAAAAACAGAAAATGCGGCATGAATGACGAACTGATCAGATGGATCGAGCAGGGCCTCGCGAAGCCCGACAAATCGAAGAAGGGGCTCGCCGCAGCGATGGGCCGCTTCCCATCAGCCGTGACGAAGTTGCTGAAGGGCGATCGCGACATCAAGACGCACGAGCTGCCGATCATCGCAGCCTACCTGGAAGAGGCGCCACCGGCGATCCCAGGGCTGGATTTCAGATTGAAGCAAGAAGTGGCGGAGGTCCGCGAGGGACGCCTCCTGCCGGTCACGACAGTCGGACCGGTTCAAGCCGGAGCCTTCATCCCGATCGATGAGTTCGACCAGAGCGAGCCGGAAATCTTCTATGAGCCGGCCGATCCGGAGTTCCCGCGGGCGCGCCGCACAGCCTTCGACGTGATCGGCGATTCCATGAACCGCCTCGAGCCGTCGCCGATTCTGCCGGGCTCGAAGGTGATAGGCGTCAATTACGATGATATCGGCATCCCGCTGCGCGACAAGATGGTCGTCGTCGTGCAGCAGGAGCGCGATGCTGGTCACCTGCGCGAGTGGTCGATCAAGCAGATCGAGCTCCAAGACGAGCACATCGTCTTCCACCCCCGCTCAAGCAACCCGCGGCACAAGCCGATCGTCGTGCCGCGGGATCTCCGAGCCGATGACGGGCGTCAGGTGAAGATCCTGGCGCTTGTGCGAGAGATCAAGAACAGGGTTCCAGTCTTCTGACAGCGACGAGTTGATCGTTCCTCAACTCCTTGATGTCGGTGATGATGCCGATCGGGGATTCGCACTCCCGGCACATGAATTTCTGCTCGCGAAGGAAGTTGCTTTCGAGCAGCTCGTCGATGTCCTGCGGCGAATCCTCCGCATCCGGAGGCTCCAGCAGGCTGCCATAATTCTTCTGGCAGTTGGCGCAATGGACGTAGACCTTAAACGCGATACTCATGGTCGCCTCCGTTATTTTGTTCTCATTGTGTTCACGGTTGCCGGTGAGTCAATTCGCCGCGAATCGGGCTCCTGACACGTTCTGACAATACCCATAATCGCCAGCCTGCCAGTTGACAGATTTCTATTTTGTAGAAATGCTGACCTCCATCGCAACCCGATGGAGGCATTCCGATGCGCCACGAACGCCCGCAGCCCGGCCGTCCGACCCCGATCGAGCCGCTCAACGCCGCGCTGCTGAAAACCAAGCTGGCCTGCCCCGGCACCGCGCTCGCCGCCCGCAAGTGCATGCCGCTCGACACGCCGACCGGCGAGGTCCGTGAGGTCATCGTCGCCGACATGGTCGAGATCATGGACGAAGCCCACATCCAGCGTGGCTTCGCCGAGATCTACGACCTGGTGCGTGCCGGCTACCCCGACGAGACCGCAGCCGCGCTTGGCCCGGCAGCCGCCAAGGAACTCGGCAAGCGCATCGCCTATCGCCGCGATGTCGAGGACGCCGACATTCCGGAGGTGGCCTGATGGACGCGCTCGCTCTCAGCGTCGGCGAGCATGAGCGCCGCACCGCCGCGATCCGCCGCCTGGAGCGCGTCGCGGCGGATATGCGTTACTTCGCCGTGCGGCTTGTCGACACCCGCGACGAGCCGGAGGTCGCGCAAGGTCCGCTTGCCCTCGCGACGCGGGCCGGCTGGATCTACGCGCGGATGGTCCTGATCCAGGCCGATGGCGGCATGCACTCGCCGAGCCTGATCAACGCAATCGCCGAGCCGGGCCCGGTCGACTCGCGCGCGCTGCGCGGCCTCTCGCTGTCGACCTTGCTGGCGGCCGAGGCGCGCATCTGCGGCAGGCGTCCGGCGCCGGTCACGCTTGCGCGCGGAGGTGGCCGATGATCCGCACTCAAGAGACGGGCGGCATCGTGCCGCGCGAGCAGCCGGACAGCCGCGGCCTGTCTGAAGCCATGACGCGGGCGGCTGACGGCGGCGAGGCCGAAGCCGAGCTTCAGCGGCAGGAGGAGAAGCGCCGCGCCACCGACGAACGCCGGCTCAATAAGGCGACCCGGGTCCTTATGCTCGACGCCTTCTATCGGGCCAAGGTCCTGAACGGCGACACCGGCTTCGATCTCGCCGATCTCGACAACCTCGACATCGTCAACGGCATCGCCAAGGACATCGGCGAGCGCCGGCGCGGCCGGCCGGGAGATGCGTGATGAAGCCCGGCGACACCGAACCCGCCCGGGCCGCGCCATGGGCGCAGACCGCGACCGGCCGGGCCCTGCCGCTCGGCCGGGCGATCGAGCCGGGCATGCTCGACATCCGGCGCGACATCGCGATCCCGCTCGGCAACACCGGCCGCTTCGCCAACCAGATGCCGCACGGCATCCTCTATCCGGTGGCGCAGCACTGCACCATCGGCGCCGACCTGCTGCTCGCGCAGCATAATGACTACGCCCTCGCGCTCGCCTTCCTCCTGCACGAGGCGCATGAGGGCCCGCTCGGCGACTGGACCGAGCCGGTGGTCGAGGCGATGCAGGTCGAGCTCGACGCAATGCGGGCAGAGGCCGGCGCGAGCCTGGTGCCGCGCCTGTCCATTCGCGAGATCAAGCGCCGGCTGGCCGAGCCGATCGACCGCTACGTCCATGCGCTAGCCGGCCTGCCCTGGCCCCTGCCGCGGCACATGCGCGAGCTGGTGCACGTCATGGACCGGCGCATGCTGCGGACCGAGCGCGACCATCTGCTCGCTCACCCGCCGCGCCCCTGGGATGATGGCATCGAGCGCCTGCAGCCGCTCAACCTGCGCCACCGCATCAAGGTTCAGAAGCCGGCGGTCGCATCCGAGCAATGGATCTTGCGCTTCGACCAGTGGAGCGCCCGCGTCCATGCCGAGCGCGTCGCCGACCAGACCTCGCTGATCGCCAGCCGCCTGCGGGAGGCCGCAGAATGACGCACGTTCTGATCGGACAGCGCGACTATACCGTGCCAGCCGACTGGTTCGTCGCTCGCGTCCTGCTCGATTGCGGCGACGAGCTCGCCATCGAGCACGAAACCCCCAGCGGCGCGATCCAGCGCCAGTTCATCGGCGCGAACCTCGTCTTGAAGCGCGCCAGCGCTTGGGAATTGGGGAACGTCAAGCGACGGGCGATTGAGCTCGCGACCAGTCGGCGCGCCGCCATGACGGCGGCCGAGCAACGCTGGCTGGAAGCTCGCAAGGCCTGCTTCGCCGCAGGCGAGAAAGCGCTTTCAGAATGAAGAATCCGGCGCGCGAGCTACGCGTCGTCGCCGCAGCGCTCTGCCTGCTGGCGAAGGAAGAGACCGGCCGGCCCCGCAAGCGCTTTCTGCTCGCCGCCAGGGTCCTGCGCCGTGAAGCCGACACGATCGCCGCCGCGGCGCGCGCCCGTGCCAACCCCTCTCAGGAAGGAACCCCGTCACCATGACGCAGGAGCTTCAGCACCTTTGGCCTCACGATCTCGTCGCCGGCGAGGCCGTCAATGTCCGCCCGGGCGACGAGGACGTCAGCGACCTGCTCGGCTCGATCGCCGCTCACGGCCTGCTGCAGCCGCTCGTCGGCCGCACGCGCGAGGACGGCACCGTCGAGATCATCGACGGCAACCGCCGCCTGAAGGCGCTGAAGCAGCTCTTCGATGACGGCAAGCTGCGCGAGAAGGTGCCCGTGATGCTCCGGGCCCAGGAGGCAGACGCAGACGCCTTCGAGATATCGCTCGCCGCCAACGTTCTGCGCCGGCAGCTGCATCCGGTCGTCGAGTTCGAGGCCTTCGCCGAGCTCGCCGACAAGGGCAAGAGCAATGAGGAGATCGCCGAGCATTTCGGTATCCCGCTCCGCGCCGTCGAGCAGCGCCAGGCCCTCGGCCGCCTGCATCCCGACATCCGCAAGGCCTGGCTGGAAGGCCGGATCAACGGCGAAGCCGCGCGGGCCTTCACCATCGCCTCGCCAGCGGACCAGTCCGCTTATCTGCAGTCGGTAGCTGGCAGGGAGCGTTGGCGGCTTCAGCATGACTATATCCGCCGCGCCTTCACCGTGAACTCGGTCTCTGCCGACCGCCCTATTGCGGTCTTCGTCGGCGCCTTCGACTACATCGCTGCCGGCGGCCAGATGGTGCCGGATCTTTTCAAGGAGAAGCCCGACTTCGCCGATGGTGGCCTTCTGGAACGGCTGGCGCAGGAGAAGCTTAGCCGCGAGGCGGAGCGCATCCAGCAAGAGGAGGGCTGGGCCGAAGTCCTGTACGGCAGTGACGCGAACCAGCAGCGCTATAGCTGGGATCGCTTGCGCAAGCCGGCGCTGCCGGAATCCGAAAAGCCGGCGCGCCGCATCGAGATCGAGACCCGCTTGCGGGCGATCGACGAGCGCCGGCAAGTGATCGAAGACGCAGTCGACCAGTTCGAATGGGATGACGACGGCAACGAACCGCCCGAGGCGACGGCGATGCTGCGCGAGGACGACGCATTGGCGGCCGAGCGCGATGCGCTGTCGGCCGAGCACGCGCAGTATGACGACGAGCGCGCCGCGTGGCTGACGTTGGATGCGGAACAACGGGGCAAGGCTGTAGCCGTCATCGACATCGGCAATGGCGGCGCGCTCTCGATTGCTCGCGGCTATCTTAAGGACCAGAAGCCGAAGCCTGCGCCAAAGCCGACGGGCCTCTCGGCGCCGGCGCCCAAGCCGTCGTCGACCGGTGAGGAGGCGCCCGAGCCCGCTCGCCTCTCGGCCGCGCAGCTGGACGAACTGGCGCTGACCGCGACGCGTGCCGCGGCGCATGTCGTCGCGGGGCATCCCCGTCTGGCGCTTGCGCTCTTCGTCGCATCGGCGGCGACGCTCGGCAGTCCCGTGCGCTTCCGCTCCGAGGGGCGCAGCGAGGGCCCGGCGTTGCCGTGGGACGGCCTGTCCTACGACGCGGCGAAGACTACTACCTTCGAGGACGTGTTCAAGCGCACGCTCCTGCTCTCGATCGACGAGCTGCAGATGCACACGGCCAAGTGCGTCGCGCATATGCTCGACTTCACCAGCAAGGCGATCAACAGCAACAGCATGGCCACGCTGAAGCCAGCGGCGGCCCAGGCCGTCCGCGCCGCCCTGCCTCTCGTCGACCATCGCGCTGCCCTGGTGCAGGCCTTTGACCCGGCCGAGTATTTCAGCAAGGCGCCGAAGCAGGAGGCGATCGCCGCCATCCGTGACTGCGGCGATGATCCTGGCAAGCACGCCAAGCTGAAGAAGGCCGATCTCGGCGCCGTCGCCACCCGCCTCGCGACCGAGCGGCACTGGCTGCCGGAGATCCTGCGCGGCGGCATCTTCGAGGCTGTGCTGCCGGCCGAGCCGGACGGTGAGGACGACGAGCCGGGCGCCGGCGACGACGAGGAGTCGGCCGAGCCCGAGACGCCGGCGAGCGCCGCCGAGGCCGCCTTGGAGATTTGGCTGGGCCAGGAGCGGACGCGCCTGGTCGCGATGAAGGCGCCGGAGCTGCGCGAGCTGCTGAAGGAGCGCGGCGTCTCCATTCCCTTCGGGTCGACCAAGATGCAGCTGATAGAGCTCGCGCTGCAGCACGGCGATCCCGACTCCAGCATCGAGGAGGCCGCCTGATGGACGCCCTTCGCGAGATCAGTATCGACGGCTTTGCAGGCGTCCTCTTCCTCACCGAGCTCGGCACGGCTCCGCAGCTGCAATGGGTCGCCGTCGCCGACCTGCGCATCGACGAGCGCTATCAGCGCCAGATCGGCAGCCGCGGACGCATGCAGATCCGGCGGATCGCCGAGCGCTTCCGCTGGAGCCGTTTCGCGCCCATCATCGTGGCGCCGATCGAGGGCGGGCTCTTTGCCGTCATCGACGGCCAGCACCGCAGCCACGCCGCCAAGCTCCGCGGCGTGAAGCAGGTTCCTTGCATGGTCGTGCCGGTCGACACGGCCGAGCAGGCCGAGGCCTTCGTCGAGATCAACACCCGCCAGCTCAACGTCAAGCCTGCGGCGATCCATCGCTCGAAGGTCCTGAGCGGCGATGCTGAGGCGGTCGCCGTGCAGAAGGTCTGCGACCAGGCCGGCGTGCGCATGGTCGACAACCTGACCATGAAGACCATGAAGCGTGGCGACACACTCTCGGTCGCTGCGGTCTACAAGGCGCGCGAGCTCTACGGCGACGAGGTCCTCACCAGCGCGCTCGAGTCGATCGTCAAGGCCGGCGAAGGCAATATCGGCCTGCTCCGCGCCAACGTCATCACCGCCTATTGCTCGGTCTTCCACAACGACCCGGGCTGGCGCGAGGATGATCGCCTGCTCGACGTGCTCGACGAGTTCGATCTTCAGTCGGCCTTCCAGCGCATGCAGGTCTCGACGGTCCACACCGGTGCGGCGCGCTGGCGGGAACTCGCTGACGAGCTGACGTTCTATCTTCGCCGTCGTCTGCCGAAGGTCGCGGCGTGATGCGCCCGCTCGATCCTTTCCCGGGTGGCGACGGCTGCCCGCTCGAAGCCTTCCGCCGGCGCGTCATCCGCGCCGGCTGGACGGTCGCGACCTTCGTCGTCCTCGGCTTCGCCCTCTGGCTCGCCTGGCGCGATCTGCCGGTGCCGCCCTGCCCGCGCGAGCCCGCCGGCGGCATAGTCGTTCTGCTAAACTGTCGCCGTTGACGGGAGCTAGCGCATGAAGCTGCCTGTGAAATCAGTGGTCGAACCCTTGCTGAAGGAAGGTCTGAGCGAGGGCGCTATTCGGGCGCTGCACCCGGAACTGAATCCGGATTCCATCCGAGGCGCAGTCCAGCGATACAAGCGGCAGAATGGGCTCGGCGGAGTGCGTCGCAATGCGCCACGCGTCGCAGTCTACCTGTCCCCGGAGACCGCGACGACGTTGCAGCAGGAAGCCGACCGCCGGAGCGTGCCGCCCCACGATCTAGCCGCGCGCCTGCTGACCCACATCCTCGCCGGCGGCAATCTCGCGTCCCTCCTTGGCGAGGATAAGGAGACTGCGTCGTGACCATCTGGCGTCGCAACCGCCAGCGGCGTCTCGCGACGCGCAGGATCGCAGAGCGCGTGCTCGATCGCGAGGAGCGGCTGGCGCGTGAGATCTGCGCCGCGATCCATTACGGCGGCTGCACCTGCGCGCAGAACGCCGCCGCCGACAGCTGCGGCAAGATGAAGTGGGCTGCCAAGCGGGCGATCCGGTTCCTCCACGGGGAAGGAGCCAGCAGCTGATGCCCCGCGCTTCCGGTCGCCTTGACTCTGTCGCCTGGGTGCCTCGCGGCCTCTGTCGCGAGGAGGCTGCCTATTATGTCGGCGTCGGAACGACGAAGTTCGACGAACTGGTCGCGACTCGACGCATGCCCAGGGCCCGCAAGATCGACAGCCGCCTCGTCTGGGATCGCGTCGAGCTGGATATGGCCTTCAGCGATCTCGCGCATGTCAGCGAGAATGCGATCGACGCCGCCTTGCAGAAGGGCGGCCGAGGCGGCTAGCGTCTCCGCCTATGACCACCGAGCACCCGAACGCCAGCCCTTACCAAGACCGTCACGGCCGCGAGCGCTGGCGCTTCCGCCGCGCCGGCAAGACCGTCGCGCTGCCGCACCAGCCCGGCCACCCGGAGTTCGAGGAAGCGTATCGCGCCGCGGTCGAAGGCCGGCCGCCGCGCAAGGCCGAGGTCCGGCCACTACCAACCGCGGCGGCGCCACGCTCGATGCGGGCCGCATGGCGCGTCGTCGTCAGGAGCAGCTTCGAGTGGAAACAACTCGACTCCGTCACCCGCGAGAAGCAGACGGCGATCGCCGAGGCGTTCCTCGATTCGAGGATCGCCGAAGGCAGCAAGACGACATGGGGAGATGTTCCGATCGCGGATCTGCGCCGGCGCCACCTGAAGGCGCTCCTCGCCGAGCGTAGCGACAAGCCGCACGCTGCGCGCCACCTGCTCGTCGTCATCCGCAAGATGATTCTAGCTGGTCTCGACGAGGAATGGATCGAGACCGATCCAAGCTATCGGCTGAAATACCGGCCGGAGACGAAGGGCTGGCGTGCCTGGACCGACGCCGAGCGGGCGAAATTCGAGGAGCGCTGGCCGCTCGGAACGACGCCGCGGCTCGTCTACGCGCTGGCGCTCTGGCTCGGCAACCGCCGAAGCGACGTCGCCGCCTTGCCGGTCTCGGCAATTCAGGGCGACCGCATCGTTCTCACCCAGGTCAAGACCGGCCGGGATCTCCGGCTCGCGATAACGCCGATGCTCCAGGAGGCGCTGGCGCAGACCGACCTGTCGGGCCCGACGATCCTGAAGACGATGTATGGCGAGCCGTTTTCCGCGAAGTCGCTGACCGGCCGCATGCGCGATTGGACCAAATCGGCAGGGCTGCCGGAGGGGTGCACACTCCACGGCTTGCGGAAGACGCTCGGCGGCATGCTCGCCGATAGCGGCGCGACCACCCGCGAGATCATGGATACGCTCGGTCACACCAACCTGAAGCACGCCGAACTCTATACAAAATCGGCCAATCAGGAGCGACTCGCGCGCGCCGGCCTCGACAAGGTCACGCTGCTGCACAAGGCCAGCAAGCAGGCGAATGGCTAACCGGGTGGCGAACCACCCTGGCGAACCGAGCTGCAAGTCATTGATATCAGGATAATTTGGCGTCCCGGAAGGGATTCGAACCCCTGACCTACGGTTTAGGAAACCGTTGCTCTATCCTGCTGAGCTACCGGGACGCACGTCCTTGCCTTTAGCATAAAGCCGATGCGGGTGAAGCCTACCTTTGCAGCGATTGTGACGTTCCTCGCCGGCATGGCGGCCTCGGCCATCATCGCCCGAGCGGCGGATGACGCTTGCGCGACTGCAGAAGGGGTCGAGCTGGTCCGCCTCGCCGGTCTCGATCGCCATGGCGACCTGCTGCTCGCCGACGGCAGGAGCGTCAGGCTCGCCGGGCTCGCCCCCCGGCAGAACGACGCCGAGCGCGAGCGCTTCGCCACGCAACTCGCCCGCTGGCACGGTCAGGCCTTCCGGCTGGCCCCACTCGGCGGGGCGGATCGCTGGGGGCGCCTCCCGGCGCGCCTCCTCGCCGCCGACGGCGCTCCCGATGTGTTCGCCGGCCGGTCCGACCTCAGTGCCGCCCTCCTCGCCGAAGGCGCCGCCCTGCGACTACCCGAACCTGGCCTTGCCGCCTGCAACGAACTCTGGCGCAAGGCCGAACCGCGAGCCGCGTCGGCTGGCCAGCCCGGAAACCAGCAGCGAAAACATGCCGCAGTGGCGCACCCGGTGATTGACGGTCATGATGCCACAGCGATGAAAGCGCAGGCGGGCCGGATCGTCGTGGTCGAGGGGCGTATCGCTGCCGTCGCAGAGCGGGCGCAGCGAACCTATCTCAATTTCGAACGGCGGCGCGGCGCTGGCGGCAGCATCGTTCTGTCGCGCGCGCTGTGGCGTGACTTGCAGCGCAGTGGCTGGACCGCCTCGTCGCTGGCGGGTAAACGCGTGCGCGTAAGCGGTGTGGTCGAGGGGCGAGACGGCCTCCTGATCGAAGCGCAGACGCGTAGTGCACTGGAATTGATCGACTAGGGGCCGATGCGGAGAGTTCAGCGCCATCGTCAGCCGATCCGGGGACGCCTCGTCGCCGCGGTGCTGCCGGCCCTGTTGCTGGCCGCCTGCTTCGGCGACCAGAACTCCGTCCTCGCCCCGCTCAACCAGCCGGGCGGCGAGCCGGCGCCGCGCGTCGCCAGCCTGCAGCGCGGCACCGATCGCGAGCACCAGCGCCTGCTCGCGGCCTTCGGCGGCGAGTATCGTGCGCCGCAGGTCAAGGCCGAGCTGGAAGCAATCATCGCCCGCCTCGCCAAGGCCGGCGAAGGCCAGATCGGCGCCTATGAGGTGACGATCCTCAATTCGCCGATCGTCAACGCCTTCGCCTTGCCGACCGGGCGCCTCTACGTCACCCGCGGCCTGCTCGCTCTCGCGAACGATTCCTCCGAGATCGCCTCCGTGATGGCGCACGAGATCGCCCATGTCACCGCGCGCCATGCCGTCGAGCGCGCCGAGATGGAGGCGGAATCGGCGCTGGTCAGCCAGGTGGTGGCACAGGTGCTGAACGATCCGACGACCGGAGCCGCAGTTCAGCAGAGCTCCAAGCTCTCGCTCGCCCGCTTCTCGCGCCAGCAGGAACTCACCGCCGACCAGATCAGCGTGCGCAACATCGCCCGCGCCGGCTACGACCCCTATGGCGCCGGCCGCTTCCTGGTCTCGCTCGGCCGCAACACCAGCTTCCGCGCCGGCGGCCAAGGCAGTGGCGACAAGAAGCTCGACATCCTCTCCAGCCACCCCTCGACGCCGGAGCGCGTCGCCGCCGTCACCAACGGTGCCCGCCAAATCGGCGCGCCCGGAATCGGCGAGCGCGACGCCGGCCGCTGGCTCGCCGCGATCGACGGCATCGCCTTTGGCGATGATCCCGCCGACGGCGTCGTGCGGGGCCGCCGCTATCTCAACAGCGCCCTGCGCATCGCCTTCACCGCACCGGACGGCTTCGAGCTCGAAGCGGCGCGCGAGATGGTGGTGGGCGTCAGCACTGACGGGTCGCAGGCGCTACGCTTCGACTCGGTCGCGCTGAAATCCGGGCAAACGCTCGAATCCTATGTCGCTTCGGGCTGGATCGACGGCGTCACCACCGCGGAGGTCCAGTCGCTCACGGTCGGCGGGCTGCCGGCGGCCGTAACCTCGGGCAGGGGTTCCGACTGGACCTTCCGCCTCGCCGCGGTCCAGGCCGGCCCACGCGTCTACCGCTTCATCCTCGCCGCCAAGGGCCAGAACGATCCAGAGCGCGCCATGCGCGCTCTGCTCGACAGCTTCCGCAATCTCAGCGCCAGCGACGCGCAATCGGTCAGCCCCTTGCGGATCCGACTGGTCACCGCCGGCGCCGGCGATACGCCCGCCGGCCTCGCCGAGCGCATGGCGTCGACCGACCGGCCGCTGGAGCAGTTCCTGATCCTGAACGGGCTGGAGCGCAACGCCAGGCTGACGCCCGGCCAGCGTTACAAGATCGTGAGCGAGTAAGGCGGCGGCCGGCGGGTTCTTTCGTCACGCCATATGCTAGCCTCCCGCCCGTCGTCAGGACAGGGAGGCAGCCATGGCGCTCGATCGCCGCATCGTCGAACTCTACGACGAATACACCCACAAGCCGCTCGACCGGCGCAGTTTCATGAACCGGCTGATCGCCATCGCCGGCTCGGCCGCGGCAGCCGAGGCCGCCCTGGCTCTGCTGGAGCCGAACTATGCCCAGGCCCAGCAGGTCCAGGCCGACGATGCCCGCATCGAAGGCAAGCGCATCGACGAGACCGTCGGCGGCGTCAGGCTCAAGGGCTATCTGGTCACGCCGAAGGCGCAGGCCAAGCGCGGCGGCGTTCTCGTCATCCATGAGAACCGCGGCCTGAACCCGCATATCGAGGACGTCACCCGCCGCGCCGCCCTGGCCGGCTTCACTGCACTCGGAGTCGATTTCCTCACCCCGCTCGGCGGCACCCCGGCCGATGCCGACGCGGCGCGTGCCCTGTTCCCGCAGCTCAAACCGGAGGATGTCGTGTCGCAGGGGCGGGCGGCGCTGGCCTTCCTCAAGTCGCGGCCGGATGCGACCGGCAAGGTCGGCGCGGTCGGCTTCTGCTGGGGCGGCGGCGCGGTCAACGACCTTGCCGTCAGCGCACCGGAGCTCAATGCCGGCGTCGTCTTCTACGGCCGCTCTCCCGACCTTTCCAAGGTGTCGCAGATCAAGGCCCGGCTGCTGATCCAGCACGCTGCCCGCGACACCCGCCTGGTCGAGGGCCTGCCGGCCTACGAGACGGCCTTGAAAGCGGCGGGCATCAACTACCAGGCGATCGTCTATCCCGATGTCGACCACGCCTTCCACAACGACACCAGCGCCGAGCGCTACAACGCCGCGGCGGCCAAGCTCGCTTGGGAGCGGACGGTGGCCTTCCTGGCGGCGGAGACGGGCGCGGCTTGACACGAAAAAGCCCGGCGGATCGCTCCGCCGGGCTCTTCCGATGCAATAGGAGAAAGCTGCCTCAAGCAGCCTCTTCCTGCAGGTCCTCGTCGCCTTCCTCGCCCTCGGCCGCCTCGGCGGCATCCGCCTTGCCGGCGCGGCGCGGCGACTTGGCGAGCTGGCCCTCGATCTTCTTCAGCGCCTCGGTCTCGGTGATCTCCTCGACCGCGGAGATCTCGCGGGTCATCCGGTCGATTGCAGCCTCATAGAGCTGGCGCTCGGAATAGGACTGCTCGGGCTGTGCCTCGGAGCGGTAGAGATCGCGCACCACCTCGGCGATGGCGACAAGATCGCCCGAATTGATCTTTGCTTCGTATTCCTGGGCGCGACGCGACCACATGGTGCGCTTGACTCGGGCACGGCCGGTCAGGGTCGAGAGCGCCTTGCCGACGATGTCGGTGTCGGCGAGCTTGCGCAGGCCGACACTCGCCGCCTTGGCGGTCGGCACGCGCAGGGTCATCTTGTCCTTGGCGAAGCTGACGACGAAAAGCTCGAGCTTGAAGCCCGCGACTTCCTGCTCCTCGATCGCAGTGATCTGACCGACGCCATGGGACGGGTAGACGACGAACTCGCCCGTCTTGAAGCCCTGGCGCACAACAGTCTTCTTCGCAGTGGACATGCCGTTTCGACTCCTGCATCTCTCCGCCGGGGCGGAGACGCGACTTTCAACCGCTGGCCGGGATGACCGGCGGCACTCTGCCTGACACGTCGGGTCAGCCTTCTGGCTTTTTCACCGGCGCAACATGCTCCCACAGCCGATCGCTTCTTGCGAACCACCAGATACGAAGACAATTACACCCCGGGCATTCTGACCGGTGGTGCATTGCTGTCGTTTCAGGGGATGCCCCGTTTGTGTGACCTCGCAGGGGCAGGCGGAACGAACTCGACTGTGGCTTGGAGATACCACAAAAATCGCGCCGAATCAAAGGTAAACGGAATGCAAGCAACGCCGGGCCGCGTCGCGACCGGCTATGGTTAACCTCGATTCAGCTCTGACGGAGGGTAAGCTCAGTCGCCTTCGCCGGGATTCGGCGACAGGAGTTCGAGCTTGTTCGGCACGCCGTCGAACTCCTTGGCGTCGGCCGGCGAGTCTTTCTTCTGCGTGATGTTCGGCCAGCTCGCGGCGAACTTGGCATTGAGCTGCAGCCAGCTGTCGAGTCCCGGCTCGGTGTCTGGTTTGATCGCCTCGGCCGGGCATTCCGGCTCGCAGACGCCGCAGTCGATGCACTCATCGGGATGGATGACGAGGAAGTTCTCGCCTTCATAAAAACAATCGACCGGACAGACTTCGACGCAGTCCATGTATTTGCACTTGATGCAGTTCTCGGTGACCACATAGGTCATGGCGCTGTCCTTCCAATCGGCCGGCGCTTCTTTAGAGCCGGTCGAGAGAATGTTTCAAGGCCCTGTCACGACCGGAAACGAGATCAAACTTCCATCGAAACGTGCGTTTCGAGATGATTTTTCGCAAGCGGGCCAGCGCTCGCCGCATCACTACGCGCTCTATCCCTCGGGGCCGTCGGGCGCAAGCGGCTGATCGCCGCGCTCGGGCCCGCTCAGGACCTCGTAAAGCGTCTGGGCCTGCTCGTAGGAGCCGCGGCGTTCAGCAAAGCCGATGACGCGCACGACCAGCGTCGCATGCGGCAGAGCGAGCGTCAGCACGTCTCCGGGCTTCACCCCAAGCGCCGGGTTCTCGACGCGCTTGCTTGCAACCCGGACATGCCCCTCCTCCACCAGCCGCACGGCGGCGGGGCGGGTCCGCGCGAAACGTGCGAACCAGAGCCATTTGTCGAGGCGTTGCCGGTCGTCCCGCAAGCGATACCCCGGAGTCGAATACCTAGCTCTTGCGCCCGTCATTGCCCTCGAGCTGGGCTTTCAGGGCAAGCAGCTTGGCGAAGGGCGAATCCGGATCGGGCTGGCGCTCGGCCGGGCGCGGCCGCTGCGGCTGCTGGAAGCGTTGCTCCTTGCCGCCGCGCTCCTCGCGACGCGGACCGCCACCCGGGCGACCGCCATCGCGCTTGAACTCCGGCCGCGGGCCGCGCTCGGGACGCCCATCGCGGCCCTGCGCATTGCGGCCAGCGCCCTCCTGCGCCGCGGGCCTGCCACCTTCGCCGCCGGTAGGACGCGGACCATTCCAGCCTCCCTCGCGCCAGCGATTGCGGTTCGGCGGACGCTGCCCGCCGGGCTTGCCCTCGCCGCCTTCGGCCGCGGGAGCGGCATCGGCTGCGCCGGCACGACGGTCGGGCCGGCGGCCACGCTGGCCCTGCTCGGGACGCCGCCCGCCCTGATGGCGATGCGGACGCCATATCTCGATCAGCTCTGGCTCGGCCGCAAGAGCCGCTTCGGCGGCCACAGCAGGCTCGGTCGCGGCGATCCCGGTTTCAGGCACAGCTTCTGCCACCGGCTCATCGCTTGGCAGGGCGAGCGTCGACATCGCGTCGGCCGGCACCGGCTCAACCGGGTCGGCAGCCTCTTCCTCGGCCGGAGCCGCAGCGATCTCCGCATCGGTCAAGATCGGAGCATCCGCGGTTTCGCCCGCAGGCGCAGCACTGTCCGCGCCTTCAGCGGCAGCCTCGCTCTCGATGGACGGCGCTTCGTTCAGCGCATCTGCCGCCTCGACGACGACCTCCACCGGAACCGCCGGCGTGGTCGCAGCCGGCTCGGGCGCAAAGGCCAGCGGCACGGTGATCGCCGGGCCCGGACGCTTCTGCGAGACATAGCCGAGCGAGCGCAGGATCGAGGCGAAATCCTCGCCGGCGCAGCCGACGAGCGAGGTCATCGCACCGGTCGCAACGAAGCCGTCCTGATCGGCGCTGCCCGCCGGCGGCTGGCCGAGCGTCACGCCCGGGCGATAGGCGATCGCCGGACGGATCAGGTCGGCTAGGCGCTCGAGGATATCGACGCGCACGGCGCGCTCACCGCAGACGCGATAGCCGGCGGCGCGATAGAGCCCTTTGGGAACGTCCTTGTTGGCCGGGAACGAGGTCCGGCCGGAAGAGGCGAGATGCGAGATGTCGTCGAGCCCGGCAGCCTCCGGATTGCCGTGCTTCAGCGCCCAGAGCTGAGCGGCGAGCGCGCGCGGCGCCGGCTTCAGCAGGGCCGGGACATAGAGGTGGAAGGCGCCGAAGCGGATGCCGAGCTGGCGCAGGCCGGCCCGTCCCTCCTGGTCGAGCGTCTTCATCTCCTCAGCGACCTTGCTGCGCTCGAGCACGCCGAGCGCCTCGGCCGCCTGATAGGCGATACCGCGGGCGATGCCGCTGACGCTCTCGGCGTTCTCCAGGATCTGCAGCGGGCCGAGCAACTTGGTGACGTGGTGCTTCAGCCAGGCGCCGAGCCTCGTCTCGATCTGCTCGCGGGCCTGGGCCGGCAGATGGTCGTCGACCATCAGCCGCAGGCGCGGCTCAAGCACTTTCTCGCCGGCGGTCAGGCGCGCCACCGGCTCGCCCACCCAGCGCACCAACCCGTCATGCGACAGCACGAAGGCCTCGTCGCCGGCCAGCACGACGCGCGAGGCGCGCGCCTCCAGCTCGCCGCCAAGCGCCTTCAGCGCCGCAGCGTTCAAAGCTTTCGCTTCCGGACCACCCGCCTTCGGGTCCGCCGTGAAACGGAAGCCTTGCAGCAATCCGACATGCTGACCCTCGACCAGGACATCGCCGGTCGCGGTGACTTCGGCCTCCAACATCGCATTCTCCCGCAGGCGACGCATCAATACGCTCGTGCGCCGATCGACGAATCGGCTGGCGAGCCGTTCGTGCAAAGCGTCCGACAGCCTGTCCTCTACAAGACGAGCCACCCCCTGCCAATGCTCAGGATCGGGCAACCAGTCCGGACGGTTCGCGACATAGGTCCAGGTCCGGACCTGAGCGATGCGGGCCGACAGGGTGTCGATCTCGCCATCGACACGGTCGAGCGCCGCCAACTGGCCGGCATACCAGTCGGGATCGAGCCGGCCATGGCGCATCAGGCGCAGATAAAGCGTCGTCGCCAGCTCGGCATGCTGCATCGGCGCGATCTTGCGGTAATCGGGCAGGCCACAGACCTCCCAGAGCCGCGACACCGCCGGCTTGCCCTGCGCCAGCCGCGACACATCGTGGTCGCGCGCCAGGATCTCCAGCGTCGTCATGTCCTCGGCGATCAGCGCCCGCGTCAGCGCCAGCTCCTGCGGCTGGACGTTGAGACTGTCGAGCAGACCGGGAATCGAGCGCAGGTCGAGATCGGAGTTGCGCCATTGCACCTGCCGCACCGGTTCGAAGCGGTGATCCTCGATCGCCTCGACCAGCTCCTGCTCGAAGGGCGGGGCGCGGCCGGTGGTGCCGAAGGTGCCGTCGCGCAGATGCCGTCCGGCCCGGCCGGCGATCTGGCCGAACTCGGCCGGATGCAGCTTGCGATAGTGATGGCCGTCGAACTTGCTGTCGCCGGCGAAGGCGATGTGGTCGACATCGAGGTTGAGCCCCATGCCGATCGCGTCGGTGGCGACGAGATAGTCGACATCGCCCGACTGGTAGATCTCGACTTGGGCATTGCGCGTGCGCGGGCTAAGAGCGCCCAGCACCACCGCCGCCCCGCCCTTCTGCCGCCGGATCAATTCGGCGATGGCGTAGACCTCCTCGGCCGAGAAGGCGACGATCGCCGAGCGCCGCGGCAGCCGGGTGATCTTGCGGTCGCCGGCGAAGGAGAGCTTCGACAGACGCGGGCGCGAGACGACGTTGACGCCGGGGATGAGCTGCTCGACCAGCGGCTTCATCGTGCCAGCGCCGATCAGCATGGTCTCCTCGCGACCGCGATGATTGAGCAAACGGTCGGCGAAGACATGGCCGCGATCGAGATCGGCGGCGAGCTGGATCTCGTCGATGGCGACGAAATCGACGGGAAGATCGCGCGGCATCGCCTCGACCGTGCAGACCCAAAAGCTCGGCCGCTCCGGCTTGATCTTCTCCTCGCCGGTGACGAGCGCGACCGCCTGCGGCCCGACCTTGTCGACGACGCGCTGATAGACCTCGCGCGCCAGAAGGCGCAGCGGCAGGCCGATCATGCCGGTGGGGTGCGCGATCATCCGCTCGATGGCGAGATGGGTCTTGCCGGTATTGGTCGGTCCGAGCACCGCCGTGACGCCGCGAGCGCGGAGCGAAGGCGGAAGGGAACGGGTTGGGATCAAGACGCTGGAGCTTTCCTGCAGCCTGCGCGGCGAAACGCCGGGCCAGCCCTAACGGGATGAGCTGCCCGAAGGCAACCCGATCCGTGAACAGAACGAGTCCGGAACGAAGCGGGGCCGAATCGCTGACTCCGACAGAATCAGGTTTCGTTCACGGCGAGATATCGCGGCAAGCGATTCAAAAACCACAAGATTTTGAATCGCCCTCATTCTTCATCCTTCGCCGACTTGCGCGCGCGAGGGCCGCTTTCGCTCATTTAGGTGTTGTGAGCCAAAAGGCGAGAGGACTCCGAGAAATAGGGTAGACAATAAGCCGCCAGTTAATCCGCGAACACATCGGCCACGACCTGGGCCGCCTCGTCGGGCGCCTCGACATGGACGAAGTGGCCGGCGTCCTCGCAGAAGCTCACCTCGACATCGTCGAAATAGAGCGGCAGGAAGGTCGACCAGTCCGATTTCAGGATCGGGTCGTGCCGGCCCCAATGCACCCTCGTGCGCTGATGGATCGGCACGCTTGGCGCCGGATGGCCGTCGATCGCGGCGATCCGCGCCGCGTTCTGGCTGCGATACCAGTCGAAGCCCCCACGCAGATTGCCCGGCGTCATGAAGTTCTCGACGTAAGCGTCGAACACCGGCGCGAAAGCATCCTTGCGATGGCACCAATGCGTCAGGAAATGCCCGAGATAAAGCGCGCAGGCCGCGCGGCTGGAGCCGATCAGCTGCTCCGCCAGCGGCAATTGCTGGAAGGACTGATACCAGATCTCGTTGACATGGCCGTCGCGAACCCAGGCCGAGCCGACGCTCGGCGTCGGGCAGTTGAAGAACAGGAGCTTCTCGACCCGCTGCGGATGGCGCCGCGCCAGTCCTTGCGCGACATAGGCGCCGACATCATGGCCGACGACGCCGACCGGGCCTGTGCCGAGTGCGTCCAGCAGCGCCGCGATGTCATCGGCATGAGCGTTGGCGCCGACATCGCTGCGCGGCGCCGATGACTTGCCGCTGTCGCCGAAGCCGCGCAGATCGGGCGCGATCAATCGGAACTCGCCATGCAGCCGATTCATCACCGGCAGCCAGCTCATCCAGAATTCCGGCCAGCCATGCAGCAGCAGGACCGCCGGCCCGTCGCCGACCTCGGCGACATGGAGCATGGTGTCGCGCACGACGACCTGGCGATGCCTGAGGCCGGGCGGCAAGGCAAAATCGCTGGACATGGCAGCTCCGGAAGCGAATCACCGGGAAGGCTAGCGCCTAGCACCCAAGTCCCGCAATTCGTCGAATGGCAAAGCCTCCATGCGTTGCGGGTCGGGAGGCGATCGAGGCGCAGGCGGGGATAGACCGCGATCTTATCCCCGGTGCTGTCGGCGGCCTCAGAATGGTGCGCTTCCGACCGGGGAGCACGCCATGCCGAACCTGCCGTATCGTCCATCCAGCAACAGCGCGCGCTGGCGCGAGATCGTCCTTCTGCGCCGCCGGCTCGTCTCGCTGAAGGCGCAGGCACGCCTGCTCCGGCATGAGCTCGCCCGCAAATACAATCCCGACCAGCCGCGCGTGCCGGCCGGCAATGCCGATGGCGGGCAATGGACCAGCGGCGGAGGCGGCGGCGACCCCACGCTGACTGGAACCGATTTCCTGGGCGATCTCGGAAGTGCCTTCTCGGCTGCATTGAGCTTCGGCGATGTGGTCGCCGATACCAGCGGCGAGGAGAGCTGGGCCTTCTATCAGGACGCCACGCGCAACGACGGTTCGCTGGCCGAACGCTCTGTCGTCAACCGCGATGGCTCGACAATCCAGTCCGAATTCGCCGAGCCCGACAAGCCAAGTGACTGGGACGAACGCCACATCGTCACCCTGCCCGAAGGTGGCAAGACCACCTTCGAGACCGCGGACCGCACCCAGACGATCCGGGACGGCGACCCGGATGGTGAAATCGTCTCGCGCTCGACCTGGACCGAGCGCGGGCCAGAGCGTGAGGCGACCGTGCACGAGGCGTTCGCACCGGCGATCGTGCTCGCTCCAGGCGCGGCGCAAACCACGATTACCTCAGCACTGACGCTCTTCACCTGGCTATCGGCGCGGAACAAGGTCGATGGGCTGGAAGCGACCATTGCTTTCAACGCCCGAGATTATCGCCCCGGTGAGGCGCCCGGCTTCGACCTTGGCTATGTCGGCCAGATCAGCCGTTCCGAAGCGGAGGCAGCCTGTCGGTATCTGCCCGAGCTACAATCCCGCCTAGACGCTGCTGTTGCGACGGTCGGCCCTGCAAACAAATATCCGTCCATGGCCGTCTACGGAACGTACGTGCATACGAATATGAAGAACCAAATTATAACGCAGAATTATCCTGATTTGAAAGCCGAACGATCGTTCTTGAAGGAATCATACGAACCGACCTCGGAAACTCTGCGCCGGTACGGCTATCCCGATACGGTACGTTATGATGCATACGAGCTTAGAGCCGACGGAACGCTTTGCCTCTACGACTTCAAAGCAGGCAGACGCGGGCTTTCTCTTGTCCGCTCCGATATTATGGCCAATGCAGCGCGATATGGCTTTGCTAGCGCGCGCCGGATCATCGTCCTCGAAGTCAGGCCGAGCAAATGACATCGAAGAAGCAAATCGCCGACTTCCTGGATACATTGGTAGCTCGGCACCACGACTTGGTACGTTATGGGCCGTTTGTCATCCTCAAGCCCCTCCGCCACATCATCCGCACGATCTCGATCGACCGCACGAGCATATCGGACCTGCCGCAGTTCTTCTTCTCGATCGGCTACACCTGCGACCCCTGCGCAACCTTGCAAGGCTTTTGGCTCGAAGAATTTTCAACGGCACGGGACCAGCCGCGATACTGGTCTCAGCCGCACTTCAAGGACGCATTCCTCCAAGCCGTGGAGGAACGCATCTTACCGATGCTGAGGTCGATCGAAAGCTTCCATGCGCTTCTAAGCTTCGATCAGAATAGAGAATTCGGCTACCGCGAGACAGTCAACTCACCGTTACATAAAGTTCAGCTGGCTTCAGCGATGGGGCGTTTTGATGATGCGCTCGAGACCGCGCGTTGGATGGCGCTGCACCCCCGAAAATCTCGCTACTGGTCGGAGGGTAGCTATGCGCTCATTGTTGACTATCTCGCTCCCTTACTGGAAGCGCGAGACGAAGCCGGTATTGCGGCCATGTTGCACGACTGGGAGATGAAGACGATCCAGAAGATCGGAGTCTTGCCGATCTTCGAGCAGGTACCATTCCCGTTCGAACTCGGCCGGAGCCGTTGATGGGGAACCTCAATTCCGCGTCGCGGTCGCTGTCACGCCCGGATCGACCTTGAAGCTCGAGGCCTCGATCACCGCGGTGCCGATCATCGTCTTCACGGATATGCGCACCGGCAGCATCATGTTGGTGCCGGCGACGGGCGCAAGCCAGGTCGAGATCTCCTTGTTCTCGGCCATGAACTTGGTCGCGGGCCGCAGCGCCCGGTGGCCGGCGATCGGAACATAGCGCGCCTGGCAAATCGAGACCGGGCCGCTATAGCCGTCGATCTTGATTTCGCGCGTGCCGGAATAGCTCAGCTTGATGTCGTAGCGCGCCGCGCCGTCGAAGATCGCCAGCGTGCGGTTGCAGGCCGCCGCGCCGCCATTGCGGCCGGAAGCCTCGATCGGCATCAGGAAGGCGCTGAGCGGGTCCATGATGTTGCGCTGATGCTCGTCCTTGAGCGGGACGCGATCGGGCTTGGCGTCGATCGGCGGCTCGATCGCCAGCGCCTGCACCGCATTGCCGCCGAGCGCCATGCGCACCGTCCGGCTTTCACTGGAATTGGCCGAGGACACCGCGAAGGTGGTAGGCGAGAGCCGGCTGCCGTTGAGATTGCCGGTCGCGGTGCCCGAACCGCGCCCGCCGGTGAAGCTGCCGACGAGGCCGGTCAGCTTGGCGGTGGCGTCGAGCTTGTAGCTGCCGCCGGTGATGCCGCCGGCCAGATTGGCCTTGCCGAGCGAGAGGCCGAGCAGGCTGACGTCATAGGTCGCGTCGAGCGAGGCCGCCTGCGCGGTCGGCGCCGGCAGTGCGAGCATCAGCGCCGCGATCAGGGCGCTGCTGGCAGGCGACAGAGCGAGCTTCATCTGGAGGCTCCGGGCGCGACGGGTATCGTCGCATGCACTGAGATTCGGTCCGAATCGTGACTGGCTTCGCGCCAGCTTGGCGGGATAATGGTTACCGAGATGTTTCCGGGCGCTTTACGTGCGACCTGCCTTGACGGGCTGTCACCGGACCGTTATAGACCGCCCACTTCAATTTGACTTCCGGTGCTCGCCTGCCGGCACGTCGCGTGTCGGCATTTTGCGTTGAGCATTCGGAGATTTTGGGAACACGATCATGGCCCGCCGTTGCGAACTGACCGGGAAAGCCACCCAGACCGGCCACCTCGTCAGCCACTCGAACCGCAAGACCAAGACGGTCTTCCGGCCGAACCTCGTCAACGTCACGCTGCAGTCGGACACGCTCGGCCGTTCGGTCCGCCTGCGCGTCTCGGCGAATGCGCTGCGCACCGTCGACCATCGCGGCGGCCTCGACGCCTTCCTGGTCAAGGCTCCGGCCGGCGACCTGTCGACCGGCGCGCTCGCGCTGAAGCGCGACATTGAGAAGAAGCTCGCCGCCAACTGAGCGCAGGTTTCCCTCGGGATTGAATGAAGCGGCCGCAAGGCCGCTTTTTTCGTTCGTCTTCCCGTCATGGTCGGGCATGTCCCGATCATCAACGTCTTCCTTCGTGAAGCGTGGTGTTCAAGACGTGGATGCTCGCCACAAGGGCGAGCATGACGGCTGAGCCTCCTCCGGCCCGAGCATGACGCCCGGCGCTACTGCGCCAGCTCGAACTCAAGCAGCACGGTGCGCTGCAGGAAGGTCGAGAAGTTGTCGTCCGAGATCAGGGTGATGATCGTCCGCCCGTTCTCCTCATGGACCGCCATTCCCTCCATATTGTCGATCTCCTGGCCGAGATCGGCCTCGATCAGCAGCGGTCCGTCCAGCTTCGCCCCCGGCCGGATCGTGCTGCCGGCGATGCGGCGGATACGTAGGCCGACGCCGCGCAAAGGCTTGTACCAGCGCTCCAGCAGCAGCATGTCGCCGCCCGGCAGGAAGGCGAGGTCGGTGATGTCGTAGCCGTCACGCCGGATCACCTGCAGCGTGCCCGGCTGGCGCCCGCCGATGACGAAGCCCGTGGTCGGCTCGTCCTCGCGACCGGAGCGCTCGGAGATCGCGATCAGGGCACCGGCGAGCGGTTGGCCGGCCGGCAGCACGCCGAGCGCCTCCAGCCCGCGATTGCTCGGCAGGCGCTTCAGTGCGGGCGGCGTCGGCACCAATTGCGCCCTGGCTTCGACGCCGTGACGGGCGAAGTCGAAGCGCAGTATGTCATGGGCGCGCTCGACGCCGATAAAGGCGGTGCTGCCCTGCATAGCGAGCGATTCGGTATCGTAATAGCGCGAGCGGTGCAGCGGCTTGCCGGATGCCCCGAGAATCGGCGCGAGCTCGGCCTCCTCCAGCCCGGCGAGCTTGCCATGCTTGCCCCGCGCAAGCTTTGCTGTCAGCCAGAAGCCGTTGTCAGTGATGGCGATGAGACGAATACCATCAGGCGAGCGCCACAGTCCCGAGAAGCCGCCGAAGCGGGGGTGGCTCCCGGTCGATTGAAGCCCGCCGCGGAAGATCAGTTGGCCGAAGCGCGTCTTCGTCGGATCGCCAGGCTCGAAGCTGCCGATCGGCCGGGAGGAGATGCTGACCGGGATACGCCCGGGTTCGAGGCTCTGCGCCCGCGCAGGCAGGCCGAGAGCCGCCGCGCCGAGGCCGGCGAGGACGCTGCGGCGGCTCAGGCTCATTGCAGGCGGCGCGAGCCCCGCGAGGACGCTCCGCCGGCATCCTCCTCGAACAGTTCCGCCAGCTTCTCGGTCATCACGCCGCCGAGCTCCTCGGCGTCGACGATGGTGACGGCACGGCGGTAGTAGCGGGTGACGTCGTGGCCGATGCCGATCGCGATCAGCTCGACCGGCGAGCGCGTCTCGATCTCGGCGATGACATGGCGCAGATGCCGCTCGAGATAGCTGCCGGCATTGACCGAGAGGGTGGAATCGTCGACCGGCGCGCCGTCCGAGATCACCATCAGGATCTTGCGCTGCTCGGAGCGGGCGAGCAGGCGCTTATGCGCCCAGTCCAGCGCCTCACCGTCGATGTTCTCCTTGAGCAGGCCCTCGCGCATCATCAGTCCGAGATTCTTGCGCGCCCGCCGCCATGGTGCATCGGCCGCCTTGTAGATGATGTGCCGGAGATCGTTGAGGCGGCCAGGATTGGCCGGCTTGCCTGATTGCAGCCAGCTCTCGCGCGAGAGCCCGCCCTTCCAGGCGCGGGTGGTGAAGCCGAGCAACTCGACCTTGACGCCGCAACGCTCCAGCGTCCGTGCCAGGATGTCGGCGCAGGTCGCCGCGACCGTGATTGGCCGGCCGCGCATCGAGCCGGAATTGTCGATCAGCAGCGTCACCACAGTGTCGCGGAAATTCGTGTCCGATTCCTGCCGGAAGGAGAGCGGCTGGAACGGGTCGATGATGATGCGCGGCAGGCGTGAGGGATCGAGCGCGCCCTCCTCCAGGTCGAACTGCCAGGAGCGGTTCTGCTGTGCCATCAGGCGGCGCTGCAAACGGTTCGCCAGGCGCGCGACCACGCCCTGCAGATGCGCGAGCTGCTTGTCGAGATAGGCGCGCAGCCGCGTCAGCTCCTCGGCGTCGCAGAGCTCCTCGGCGGTGACGATCTCGTCGAACTTCTGGGTATAGGCCTTGTAGTCGGTCTGCGGCCGGTCATTGGCGCGGCTTTCGCGCGGACGCGGCGCCTCGCCGGCTTCCTCGGCCTCGGAATTCTCGTCTTCCTCGTCCCAGTCGCCGGCCGGGGCGTCGGCCGCCTCGGAGGCGCCCTCCTGCAACTCCTCGGCCGCGTCCTCGCTGGTCTCGGTCTCCGAACGCTCGCCCTGGCTCTGCTGCTCGGCTTCGCCTTCTTCCTGCTGCTGCTCGTCGGAGGATTGGTCCTGATCGTCCTCGTCCTCTTCGGCATCGTCGCCCTGGCTCGACTGCTCGGCCATGTCGAGCGAGACGAGCAGGTCGCGCACGGTGCGGGCGAAGGCGCGCTGGTCCTCGATCGACTTCGCCAGCCGGTCGAGATCATCGCCCGCCTTGGCCTCGATCTGCTCGCGCCAGAGATCGACCAGCTTCTGCGCCGCCTTGGGCGGCTTCAGGCCGGTCAGGCGCTCGCGCACCATCAAAGCGAGCGCATCCTCCAAAGGCGCATCGGCGCGGTCGGTGATCTCCTCATAGCGGCCGCCGCGATGATAGCGGTCCTCCAGCATCGCCGAGATGTTGCCGGCGACGCCGCTCATCCGGCGCGAGCCGACGCATTCCACGCGTGCCTGCTCGACCGCGTCAAAGACGGCGCGGGCGGCATCGCCCTCGGGCGCGGCGCGGCGATGGATCGCGTTGTCGTGGCAGGCGAGGCGCAACGCCATCGAATCGGCATGGCCGCGCAGGATCGCGACGTCGCCCGCGGTGAGCTTGCGCGGCGGCTCGGGCAGGCGGGCGCGCTCGCCGACCAGCGACGGCTTGTCGGCCGCAAAGACGATTTCCATCTCCGGCTTGCGCGCGATCGCCTTCATCGCGCCCGAGACCGCCCGCTTCAGCGGCTCGGCCGGCGCTTCCTTCGGGGTTCCGGGCTTGCGGTTGGAGATGCTCATAGCGCCTTCATGAAGTGGTGGAAGGTCTGCCCGGCCACAGGGTAGTCCTCCATGCGGCCGCATTCGCGATAGCCCATGCGGGGATAGAAGCCCGGCGCCTGGATGCTCATCGTGCCCAGATAGACGCCGCGCGCGCCATAGTCGCGCGCCGCCTGCTCGGCCATCGCCAGCAACGCCTCGCCATGGCCGGCACCGCGATGGGCCTGGTCGATCCAGAACAGGTCGACATAGAGCCACTCCCATTTCAGCTCGCCGATGAGGCCGCCGACCATGGCGCCGCTCTCGTCGCGCAGGCTGAGCGCCAGGGGCTCGGCATTGCGCGGGCCGACCCTGGCCTCGTTATGGGCGGCGAGCCCGCGCAGCACGGCCTCGCGCGTCGCGGCGACATCCGTCTCGCGCTGGATCGTGGCCTGCTTGCTGTCGGCGGCGCTCACGGCGTGCTCCTTCAGCGCGCGCGCCCGTCATACATCGTCGGGCTCAACTCGGTTGGCTCGACGCCGGCGAGGCAGCGCGCATTGATCGCAACCATAGGCGTGCCGTCCGGCATCGAACCGCGCGCGAAGGATTCGATGCCGCAGCTCTCGCAGAACAGGTGCTGGATCTTCTGCGTATTGAAGCGGTACTCGGTCAGGGCATCCTCGCCCTTGGTCAGCGCGAAGCTGGTCGCCGGGGAAAAGGCCAGCACGGAGCCGCGGCGCTGGCAGTACGAGCAGTTGCAGGTAATCGTCTGGCCGAGATCGGCCTCGACCTCATAGGCGACCCTGCCGCAGTGACAGCTTCCTTCGTACCGGGCCATGCCAGGCCTCCCGTTGTCAGCTCAGGACGACGTTGACCGCGCTTTCCGGCAATTCCTTGCCGAAGGAGCGCTGGAAGAACTCCGCCACCAGCGTGCGCTCCATCTCGTCGCACTTGTTGAGGAAGGTGACGCGGAAGGCGAAGCCGACATCGCCGCCGAAGATCGCCGCGTTCTCGGCCCAGGTGATGACGGTACGCGGGCTCATCACGGTCGAGAGGTCGCCGTTCATGAAGGCGTTGCGGGTGAGATCGGCGACGCGGACCATCTTGTTGACGATGTCCTTGCCCTCCGGCGAAGCCTGATAGTGCTTCGACTTGGCGAGCACGATCGCGACCTCGTTGTCGTGCGGCAGGTAGTTCAGCGTGGTGACGATCGACCAGCGGTCCATCTGGCCCTGGTTGATCTGCTGGGTGCCGTGATAGAGGCCCGAAGTGTCGCCGAGGCCGACCGTGTTGGCGGTGGCGAACAGCCGGAAGGCGGCGTGCGGGCGGATGACGCGCTTCTGGTCGAGCAGCGTCAGCTTGCCGGACTGCTCGAGCACGCGCTGGATCACGAACATCACGTCCGGGCGGCCGGCATCGTACTCGTCGAAGACCAGCGCGATGTTGTTCTGCAGCGCCCAGGGCAGGATCCCGTCCTGGAACTCGGTGATCTGCTTGCCTTCCTTCAGCACGATCGCGTCCTTGCCGACGAGGTCGAGGCGCGAGACATGGCTGTCGAGGTTGACGCGCACGCACGGCCAGTTCAGCCGCGCGGCGACCTGCTCGATATGGGTCGACTTGCCGGTGCCGTGATAGCCCGAGATCATCACGCGGCGGTTATGGGCGAAGCCGGCGAGGATCGCGATCGTGGTGTCGCGGTCGAAACGGTAGTCCGGATCGAAATCCGGGACGTGGGCCTCGGGCTGCGAATAGGCCGGCACCTCCATGTCGGACTCGATGCCGAAGACCTGACGCACCGACAGCTTCATGTCGGGCATGCCGGGGGCGGAGGCAGTCGTTGTTGTCATCATTCTTCTCCGGGCGCAGGACCGGGGCCGGTCAAGACCCGGTGTCCTCGTGAGCCGACCGAAAGGGAGGCGTGTACAACCTCCTTAGATCGAAAGCTTTGGGCCGGCAATTCGCAAGAGGCATGCCGTCCCTTCGCCGGCATGCATTCACGCACGGCTCGCGAGCAGCCCAGCGATCGCCGCGATGGCGCCCCTTCCCCCGTCGAGATCGACCTTCGCGGCCCGAGGAGCGCCCCGCGCCAGCGCCGTCTCGATGGCAGCCGCGAGCGCCTGCGGCCCGTCGGCGAGATTCCCAACGCGCGCCAGCCCCGCCCGTTCCAGCGCGGCGGCTCGCAAGGCCTGCTCGGTCTCGTTACCGGCGTCGAAGGGAACGAGCAGCGCCGGCCGCCCGGCCTGCAGCAGGTCAAGCACCGTATTGTAGCCGGCCTGGCTGATCGACAGCGAGCAGGCGGCGAGCAACGCCGGGAAATCCGGGCGCGCCCATTCGACCCTGGCGTTGTCAGGAGCCGATTGTCGCAGGGCGGTAAAGTCGGCCTCGGAGACGCCGCGGCCGATCAGGAGATGGAAAGACCGCTGCGGCAAGAGCTGCGCTGCTCCGAGCGCCATCTCGAAGAGCGGCAGGGCGGCAGCCGAACCGCCGCCCGAGACGAGGATCGCGCCCGAAAAGCCGCCGGCTCCGCTCGATGACGCAGGCGGCTCCGCCAGATAGCCAGTATAGATGAGCTTCTCGGCGATCTCCGGCGTCACTGGCCAGGAGGCTTCGAGCGGCAGGACGCCTGGGTCGCCATGGACCAGCACCGCATCGAACGACCCGGCGATCCGCTCCGCCGTCTCGGCCAATCGGTCCGGGCGCTGCGGCGCGACCAGCACGTCGCGGATCGACGACAGGACGAGCGCATCCGGATTGGCATCGCGTGCTGCCGCGATCAGCGCCAGGAACTCGCTGGCGAGCTGGCGCCGCCCGAACGGAAAATGCTCGGTGACGACGATATCGGGCGAAAGCTCACGCGCAAGTGCGACCAGTTGCTCGCGCCGCGCGGCAAGCCGCTCCGGCGTTGCGGTCTTACCATGCTCATCGAGCAGATTGCGGAAATCGGTGCCTTCGGTACGCACCGGCGGCAATTGCACGAAACGGTAATCCGTTGCCGCCTTGCCGTCCGGCATGCCACCGCTGGCGAGCGTGACCTCGTGCCCCGCTCGGGCCAGCGCTCGCGCCAGCTGACGCGCCCGCACCAGATGGCCGATGCCCAGCAGATGCGTGACCGCGATCAGGATGCGCGCGCTCATGGCGCGGCGGCGCCCTTGCCGGCGACCGCCTCACGCAGCGCCCGATACACCCGCTCCAGCCCGGCTTGCGCCGAGAACGCGGTCCTCAGCCTATTGAAGGCCGCATCGCCGAGCTTCGCGCGCCCTTGCGGATCGCGGGCCAACCCGTCCAGCGCCTTGGCCAACGCCGTGACGTCGCCCGGCCGGAGCAGCAGCCCCTCGCGGCCATGCTGCACAAATTCCGGGATGCCGGCGAAATCCGTCGCGACGATCGGCAGGGCCTGGCTCGCCGCCTCCATCACCACATTGGGCAGGCCGTCGCGGTCGCCATTCTCGGCCTGTTTCGAGGGCAGGACGAAGAGATCGGCCTCGCGCAAGGCCGCGATCACCGCATCCTGTGCCTGCGCGCCGCGCCATTCGATCCGCGAAGCAAGGCCCAGCGCCCCGGCTTGTGCCTTCAAGGCGGAAAGCATCTCACCGCCGCCGATATGGACAAGGCGCCAGTTCAGCTCCGCCGGCAGGAGCGCCAATGAGGCGAGCAGGTCATCAAAGCCCTTCTTCGCCACCGCCCGGCCGATGGTGATGAGCCGCACCGGCGCGGCCGGATCGGAGCCGTCGCGCGGCGCCCTCGCATCGGGTGGCGCCGGAAACCGTGAAAGATCGAGCCCGTGATAGAGCAGCGCGACCTTGTCGGGCCTGTCGGCGAGGCGGGAAAGCTCGGCATGGCCGTCGCGGGTACAGGTCACGCCCCAGTGCGCATCGGCGATCTTCTCGCGCTTCTCCCAGTCCGGCGTCGTCCAGATGTCCTTGGCATGGGCCGAGAACGACCAGGACAGGCCCCGGCTCAGCGCCGCATAGCGGATCACCGAGGCCGGCGTGTGCAGGTAGTGCACATGGAGATGGCGGGTCCCAGCCGGCAATTCGCGCGCCATCACGCAGGCCTGGCCGAAACGGCGCAAGCGGTTGCGCGTGCGATCACGGGCAAGATCGCGCAGGAAGACGCCGAGCAGCCTGACGATGCTCGGCCGCGCAACGGCCCGAGCGATCCCGCGCAGCACCCTCGGCCAGTCATCGTGCAGATATTCCGGCAAATAATGCAGCGGCGCCGTGATCTCCTGGTGCATCATGTGACGGGCGCCATCGGTCGGATGGCGCAGCGACCAGATCGCGAAGGACAGGCCTAGTCTCTGCAGGCCGAGCAATTCCTGGGCGATGAAGGTCTCCGACAGGCGCGGATAGCCCTTCATCGCGATCGCGACCGCCGGCCCCTCGGCCCCCTCGGTGCTCATCTGCGGCCGATCAGCATGAAACGGGTGTAGTTCTTGCTCGGCAGCGCCCCGCAAAACCACAGTTCCGACAGCCCCGCCTGTTCCTTGAAGGCGTCGAGCGAGGGCACGCAGCTGCGGTGATCCGGCTCGCGAAAATAATCGTTCGATTGCAGCAGCAGCGGCAACCCGGCGGGCAAGCCGGCGATCCAGCCGGGCACGTCGGGCAGATGTTCGCAGCTGGTGTTGATCACAAGTCCCGGACGCCCGCCTTCGACCTGCTCGAAATCGAGCCCCATCATATCGGCGGTCACTGCCCGGAAACGCCCGGACGCGACATGGCGATGGTTGAGAATCTCGGCGATCGGCGCGCAGCGTGGATCCATGTCGAGGCTCACCACGCGCGGGATCGTGAGACGGTCGTCGGCGAGCAACATCGTCCCGAGCACGCCATGCCAGGCGCCGAGCACCCAGACGGGTCCATCCGGTTCCGGCAAGACCTCGGCGACATTGTCGACCAGCCAGCGCTTCGAAGCGATCTGCTTGTGGTTGAAGGCGATCGAGAGATCGGCCGGCGCGCCCTTGCCGACGAGCCGAGCCAGATCGGCGACGATCGCATCGCCGGTCAGGGCTGCGACGCCGCGCAGGATATCGTAGAGAGCGTCGGCGGGTAGCGCGCTGGACATGCGGACAAAGGCTGAAGGATGAAGACCAGGGATCAGACGGAACGCGGCGGACCATATGCAGTGTCATCGGCAAAGGCCAGTGCAGCCGAGCCCGACGTTCTGCTGCCGCATCTGGCTTCGCCGGCCGCGGCGTTGCGGCAGGTTCTGGCCGCTCATCTCCTGCGGCGCTGCGATCACATCATCGAGATCGGCGGCGCCGGACGGCCGATCACCGGCTACGTCACGCATCGGCCTGTCTCCGTCACGGTCGTCGATCCGAAGATCCTCCCCTTCGCCGAGGAGCGCTTGAACGGCGCGCCGTGCCAGGTGCGCCATGTCCAGGCCAAGCTGCAGCAACTCGAGCTCGCAGCGCCGCAATCGCCGTTCGGGCTGGTACTGCTCGGCTTGTCGCTCAAACCCTTCGGCGACGGCGAGGCGATCGACGCAAGGCTGCTGGCACTCGTGCGTGCCGCCGACGTCCTGATCCTGGAACATGCGCACGGCCTCGAGCGCGTGCACGGCCAGGTGCCGGCCCTCTTGGCAGAGCGCCAGGATCGGCCGGCGATCGACCTCGACCTGACGATCAACGATGCTGCGCTGGTTCAGGCCGGCTATCAGCGCCGGCGCTTCCTCGCGTTCGGCGCGTTCTGACGCTCAGACCGGCTTTTCGTCGACGACTGCCGGCGGCGCGCCGCGGCCCTCGTCACGCGCCTCGTCAGCCCGCGGATAGGCGGCCGGCGTGCTGCCGAAGGCGTAGACCTGCATCGGCTTGTCGCGGCCCTTGACTGCGATCTTGTGCGGAACGGTGTCGCGATAGCTGCGGCCGGTCGCGCTCACCGTCTCGGCGGATACGACGATGTCGGACAGGAGCCGCCGCGTCGCCGCCTCGAGCTGGCTCGCGATCATCACCGTCTCGCCGACGGTGATCTCGCGCCGCCCCATGCTTTCGTTCTCGACCGCGCCGACGATCGCCTGGCCGCCATGGATGCCGATGCCGATGCGCAGCGGCAAGGGCAGGGCATTGGAATATTCGCGGTTGAGGGCCTCGACGGCGCGCACCATGTCGCCGGCCGCCGCGATCGCCGCCGCGCCAGCCCGCGCCGGTGTGGTCTCCAGCCCGAACGCCGCCATCAGCCCATCGCCATAGATCGCCTCGATCCGCCCGCCATGCGCCGCGATCGCCTGGGACATCTCGTCGTAGAAGCGGTTGAGCAGGTTCATCAGCTCATGCGGCAATTGCCGCTCGGAGAGCGCGGTGAAGGCCCTGAGGTCCGCGACCATCACCGTCAGCCCTTTCTTGCCGATCCGGTCGTCGGGGTCGATGGTGCCGCTCGGGCCGGCGCCGCGCTGTTTGGCGGCGAGCAGGATCTGGACCTGCAGGTCGCGCTTCGGCCTGATCTGGCAGGCAAGCCGGACATGGTCGCCGGCCGAGATCCGGCGCAGCAGCCGCGCCTCGTTCGGGCCGGGTGGCGGCAGGTCGTCGGCTCCGTCGAGCACCAGCACGCGACAGGTGGCGCAGCGCGCCCGTCCGCCGCAGAGCGCTGCATGGGGAATGCCGAAGCGCCGGAAGATCTCGAGCAGGGTCGGGCCCGGAACCACCCGGCGTACGCCATGGCCGACGAAGCGCACCGCAATCGCGCCGAGCGCGCGTGCCCGAAGCTCGCGCAGCACGACGAAGCCGGCGAAGCCGCCGATCAGGCCGAAGAAGGCGCGCTTGGCCCAAGTTACGTTCAGGTTGAACATCTCGACCTGCTGGGCGGTGTAGAGCTCGGGCGGCAGCGCCATCATCTGCGCCTCGCGGCCCGCCACCGAAAAACCGATAATGGCGAGCAGCGGGATCAGGATCGCGGTCAGAAGGAAAGGATCACGCCAGCGCAGATAGGTCTCGCGCGCCCGGAAGGTGAAGTGCAGGCCGATCACGCCATGCGTCCATACCAGCAGCAACAGGAAGCTTTGAGACAGGGCGAGACCGGGCCAGAGCCGGCGCAGCACGGCGTGATAGCTTTCGTCCTGCCCGAACAGGGTGCCCTGCACCCGCGTGCCGACGATATGATCGATCAGGAAGATCGGGATCGCGACGCCGAGCACGATCTGGACAACTTCGCGCGCGGGCATGCGGAAGGTCCGTCGCTGCGCGACGCGCAGCAGGGCAAAGACCGGGTGGACGACCAGCGAGCCGTAGAGGGCGACCGTGCCGACCCAGCTGTGCCAGAACCAGTAGCGCCAGCCCTGCGCCGCCTCCATCGTGGCGAGGCCGAAGATGCCGAGGGCATGATTGAGGAAATGCGTGGTCGCGAAGACCATCAGGATGCAGCCGGAGGCGAAGCGGATATCGCGGCTCCAGGACGACATCTGGTCGAAACCGGAGGCTGCTGGCTTGCCCCCGACCGGCGTGCTCGGAACCGCTGTCATCGACGTACCAGGCGCTTCAATGGGTCTTCTCGCCGTGCAGGACGGAATCCGCCAGCCGGTAGAGGCGGCCGGCAAGATCGCGTGAGAGCGCGACCGAGAACTCCGGGATGTTGTCGAGCAATTCGAAGAACAGAGCCCGGGGCAGCCTGAGCGCCACCACGTCGGTCTTTGCGGAGAATCTCGCGGCGTAGGTCTGGTTGCACAGCAGCGGCACGTCCCCGATCAGGCTGCCTGTCGCAATCCGGAAGGTCTTCTGCCTCCCGTCGGCGAATTCATGCGAGAGTTCGACCTCGCCCTCCAGCACGCAATAAACCTCTTCCGGCTTGTCACCCTCCTCGGAGATGACGGCTCCAGCCGGAAAATAGAGCCGCTCGCCCATCAGCGCGAGCAGCTTCAGCCGCGGCCCCGGCAACCCACGGAACAGAGGGATCGACTTCAGGCAGCTGATATCGTTCTCGAGCGTCATGTCCTTGCCTCGATCGGCATCGCGCCATTCAGCGGCGGCGCCTCGTCCAGCTCTTCATCCGCCTCGTCGACGACGCCGTCCGCACCGATCATCCTGGCAGCGGCCCCATTGAAAACGATCTTCTGTGGGATATCGGCAGCCAGCCCCTGATCGGTCAAGAGCAGGAACAACGTCCGGTCCCGACAATAGTCACCGATACGGCGGATCAAGCCACGTGGATCAGGGCAGGTGACGACGAACGCATCGAGATCGAGCACCAGGATATCGGGCCGCTTGATCAAGGTTTGGGCGAGCGGCACCATCAGGCGCAGGCGCAGCGGCAGATACCGGCCACGCGGGCCGACATCGGTATTGAGTCCGAGCCGATAGGCGGCCGAGTCGAGGCCGGCGCGCGACAGGGCCGCCCGAGCGATCTCTGCGACCTTGCGCCCGGCATCGGGCACGCCGAAGCCGATACGTCCGAACAGCAGGTTGTCGCGCACGCTCGCGCCGTGGATCACGCCCGCCGGATCGTAGAACTCGATCTCGTCGGCCTTCTCGCCCGGCAGATAGGTCTTGAAGCTGTGCCGTGCCCGCAGCACGCGCCGCCGCAAGGCGATATCGAGCAGGTTGAGCCGGTGCTTGGGTTCGACATAGCCGAGCGCCAGAGCGATCAGCTCACGCTGCACGCTCGGGTCGAGCGGGCTGCGCCTATCATGCCGCCGTAGCGCCTCGGTGAGCTCGCCGAGCTTCTCAAGATCGACCTCGCCGCCGAATGCGTAACGCTCGAACAGGACATGGCCCTGTGGCAGGCCGGCGAAGATCTCGACCAGGGTCGCCGCGATGCGCCCACCGATCTCGGCGAGCGGCTCCTCCAGCGCCTCGGCCTGCAGCATCGAGCGGGCATAGGCATCCTCGAGCAGAAAATCGGCCGGCTGGCGGCCATTGCGCATCGCGCCGAAGACGAGATTCTCCGCGATCGTCGCATTGGCATTGTAGCGGTCGAGGTCGAAGACCTCGATCAGCCCGCCGAGCTTGGTCTTGGCAAGTTCGGCAGCGACCACCTCACGCGCCTCGATGATGCGCTCGGCAGCGCCCTCGGGCAGGGGCGCGATCACCTTGGCGTCGAGGCCGAGCTCATAGACTTCGTCGGCGCAGCCGAGCGTGTCGAGCACGGCGAGCAGGCGCTCCTCCAGCCCGTCCTCGCCCTCGAGCCCGACGCCCTCGTAGTCGGTCCAGTCCGCGGTGAAAGGAAGCGGAGAGTTTCCAGCCCGCAGCGCCTCGATGAAGCGGCGATGCTCCTCCTGGTCGACGCTCCGATCCGGCTTGACCACTGGTCGTCTGCGCTTCAGGGGCAGCAGGATGTTGTCGCGCAGGGAGCCGTTGATGATCTCGACGTCCGGACCGGCATAGCCGATGAGGTAGCTCGCGCGCTCGACGCTGATCGCGGACAGCGGCTCGCCATCGATCAGGACGCGGCCGCTATAGCTCATCGTCTGCCGGCCGAGGATGCGGCCGAGCGTGTCGCGGCCGCCGCCGGCCGGCCCGATCAGCGCGACCTCGCCTGGCCGGCGCAGCGTCAGGCTCAGCGGCGACAGCAGTGGCTGGCCGCGATTGTCGACCATCTCGACCTTGTCGAGCCGGATCTCGCCGCGCGGCGGCAGCGGCACGATCTGGCCCTTCTCCTCCAGCAGGACCGCGTCGGTAGGGCTGAACTGCTGGATCACCTGCTCGTATTTGATGGTGACGTCGTTGCGCTGCTGCTCCCAGTCGATCAGTTCCTTGATCGGCGGCGGCAGGTCGCGATAGGCCGCGATGACCGCGACCAGCTGGCCAATGTCGAGCCGGCCCTGCAGGGCGAAGAAGCCGCCGATCGCGTAGAAGAAGAACGGCGTGATCTGCGCCATCAGGTTATTCAGGAACTTGACGGCGAATTTGCGCTTGTAGAGCGCGTAGCGGATGTCGAACAGCGCTCCCAGCCGCCCGGCGATGTCCGACTGGATATAGGAGGTCGCGCCGTTGCCCTGGATGGTGGGCCCGGCATCGACGATCTCGCCGATCCGGCCCGCGAGCTGGCGCGAGGCGATCTGGCGCTCGCGGCCCAGCCTGAGCTGCTCCTTGCGCAGGATCGGGATGATCACCGCCTGCATCAGCACGATGACCAGCGCGATCGAGCCGAGCCAGACGCTCTGCATCATGATGAAGGCAAGCGCGGTCAGGGCTTGGCTGAGCAGGAACGCCGGCTGGATGAAGGCGTCGCCGACGAAGCTGCCGATCGGCTCGACCTCGTCCTTGATCATGCTCGCCACCTCGGCCGGCTTGACCGAGCGGATGTCCTCGGGCCGGAAGCGCATCAACTGGCCGAACAGATCGTAGCGCATACGCCGGAGCATGCGCTCGCCCAGCACGCCCTTCTGCAGGTTGACGACATATTTGAAGCCGCCGTTGATCAGGACGAGGGCAAGGAAGTAGAAGCTCAGCGTCAGGAGCAGGCCGACCTGACTGACCTTGAAGCCCTCGAAGAGCTGGACGCTGCCGCCGCCGAGAAACTCCGGCCAATGCAGCGTCCAGTCGAACACCGTCGCCGTCGTCTTTCCGTCCTTGAAGGCGCCACCCTGGATCGCATCGTTGACGATGCGCTTTGGCACGTCGAAGGACAGCCAGTTGAACGGGATCGAGGCGAGGATCACCAGCAGAACAATGATCTGCTCCCGGCGGCTCTTCTGCCAGACGTAACGGAAGAGGCTTCTCTCCAAGGGGCTTTCCCATCCCGCATCCGGACGCGCGGACACTGTGCCGGTTCACCCCCATATGGGGGCAGTTCACGACAGGGCGCAACAAGCTACGGGACTCGACAAGTCTGGTAATTTCAAGTTCGGTCGGGTGAGGCGGCGCGTCGGGAGCGCCCGCTATGTTACAAGGTCGTCATCGAGACAGGACAAGGACGGAGGGACGGACGGACGGACGAAAGCGCCGCATGACCGCGAAAGGCGAAACGTTCGGTGGCAAAGGGATCCGGATGACGGCGTCGATCGTTGGTCCGGCAACGCGAACATCAGGGGACGACGGCGTCAGCCGCAGATGAACATTCTCGAGATCAACGACCTGCGGATCGGCTTCACCATCCACGGCTTCGCTCGCGATGTCGTGAAGGGCGTCGATTTCCGCATTCCGGCCGGCAAGACCGTTGCGCTCGTCGGCGAGTCCGGCTCGGGCAAATCGGTGATCTCGCAGGCGATCATGGGCCTGTTGCCGCGCGCCGGCGCCATCACCGGCGGCAGCATCCTGTTCCGCGATCCGCAGACGCCCGACGCCGTGATCGACATCGCCACCCTACCGGCCGAGGGCAAGGAGATCCGCGATCTGCGCGGCGGCCGAATCGGGATGATCTTCCAGGAGCCGATGTCCTCGCTCTCGCCGGTCCACACGATCGGCAACCAGATCGAGGAGGCGCTGCAGTTGCACCGGCCCATGCCGAAGCCTGAGGCGCGTGCGCTGATCGAGGCGATGCTGAAGCGCGTCGGCTTCAAGGACCCGGCCCGCGCCTACGGCTTCTACGCCTTCGAGCTCTCGGGCGGCCTGCGCCAGCGCGCCATGCTCGCGATGGCGCTGATCTGCCAGCCGGCGCTGCTGATCGCCGACGAGCCGACGACGGCGCTCGACGTCACCATCCAGGCCCAGGTGCTCGACCTGATGCGCGATCTCCAGGCCGAGATGGGCATGGCGATCCTCTTGATCACCCATGATCTCGGCGTCGTCGCCAACATGGCCGACGAGGTGGTGGTGATCTACCATGGCGAGATCATGGAGAGCGGCCCGGCCGAGGACATCTTCCGCCGCCCGCAGCACCCCTATCTCAAGGCTCTTCTCCAGGCCTCGCCCCATTTCGACATGCAGGAGGGCGAGCGGCTGGTCGCTTTGCGCGAGGCGCGCCCGCGCGCCCCGGCTGCGCCCAAATCGGCGCCGGTCCAGCATGACGCCGTCCAGCAGGCGCCGCTGCTCTCCGTGCGGCATGTCACCAAGACCTACACGACCCGTTCGAGCCGCTTCTTCGGCAAGGGCATCACCTCGACCGTCACCGCCGTCAACGATGTCAGCTTCGACATCGAGCGTGGTGAATGCCTCGGCCTGGTCGGCGAGAGCGGCTGCGGCAAGACCACGCTCAGCAAGGTGATCATGCGGGCGTTGACGCCCGATTCCGGCGAGCTGCGCTTCGACGACGGCAAGGACTGCACCGACATCCTCTCGCTGCGGGGCGAGGAGCTGCGCCGTTTCCGCCCGAAGCTGCAGATGATCTTCCAGGACCCGGTCTCGTCGCTGTCGCCGCGCATGACCGTGATGAACATCCTGCGTGAGCCGCTCGTCATCCATGAACGCGGCAACGGCGCCGAGCAGAAGGCGCGGGTCAAGGCGCTGATGGACGATGTCGGGCTCGATCAGCGCTTCCTCTCACGCTATCCGCATTCCTTCTCCGGCGGCCAGCGCCAGCGCATCGGCATCGCCCGGGCGCTCGCGCTCGATCCGGAGCTGATCATCTGCGACGAGCCGGTCTCGGCGCTGGACGTCTCCGTCCAGGCCCAGATCCTCAATCTGCTCAAGGACCTGCAGGCCGAGCGCGGCCTGACCTTCCTGTTCATCTCGCACAATCTCGCGGTGGTGAACTATATGGCCGACCGTATCGCGGTGATGGCGAACGGGCGCATCGTCGAGCTCGCGCCGCGCCACACCCTGTTCACCGCGCCGGTCCATCCCTACACCAAGGCGCTCCTGAAATCGGTGCCCTTCGCCGATCTCGACCGCAAGCTCGACTTCAAGCTGGCCGCGCCTGGCGGCGCCTCCGACACGCGGCACTGGCCGGCCGGCTTCAAGCCCGATCCCGAGGGCGAGGCGCTCACCCATCTCGACCTCGGCGCCGGCCATCTCGTCCTCGCCAAGCCCGGCGCCGATGTCAGGGAGTTAGCCTGATGCGGATGGCACGCAGGAGTTTTCTCCTCGGAACCGGTGCCGCCCTCCTTGCGCCGCGGCTCGGTCTCGCCGGCGTCGAGACGCTGATCGACAGCCCTGCGCTCGCCGATCAGGTCGCGGGGGGCAAACTGCCTGCTCTCGCCGAGCGCCTGCCGACATCGCCGCGTTTGATCGAGGTGGCGGCGATGGGTCGCTCGCCCGGCCGGCATGGCGGCACCATGCGCATGCTGATGGGCGACCAGCGCGACATCCGCATGATGACGATCTACGGCTACACCCGCCTCGTCGTCTATGACGACAAGCTCGAGCTGGCGCCGGATGTGCTGGAGAGCTACGAGGCCGAGCAGGGCCGCATCTTCACCTTGCGCCTGCGGCCCGGCCATCGCTGGTCGGACGGGCATCCCCTCACCGCCGAGGACTTCCGTTACTGGTGGGAGGACGTCGCCAACAACAAGCGTCTTTCGCCGGGCGGGCCACCGCAGGCCATGGTGATCAGCGGCGAGAAACCCAGCTTCGAGATTCTCGATCCGCAGACGATCCGCTATTCCTGGTCGCAGCCGAATCCGGTCTTCCTGCCCGCGCTCGCCGGCGCCCAGCCGCTCTACATCGCCATGCCGGCGCACTATCTGAAGCAGTTCCACCAGCGCTATGCCGGCAAGGAGGAACTCGAGCAGAAGGTCAAGACGACCCGCGTCAAGGACTGGGGCTCGCTGCACGAGCGCTTCTCGCGCCAGTACCGGCCGGAGAATCCCGACCTGCCGACGCTCGACCCCTGGCGCAACACGACCAGCATTCCCGCCGAGCGCTTCACCTTCGTTCGCAATCCCTATTTCCACCGGGTCGACGAGAATGGCCGGCAGTTGCCCTATGTCGACGAGGTCACGCTGACCATCGGCAGCTCGTCCCTGATCCCGGCCAAGACCGCCGCCGGCGACGCCGATCTGCAGGCCCGCTATCTGCGCTTCGAGGACTACACCTTCCTCAAGAGCGCCGCGAAGCGGATGAATTTCGAGGTCAAGCTGTGGAAGCGGGCCGAGGGTGCCTCGTTTGCCCTGATGCCCAATCTCAACGCGATCGATCCGGTCTGGCGCGACCTCAACCGCGATCTGCGCTATCGCCGCGCGCTCTCGCTGGCGATCAATCGCCGCGACATCAACCGCGTCATCTTCTTCGGGCTCGCCAAGGAGAGCGGCAACACCGCGCTGCCAGAAAGCCCGCTCTATGACGAGACGCTGGCGAAGCTCAACATGACGCCGGACCTGGCCGAGGCCAACCGCCTGCTCGACGAGATCGGTCTGTCCAAGCGCGACGGCGAGAAGATCCGGCTGTTTCCGGATGGACGGCGCCTCGAATTCACCATCGAGACCGCCGGCGCCTCGACCGAGGAGACCGACATCCTCGACCTGATCAAGCAGGATTTCATCGCGATCGGCATCAAGATCCACCCGCGCTCGAGCCAGCTCGACGTCTTCCGCCGCCGCATCCTCGCCGGCCAGACGATCATGTCCGGCTGGACCGGCATGGACAATGCGCTGGTCGCCGCCGAGATGGAGCCCGACGCTTTGGCGCCGACCTCGCCGAGCCAGTTCAACTGGCCGCGCTGGGGCCAGTACTTCGAGAGCGGCGGCCGCGAGGGCGAGGCTCCCGACATTGCCGAGGCGAAGGAGCTCGTCGCGCTCTACCGGGCCTGGCGGCATTCGACCACGCATCAGGAGCGCCGGGAAATCTGGCAGCGGATGCTGAAGATCAACGCTGAGCAGCTGTTCACCATCGGCGTCGTCAACGCGACGCTGCAACCCGTCGTCGTTTCCACTCGGTTGAAGAACGTGCCCGACAAAGGGCTTTACAGTTTCGAGCCCGGCGCCTTCTTCGGCCGCTACATGCCCGACACCTTCTGGTTCGAGGGGAAATAGCGTGCTGCTGAAGTACATCTTCAAGCGCATCCTGGTGATGATCCCGACGCTGTTCGTCACCAGCGTCCTGATCTTCACTGTGATCAACCTGCCGGAGGGCGACTATTTCGAGACCCTGGTCGCCGAGATGCAGGCGCAGGGCGAGAAGGCCGACATGAGCCGGGTCGAATTCCTGAAGAAGGAGTACGGCTTCGACAAACCGCCGGTCGAGCGCTATTTCTGGTGGGTCACCGGCCTGCTGCGCGGCGACATGGGCTATTCCTTCGAGTATCAGCTGCCGGTGCGCGACATCGTCGGCGACCGGCTATTGCTGACCATGGTGGTGTCTTTCTTCACCATCATCTTCACCTGGATCGTCGCCTTTCCGATCGGCATCTATTCGGCGACGCACCAGTATAGCTGGGGCGATTACGGCCTCTCCTTCATCGGGCTGATCGGCCTCGCCGTGCCGCATTTCCTGCTGGCGCTGGTCTTCCTCTATTTCGCCAATGTCTGGTTCGGCACCTCGATCGGCGGGCTCGTCGACCCGCAATATCTCAACCAGCCGATGAGCTGGGCCAAGTTCAAATCGGTGCTGGAGCACCTCTGGATCCCCGTGATCATCATCGGCGCCGGCGGCACCGCCGGCATGATCCGCTCATTGCGCGCCAATCTGCTCGACGAGCTCCAGAAGCAGTACTACGTCACCGCCCGTGCCAAGGGCCTGCCGCCGGGCAAGGCGCTGCGCAAATATCCCCTGCGCATGTCGCTCAACTTCTTCATCTCCGACATCGGCGACATCCTGCCCTCGATTGTCTCCGGTGCCGAGATCGTCGCGATCGTGCTCTCGCTGCAGACCACCGGTCCTCTGCTGATCCGGGCGCTGCAGAGCCAGGACATGTACCTCGCCGGTTCCTTCCTGATGTTCCTCTCCTTCCTGACCGTGATCGGTGTGCTGATCTCCGACATCGCGCTCGCCATCCTCGATCCACGCATCCGCCTGCAGGGGACGGCGACCAAGTGACCACGCCTTCCGCCCCGCCTTCCTCTGAGCCGCTGGCGCATCGCTGGTCGACCGCGCCCTTCGAACCTTATGCGGTCGAGAAGATGTCGCCCGAGCAGGAGCGCGTCTATCTCGCCCCGCAGTGGAAGCTGATGTGGTGGAAATTCCGCAAGCACAGGCTCGCGGTGATCTCCGGAATCGTCATCCTGGTGATGTACGCCTCGGCCGCCTTCTGCGAGTTCCTGGCGCCCTATCACTATACGACGCGTAACACCGATTTCATCCGCGCCCCGCGCCAGGAGGTGCATCTCTTCCATGAGGGCAGCTTCATCGGGCCGTTCGTCTACCCTTATGTCCAGCGCCTCAACATGGAGAACCTGAAGCGCGAATACGACGTCGACACCAGCAAGCCGCAGCAGATCCGCTTCTTCTGCCGCGCCGACAATTACGAGTTCTGGGGCCTGATCCCCGGCAATCTCCATTTGATCTGCCCGCCCGAGGGCGGCACACTCTATCTGCTCGGCACCGACCGGCTCGGGCGCGACATGCTCTCGCGCATCCTCTATGGCGGACGGATCTCGCTGACCATCGGCTTGCTCGGCGTCAGCGTCTCCTTCGTGCTCGGCGTCATCATCGGCGGCATCGCCGGCTACTATGGCGGCCGGGTCGACCTCGTCGTCCAGCGTGTCATCGAGATCGTGCAGTCCTTGCCGCATATCCCGCTCTGGCTGGCGCTGAGCGCGATCCTGCCACCGTCCTGGAGCCCGCTGCTGGTCTATTTCGGCATCACCGTGATCCTCGGGCTGATGGACTGGACCGGCCTCGCCCGCGCCGTGCGCTCGAAACTCTTGGCGCTGCGCGAGGAGGACTACGTCGTTGCCGCCCAGCTGATGGGCGCCAAACCGGCCCGCATCATCGGCCTCCACCTTGTCCCAGGCTTCATGAGCCATCTCATTGCCGCCGCGACGATCACCATACCCAAGACGATCCTGGGCGAGACGGCGCTCTCCTTCCTCGGCCTCGGCCTGCGTCCACCGATCACCAGCTGGGGCGTGATGCTGAACGAGGCGCAGAACATCAATGTCGTCGCGCTCTATCCCTGGCTGCTCTACCCTTGCATCCCGGTGATCGTCATCATCCTCGCCTTCAACTTCCTCGGCGACGGTCTGCGCGATGCGGCCGATCCCTATCGCTGACGCCTGCCCGCTCCATTCAAGACCCGCCGTGAAGATCGCTTTCCATACGCCGCTGAATCGCTACGGCGACGGCGCGCCCTCCGGCGACCGATTGATGGCGCGCCAGTTGGTGACGCTGCTGGAAGAGCTCGGCCACGCCGTCGAGATCATCCCGGCCGAGCGCAGCCTCATGCGCGAGCCCGACCCGGCGCTCCTGGCTGCCCTCAAGGATGCGGCGCGGGGCGTGATCGCCGCGCTGACGGAGCGCTGGCAGACGCCGCAGGCCCGGCCCGACCTGTTCTTCACCTATCACTGTCACTATCGCGCTCCGGACCTGATCGGCCCTGCCTTGGTCGAGCACTTCGACCTGCCCTATCTCCTTGCCGAGGCCAGCGATGCACAGAAGCGCTTCGCTGGCCCCTGGAGTGAGGCGGCGGCTCTCGCCCGCGCCGCCATCCTGCGCGCCGATCTGCACCTGTGCATGACGGCTCGCGACCGCGAGGGCCTGGCCCGGCTCATCCCGGAGCCGGAGCGCCTGATCGACCTGCCGCCCTTCCTGCTCGGGGTCGAGGCGGTTCCGGAACGCCCGGACCGCACCTCGGCGACCGCGAGCCAGACGAAGCTCGGAGCCGCAACTTGCCCTCTCCCCCCTTGTGGGGGAGAGCTGGAGAGGGGGGTAGACAGCCGTGAGGCTGATCGCGAGCGGCAATTCGACGCCGCTCACCCAGTCACCCCCCTCCCAACCCTCCCCCACAAGGGGGGAGGGCTAGAGCCTGTCACCGGCGGCGGAGATTCTCCGCGAACCTCGTCACAAGAGACTCCCGTCCGCCTGATCGCGGTGGCGATGATGCGCCCGGGCAACAAGGCCGCCTGCTACCTCTTCCTCGCCCGCACACTGGCCCGCATCAGCGATCTGCCCTGGACGCTGACCTTGATCGGCGACGGGCCCGAACGCCCCGCTGTCGAAGCCGCGTTCGCTGAATTTCCGCCTGGCCGCGTCCGTTTCCTCGGAAAGCAGGCGCGCTCCGACATCCTCACCGAACTCACGAACCACGACCTCTTCGCCTGGCCGGGCCTGAACGAGGCCTATGGCGTCGTCTATCTCGAAGCGCAGGCGGCAGGACTTGCCGTTGCCGCACTCGACAGCGGCGGTGTTCCGGCTGTGGTGGACCGCAATCGCACCGCGCTGCTCGCCCCCCACGGCGATGAGGCCGCGCTGGCCGCGGCGATCGCACGGTTGATCGGCGATGCTGAACTCCGCGTCCGCATGGGTTCGGCAGCGCAAGTGTTCGCGCGGCAGGAACGCAACGGCGATGGCGCCCGCAAAATTCTCGCCGGCGCGCTGGATGCCACCATCGCCTGGCACGGCCGCAAGGCCTTGGAGATCGCGCCGTGACTGAGGATGCCGCCTGGTCCGCGCTACTGGCCGAACTCGACGGCTGGGCAGTCGCCGGCAAACGCCTCGATCTCTGGCTCCGCGACGACGACGCGACCGCTCCCAGCGACCAGCTCGACCGGCTGGCAGCCCTTGCCGAGCGCTTCGCTATCCCCGTGCTGCTGGCCTCGATCCCGATGTTGGCTCAAGAATCGCTGGCGAGGCGGCTCGAAGCCGCGCCGCTCCTGCTGCCTTGCCAGCACGGCGTCTGGCATCGCAACCATGCACCGCCCGGCGAGAAGAAGAGCGAGTTCGGCCTGCACCGGCCAACTGCCGACATCGCCGCCGAGATCGCCAGTGGCCGTGAACGCCTGCACCAGCTGTTCGGCGACACCGTGCCGGTCTTCGTGCCGCCCTGGAATCGCATCCATCCCGATGTCGCAGCGGAACTTCCGAGGCTCGGTTTCACCGGCCTGTCCTGCTTCCGCAATTTTTCGCTGGGCCTGGCCGGCGGCCCCCGCCTCGTCAACACCGATCTTGACCTGATCGACTGGCACCATGGTCGTGTCGGCCGGCAGCATGCCGACCTTTTGGCGGAGATGACCGGATTGCTCGTCGCTCGACGTGGCGCCTCCGAAACCAGCCAGCCCTTCGGGCTGCTGCTGCACCATCACGATCATGACAGGACGGTCTGGGATTTCCTCACGATCCTGCTGACCCGGCTCGCCGGTCATGCGGCCGTCGCATTCGCCGGCCCTCATACCTTCGTGTGATCAGGCAACCATCGTTCACCCGGCAACCTACTTGGATTGACGCGCTGCCGGCGCTATGGTTTTGGCCAGTTCGGGTGCGTTCTTGCGTCCCCCGAAGGCCATCTGACCTTCAAGCAGAGGACGCGGCGGACGCATGGGGCTCAGTCTGATCGACGATAGCGGCGCGCGCCGCCCGCCATGCAGCCCGCATGCGCCGCGCGTCCTGATCTATAGCCACGACACCTTCGGTCTCGGCCATATCCGCCGCTGCCGGGCGATCGCCAATTCGCTGGTCGCGAGCTACCCTCATATATCAGTGATCATCGTCTCCGGCTCGTCGATGATCTCGAGCTTCCAATTCGGCGACGGCGTCGATTATGTCCGCATTCCCGGCATCGAGAAGCAGAGCGACGGCCGCTATCTGCCGCACCATCTCAATCTCGAGCTCGCCGACACGATCCGTCTGCGAACCGACCTGATCAAGCAGACGGTGCTCTCCTTCGACCCCGACATCGTCATCGTGGACAAGGAGCCGATCGGCCTGCGCGGCGAGCTGATCCCCGCGCTCGAAATCCTGCGGCGGCGCGGCGCCCGCATCGTGCTCGGCGTGCGCGACGTGCTCGACGAGCCGACCAAGCTGCACGAGGAATGGCGCCAGAGCGGCGCGCTCGACGTGCTTGCCAACACCTATGACGACATCTGGGTCTATGGGCTGGAGAGCATCTACCGGCCGCTCGACGGTTTGCCGAACCAGCATCTCTTTGCGAGCAAGATCAGCTATACCGGCTATCTCAAGCGGGCCGTCCCCTCGCCGATGCCGCCGAACCGGCATCCGCGTATCACCAAGGGGCCGTTCATCCTGGTGACGCCCGGTGGCGGCGGCGATGGCGCGGGCGTGATCGACTGGGTGATCTCGGCCTATGAGGCCGATCCGACCATCGAATTGCCGTCGCTGATCGTCTTCGGCCCATTCCTGTCGCGCGAGAAGCGCAAGGAGTTCACCGACCGCATTGCCAAGCTGCCCAAGCTGGAGAGCATCGGCTTCGAGCCGCGCCTGGAATTGCTGATGAATCGTGCCCATTGTGTCGTCGCCATGGGCGGCTACAACACCTTCTGCGAGATCCTCTCCTTCGACAAGCCGGCGCTGATCGTGCCGCGCGTCCGGCCGCGGCTGGAGCAGGCGATCCGGGCCGAGCGCGCCGACAGCCTGCGCCTGATCGACGTGCTGTTCGACCCAACCCAGACCGGCGCCAGCGCGCGCGATCCGCTGCAGATGGCCAAGGCGCTGCACGCATTGCCCAAGCGCCTGCCGCCCTCGCAGGCTTTCCTGCCCGATCTGCTCGACGGGCTGCCGGCGATCAACCGCGCCCTTGCCGACGACCTCTCGCTGCCGGTTCGCGGCCGGGCGCTGGCGCAGAACGCCGCCGCCGGCTGATCAGAAAAGGCGACTGCGCCGCATCATTGCGCGCGGGACGCGATGGACAGGGCCGGCGAAGCTCGTAATATATCAGGAGCTTTGCCGGGAGACGCCGCCATGACGCAGGTCCTTTTCCGCAATTTCGCGATGCTGGAGCCCGATCATGGCGAGCTGCGCAAGGGCCACGAACTGCTGGTCGAAGGCGAGCTGATCCGCGAGGTCTCCGACAAGCCGATCAAGGCAGACAAGGCCGATGTGATCGATTGCGGCGGGCGCACCTTGATGCCCGGGCTGATCGACAGCCATGTCCACGTCATGCTGTCGGAAGTCTCGATTCCGCTGCTGGAAAAGGTGCCGCTGACGCTGGCCACCGCCCGCGCCGCCCGCCTGATGAAGGGCATGATCGACCGCGGCTTCACCTCGGTGCGCGACACCGGCGGCGCCGACTGGGGCATCAAGGAGGCGGTCGAGAAGGGCGATGTCCCCGGCCCGCGCCTGTTCATCGCCGGCGCTGCGATCGGCCCGACCGGCGGCCATAGCGACCCGCGCCGGCGCACCGATTTCGGCGCACGCTGCCATTGCTGCAACGCCATGGCCTATACGATGAACGTCTCCGACGGCGTCTCCTCCGTCATCAAGTCGACGCGCGAGCAGATGCGGCTCGGCGCCGACCACATCAAGATCATGATGTCGGGCGGCGTCGCCTCGCCTTACGATCCGCTCGATTCCATGCAGTTCACGGTCGAGGAGGTCACCGCTGCCGTCACCGAGGCCAAGGCCTTCGGCCGCTATGTCTGCGCCCATGCCTATACGCCAGAAGCCATCACCCGCGCCGCGCAATGCGGCGTGCGCGCCATCGAGCACGGCAACCTGATCGACGATGCCGCGGCCAGGCTGATGGCGCAGAACAATATGTTCCTGACCGCCAACCTCGTCGCCTACTATGCGATGCGCGAGCGCGCCGCGGAGTTCGGCATGAATGCCGACATGCTCGCCAAGAACGATCTCGTCATCGACGGCGGCCTGAAGTCGCTGGAGATCTGCAAGCGCGCCGGCGTGCCCGTCGCCTATGGCTCCGACCTGCTCGGCCAGCTCCAGGTCGACCAGTCGCGCGAGTTCCTGCTCCGCCGCGAGGTGCTGTCGCCGATCGAGATCATCCGCTCGGCCACGACGATCGGCGCGCAATTGCTGCGCATGGAAAGCAAGCTCGGCACGCTGCGTGCAGGGGCCTATGCGGATATCATCCTGGTCGACGGCGATCCGCTGAAGAGCCTGGAGCTGTTCCAGGATCAGGGCGCGAAGCTGCCTGTCATTATGAAGGGTGGCGCATTCCACAAGAATACGCTGCATTGAGAGAGAGCACATGGCGATGAAGAGGGCCGCAATTTGAGCGCCGCACGCTTGAGCCTGGGACGTCTCGCGCTGAATGGCGCCGCCACGCTCTCGCTCGGCTTCATCCTGATGCCGCTGTTCTTCGTCGTCTGGCTCGCCTTCTTCCGCCAGGAGATCCCCTCCTTCCCGCCGGAAGGCTATTCGCTGAAATGGTTCCAGGCGGCGGCGAACAACAAGCCTTTCGTCGACGGCTTCGTCCTCAGCCTGCAGGTCGGCGTGCTCGCCACCCTGATCGGGCTCGTGCTCGGCGTGCCCGCCAGCCTGGCCCTGATGCGCCATCGCATCGCGCTCGGCCCCGCGATCAATACGCTTTTGCTGCTCCCGCTGGTGATGCCCGGCATCGTGCTCGGCACCTCGCTTTACGTCTTCCAGATCGAGACCGAGATCAACACGGGCCTGCCGGTGCTGGGCTCGCTTGGCGGTCTCGTCGCCGCCCATAGCCTCGTCGTCATTCCCTGGGTGGTGAAGCTGGTCACCGCGAGCCTCGCCGGCTTCGACCGCACCATCGAGGAAGCGGCGCAGAATCTTGGTGCGGGCCCCTGGACGACCTTCCGGCGCGTCACCTTGCCGAGCATCAGGCCCGGCCTCGTCGCCGGCTCGCTGTTCGGTTTCGTCACCTCCTTCGGCAATCTCGAGATGAGCCTGTTTCTGGTCGGCCCCGGCCGGACGACCCTGCCGATCGCGATCCTGCAATATCTCGAATGGAAGATCGATCCGACGGTCGCCGCCGCCTCGGTCATCCAGATCGTCCTGATCGGAGCGGCGATGATCGTCACCGACCGTTACGTCAAATTGAGCCGAGTGGTCTGATGGCGAGATTGTCGGTCGAGCACCTGCGCAAGGTCTATGGCGAGTTCACCGCCGTCGACGACTGCAGCATCGACATCGCCGAGGGCGAGTTCCTCGTCCTGCTCGGCCCCTCCGGCTGCGGCAAGACCACGACCTTGCGCATGGTCGCCGGCTTCATCCAGCCGACGGCGGGCAGGATCACCATCGGCGAGCGTGACGTCACGGCCCTGCCGCCCTGGAAGCGCAATTGCGGCCTGGTCTTCCAGTCCTATGCCCTCTTCCCGCACATGACCGTCGCCGAGAACGTCGCCTTCGGCCTGGAGATGCGCAAGATCCCGCCGGCCGACCGCGGCCCCCGTGTCACCGAGGCCTTGCGACTCGTGCGCCTGACCGGCCTCGACGAGCGCTATCCTCGCCAGCTTTCCGGCGGCCAGCAGCAGCGCGTCGCGCTCGCCCGGGCGCTGGCCACGGAACCGGACGTGCTGCTGCTCGACGAGCCGCTCTCCAATCTCGACGCCAAGCTCCGCCAGGAGGTCCGCGTCGAGATCCGCGACCTGCAGCGTAAGCTCGGCCTGACCACGATCATGGTCACGCACGACCAGGAGGAGGCCCTGACCATGGCCGACCGGCTGGTGGTGATGGAGAAGGGCAAGGTCCGCCAGATCGGCACCCAGCGCGAGCTCTACGAAAAGCCGGCCGACCGATTTGTCGCCGGCTTCATCGGCCGCAGCGCCTTCCTCGAAGGCGAAGCGACAGGCGGGCGCTTCCGCAGCGAAGGCGGCCTCGACATCAGCTGCAGGACGGCTGCGGCAGGCCCGGCAACGCTGGCGCTGCGGCCCGAACGCCTCGCCATCGGCGCGCAAGCGGAAGCTTGCGCGAACCACTTCCCGGCCCGGGTCGAGCACGTCTCCTATCTCGGCGCGCTGCTCGACATCGACGTCCGGCTGACCGAGCAGGACCGCATCCTGCTGCAGATACCCAATCGCCCGGGCGCGGCCGAGCCGAAGCCGGGCGACATGATCACGATAGGCTGGGCCGAAGACGCCGGGCTTGTCTATCCGCGCGAGGCTAAGGCATGACGCCGAAAAGTGGATTCCGGTTTTCGGACCACGTCATGCCCCAAAATCTCGAAACGGCGTCCAACAGGGGAACGGACATGAAAAAGATCGACAGACGCGATGTTCTTAAGGGCCTGGCTGGCGCCGCGGTCGCGATGCCTGCTCTCGGTGGCGCCGCCCAGGCACAATCCGGCGGCAGGGTCGTGGTCGGCACTTGGGGCGGCGACTATGCCCGCCTGCTGACCAAGAACATCGAGGACCCGCTGCTGAAGCCCAAGGGCCTCGAAGTGGTGCAGGACCAGGCCGGCGACGCACCACGCCGGGCCAAGATGGTCGCCGAACGCCGCCTGCCGCGCGGCACGGTCGACATCCAGGGCTTTTCGGCCGCCAACATGTTTGAGATGAACGAGGCGGGGGTCACCGAGCCGCTCGACTACTCCAAGATCCCGAACGCCAAGAACCTCCTGCCGACGATGAAGTATCCGTACGGCATCGGGCACATCTATTCCGGCAACGTCGTCATCTACAATCCCAAGCTGATCAGCCCGGCCCCGACCGGCTTCAAGGATTGGCTCGACCCGAAATGGGGCAACAAGATCGGCTTCATCGACATCCAGTACCAAGCGATCATGATCGCCGCCTCGATGGCCGCGACCAACGGCGCCAGCATGAACGATATCGAGAAGGCCAAGGAGATCCTGCTCGCGGTCAAGAAGGCCGGCGCGCGCGTCTATCCGACCAACGAGGCCTTTGCCCAGGCGATGAAGAACGAGGAGGTCGGCATCAGCGCGATCTGGAAGGCGCGCGTGGTGCAATGGCAGAACGCCGGCATCCCCTGCGAGGCGGTCTCGCCGGTCGAGGGCATCCCGGCCTATGTCTCGGGCTTCGTCATCGCCAAGAACGCGCCCAACAAGGAGAACGCCTACGCCTATATGAACGCCATGCTCGCCAAGGAGCCGCAGGAGGCCTTCGCGGTCGACATGGGCTATAACGGCACGGTCTCCGGCCTCTCCGTCCCGCCCGACCTGCAAAAGCGCATCGGCTTCACCCCCGACGAGGAGAAGCGCATCAAGGATCTCGACTATGCCTTCCTCGCCAAGAATGACGCAGGCATGAAGGAGTGGTGGGACAAGGTGTTCAAGGGGTGAGGAGCGGAACCTTGGGCATCGGAACCGCGACCGGTCCTCTCCCCCCTTGTGGGGGAGAGTTAGAGAGGGGGGTAGTCAGCCGTGAGGCTGCGATTGCCCAGCGCTCTCGATACAGGTTGCGCTCGACTTCGTCCCAGCTCGCTCTCGATGCCCCCCTCCCCAACCCTCCCCCACAAGGGGGGAGGGAGCGCGGTGAGCCCCTGCCATGTCCCTGACCGCCCCCGAACCAGTTGCCGGTGCGCGCACCAGCCTTGCCGGGATGCTCGTCGTCCCGGCGACGCTTTTTGTTGCGATCGGGCTGATCGGCCCGATCGCGATCCTGTTCCGCTATTCACTCAACCAGTTCATCCCCGGCCAGTTCATGGTCGACGGGCTGACGATCGAGAACTACGTCAAGTTCTTCACCGACTCCTTCTACCTCAACGTGCTCTGGCGCACGATCCGCGTCGCCGTGGCCTGCACCGTCGTCTGCCTGATCATGGGCTTCCCGCTCGCCTATGTGCTGGCGCGCACGCAGAGCCGCTTCAAGAACCTTTTGATCATGCTGGTGGTGCTGCCGCTCTTCGTCGGCAACGCCGTGCGCGCCGCCGGCTGGATGACCGCCTTCGGCAGCAAGGGCGCGCTCAACGCCTCGCTGATGGGCTTGGGGCTGATCGACCAGCCGCTCGAGATCATGTTCACCGAAACCGCCGTGATCATCGGCATCATCGCAGTCAACCTGCCCTTCATGGTGCTGACGCTGCAGAGCGTGATCGAGGGCATCAACCGCAATGTCGAAGAAGCCGCCTTCAGCCTCGGCGCGGGGCCGGTAGCCATGTTCCGCCGCGTGCTCTGGCCGCTCGCCATGCCCGGCATCCTCGCCGGCACGATCCTGACCTTCATCCTGGCGATGAACGCCTATGCAACGCCGGTCCTGCTCGGCGGCCCGAAATTCCAGACCATGGGCCCGCTGGTCTACGGCCAGTTCGCCCAGCAGAACAACTGGCCCTTCGGCGGCGCCATCTCCTTCATCCTGATGACGGCGACGCTCCTGCTCACCATCGCCGCCAACCTGATCGTGCAGCGGCGCTATCGCTGACCATCGTCGTTGCGAGCGTAAGCGAAGCAATCGAGGAGCGGCAGCGCTCTACGGCCTCCTGGATTGCTTCGTCGCTGACGCTCCTCGCAATGACGGCTTTCCCCAAGCTGTGGCGCTTCGCCGCCACGGCCGCGCTGGCCAAGCACCGCAGCGAGGATTAAAGCACGGCGATGACCGTCTCCTCCGCCCTCGTTCCGATCGCCGTCGGCGCCGTCGCCGTGGTGCTGCTGCTCGGCCTCGTCAACATGCTGCGCGGCGGCAGCGCCAACACCTCGCAGAAGCTGATGCGGCTGCGCGTGGTGCTGCAATTCGTCGCGATTCTGGTGATCCTCGGCGTGCTCTGGTGGCGCGCCGGCTGATCGTTCCGCGGTGGGCAAGGGCGAATCGTCACATTGCGGCCACCAGTCTCTGCGCTTTTCTAATCTTTAAACCTTCGCTGAAAGCCCAGCTCACCCGCCATGGTTCGCGTCGCGTCGCTGTTCGTTGCATTCACAGTCTTGTCTGCGCCTGCCTTGGCGCAGACCGACCGCGGTGGGACACGCGCGCTCGGCTATGCTCCCGCGACGGAAGCCCCCGCCCCGGCCTGGGAGGCACGCTTCGGCCTCGGCGCCGCCAATCCCGGCGGGCGCGAGAGCGGCCTGCTTAATGTCGGCGGCGAACTCCTGACGCCGCGCATCGCCACGCTGAACGACCGCTTCGCCAACGCCTTCGTGCCGCGTTTCCATCTCGGCTCCAGCCTCAACGTCAACGGCACGCAATACGCCTATGCCGGGGCGACCTGGACCTTCGATGTATCGCAATCGGTCTTCCTCGAGGCGAGCCTGGGCGCCGCCCTCAACAACGGCAAGACCGGCGCCGTCATCCCCGAGAATCGCCTGAACGTCGGCTGCAACACCGGCGCGCGCGGCGCCGCCGCCCTCGGCTTCCGCCTCAACGACCGCTGGAGCCTGATTGCGACGCTGGAGCATTTCAGCACGACCGGCTGCTCGGACAATCCGCTCGCCAATGCCGGCAATCCGCGCGGCCCCTCGAATTTCGGCGCCCGCCTCGGCTATACCTTCTAAGAGCAATTCCAGCAGAAGTGCGCAGCGTTTCTGCGTCCGGAATTGCGTGAATGGGTCCAGCCGGCCGCTCCGAGCCGGGTGAACCGGGAGGGGGCATCATGAAGCTGCATGGCTATTTCCGTAGCTCCGCCGCCTGGCGCGTGCGTATCGCGCTCAACCTCAAGCGCCTCGATGTCGAGCACGTCTCGCATCATCTGCGCCATGGCGGCCAGCGCGATCCGGCCTATCTCGCGCTGAACCCGCAAGGTTTGGTGCCGACGCTGGAGCTCGACGATGGTACGGTGCTGACCCAGTCGCTCGCCATCATCGAATGGCTCGACGAGACGCGTCCAGAACCGGCCCTGCTGCCGAAGGCACCGCTTGAGCGAGCCAGGGTCCGCGCCTTCGCCCAGGCGATCGCCTGCGACACCCACCCGGTACAGAATCTCAAGGTGCTGAACCGGCTGCGTGAGCTCGGCCATGACGGTGCGGTGGCGCTGGCCTGGGCGGCGAACGTCAATGTCGACGGACTATCCGCCTGCGAGCAGCTCGCGGCGAACACTCCCGGCCCCTTCTGCTTCGGCACAGTGCCCAGCCTCGCCGACATCTGCCTGGTGCCGCAACTGGGCAACGCCCGGCGCTTCAAGGTCGACGTCGCGCAGTTCCCGCGCCTGCTGCAGGCCGAGGCTGCGGCGATGGAGCTCGCCGCCTTCCGCGACGCCACGCCTGATCGTCAGGCCGACGCCGAATAGGATCTCACCAGCGCCGGTAGGGCCACGGCCCCCAATACGGTCCGTAGAAGCCGGAGGTCTCCAGCCTTGCCCGCCGCGAGGCCGAGCGGTCGAGATCGACCTCCAGCAGGCAGTTGGCGAAGCCGTCCGTGCCTGCCCGGAAGCCATAGGAGCGGCAACGCTGCTCGTCGAAGGCGCGCTGCTCGGCAGCGGTCATGCAGCCACCGAGCGCAGCTGCCAGCCCCAAGGCGATGAGCCATCTTGCACGCATCGTCGATCCTCCAGGCCGTGCAGACATATCCAGCATCATGCCATGAAAGCAGCGTTTTGACGTCACCGTTCGAAGCCGACTGATGAACAGCTAGCGTTTCGGAGGCTTTTGCTACGCTTCAGAGCGAAGCGGCCAGCCGCCCGACTTCCGCGAGCACGGCTTCGCGCTCGGGGAAGGATGCACGCGACTCCGTATAGTAGGCGGTGACGACCAGCGGCGCCCGGCCAGGCGGCCAGATCACGCCGATATCGTTGGTCGCGTTGTTGTTGCCGGTTCCGGTCTTGTCGCCGATGCGCCAGCCCTTCGGCACACCGGCCCGCAGACGCTTGTCGCCGGTCTTGTTGGCGACGAGCCAGGCGGTCAGTTGCTGGCGGGATGCCGGCGACAGCGCCGCGCCGAGCACTGTCTGGCGCAGCACACCCGCCATGGCGACCGGCGTCGTCGTATCGCGCGGATCGCTTGTCCTGGCCTCGTTCAGCTCCGGCTCGCGTCGATCTAGGCGCGAGGCCTCGTCGCCGAGCGAGCGCATATACTCGGTCAGCCCCTTGGGACCACCAAAGGAATCGAGCAGCAGATTGCCGGCGGTGTTGTCGCTGAGCGTGACCGCCGCATCGCAGATCTCGGCCACGGTCAGGCCCTTGTCGACATGCTTCTCGGTCACCGGCGAATAGGTGATGAGATCGGCCTTGCTGTAGCTGACCCGCCGCTCCATCTCCTCCTCGCCCCGGTCGACCCGCGCCAGCGCGAAGGCGGCAGCGACGAATTTGAACGTGCTGCACATCGCGAAGCGCTCTTCGCCGCGATGGGCGACGATGCGGCCATTGCCACTGTCGAGGATAGCGACGCCGAGGCGTCCGCCATGCTTGCGATCGAGCGCAAACAGCGCCTCGCGCACCTCCTCCTCGCGGCCTTGGGCAAGGGCCGACATGTTGCCGAACATCGGCGCGGTCATCAGGGAGCCGATCAGCAGCTCACGGCGTCGGATCATCGGTTTTCTCCATGCGGAAGCGATCGCGCGAGCGGCATGCCGCGCAGGATATCGGGGAACGGTTCTGGTGAAGACGGCGCAACCTGCGACGGCATTGCTGCCGGGCCTGTCGGCGGACACCTTTCTCGCCGCCAGCTTGCCCAATCGCAAACGATGATATTTCTACAGAGCCATTAGATTTCCTAAGGCTCGTTCCATGCTCCGCCCGCACCTGCCCCTGAACGCGCTGCGCGCCTTCGAGGCTTCGGCCCGCCATCTCAGCTTCACCAAGGCGGCCATCGAGCTCTGCGTCACCCAGGCCGCGATCAGCCATCAGGTGAAGGGGCTGGAGGAACGGCTCGGTGTCGAGCTCTTCCGTCGCCTACCACGCGGGCTGGCATTGACAGACGAGGGCCGTAGCCTGCTGCCGACGCTACGCGACAGCTTCGACCGCATCGCGGGATTGCTCGAACGCTTCGAGACTGGGAGGCCGGTCGAGGTTCTGAATGTCGGCGCCGTCGGCACGTTCGCGCTCGGCTGGCTGTTGCCGCGCCTCGCCGGCTTCCGCCAGGCCCAACCACAGATCGATCTCAGGCTGACCACCAACAACAACCGCGTCGATCTCGCCGCCGAGGGGCTCGACTATGCCCTGCGCTTCGGCGGTGGCGCCTGGCATGGCACCGCGGCGCTGCGCCTGTTCGAGGCGCCAATGACACCGGTCTGTGCCCCCAGCACGGCGAGCGCTCTGCAGCAGCCGAGCGATCTCTCGAATCAGATCCTTCTGCGTTCCTATCGTGCCGACGAATGGAAGCTGTGGAGCGAAGCAGCCGGGATCGAGCCCTTGCAGGCGCGCGGACCGGTCTTCGATACCTCGATCGCCCTCGCCGAGGTCGCGGCCGCCGGCGAAGGCGTCGCGCTTGTGCCGGCGCTGCTGTTCTCGCGCTATTTCGAAGATGGCAGGCTGGTACGCCCGTTCCCGGTCGAGGTATCGCTCGGCAGCTACTGGCTGACCTGGCTGCAATCGCGCTCGCTGACGCCGGCCATGCTGGCCTTTCGCGACTGGCTCGTGGACGAAAGCCGCAAGCAGATCGCCTCGCCCGTGAGCTGAGCACCGAAGCAAAACGGCCGCCCGAAGGGCGGCCGTTTGTCCTTGCGATCCAAGGAGGAAAATGGTGGGCGCGACAGGGATCGAACCTGTGACCCCTACGATGTCAACGTAGTGCTCTCCCGCTGAGCTACGCGCCCGTTCCGCCCGAGGGCGTCCGGAACGACACCGGCCCGAGGGCGGCATCGCTGCGAGGTGGAGGGGCTATAGCGGAGGCTTGCGCGCCTTGCAAGGCGCTTCGTCGGCTTTCCGTGCAGAAGGCGACGACCAAGCCGTCAGGCCGCCAGCAGCTTCTCGACCTCGTTGACCAGTTCGCGCAGATGGAAGGGCTTCGACAGCACCTTTGCGTCCTTCGGCGTCTGCGAATCCGGATTGAGCGCGACCGCCGCGAAACCGGTGATGAACATCACCTTGATGTCGGGATCGAGCTCGGTGGCGCGGCGCGCCAGCTCGATCCCATCCATTTCCGGCATGACGATGTCGGTCAGGAGCAATTCGAACGGCTCCTCGCGCAGCCGGTTATAGGCCGACAGCCCGTTGTCGAACGAGGCGACGTCGTAGCCCGCATTCTGCAGCGCCTTCACCAGGAAGCGGCGCATGTCGTTGTCGTCTTCGGCCAGGAGAATCTTCGTCATGGCGCCTTGCTTCGTCCGTGATGTTGCGCCGAGCCCACGCCACCCGCCCGCCTGGCCGGAAGCCGATTCGCTCGCCTCGTCGTCCCTCGTACCGGGTGGCCGTCCCTGCCATCCCGGGCTACGCTGGTCCAGCCCGGCGCGCGCGAACTCAGCGCTCGCACACAGCCGGACGGATCAGCCAGTACTATTTGGCGACATTACGGTAAACAACCAGTGAAGCCCGGCTAGCCGAATGACGAAAGGTCAGGCCCTTCAACCGGAACCCGCTTTGTGCTTGAGTTTGGCGATATGACGCTGACAACCGGTTTCTCCCTCCCGCGCCCCGACGATGTGATCGCAGAGATCGAACGGCCGTTCACGCTCCATCAGCCCGCCTTGCAGGTCGTTCCGGTCGTCGTCGATGTCCCTCATGCTGGGCGGAGCTATCCTCGCGCCTTCGTCGAGGGTTCGCGCCTGCCGCTGCGGGCTTTGCGCCGCTCGGAAGACGCCTATGTCGACCTGCTGTTCTCGCATGCGGTCGCGCTCGGCGCGCCCCTGCTCGTCGCCGAATTCCCGCGCGCTTTTCTCGATGCCAATCGCGAGCCCTACGAACTCGATCCGCGCATGTTCGACGGCCGCCTGCCCGGCTTCGCCAATACCCGCTCGCTGCGCGTCGCCGGCGGGCTCGGCACGATCCCACGCATCGTTGGCGAAGCCTATGAGATCTATCCGGGCCGCATCCCGGTCGAGAGCGCGCTGGCCCGAATCGAGGAGCTCTACCGGCCCTACCATGCCGGGCTGCGTCATCTGGTGAATCGCACGCAGGCCAGCTTCGGCAGCTGCATCCTGGTCGATGCCCATTCCATGCCGTCGACCGGGCTCGATCGCGACGGCATCGCCAAGGCCGACATCATCCTCGGCGACCGTTTCGGCACCAGCGCTGCGAGCTTCGTGGTCGATGCAGCAGAAGCAGCCTTCGCGCGCGCCGGCCTCACCGTGACCCGCAACCGCCCCTATGCCGGCGGCTTTATCACCGAGCATTACGGCGCCCCCGGCTCCGGCGTGCATGCGCTGCAGATCGAGATCAGCCGCGGCCTCTATATGAACGAGGCGACACTGGAGCCGAACAGCGGCTTTGTGGCTGTTCAACAGGTGATCAGTGCCGCAATGGCCGAGTGTTTCGCGCGCTGGAGCGGCTGGAGCGACGACTGGCGCCAGGCAGCGGAGTAAGGGCCGCCAGAGCCCCTGGCTACAAAAGAAAGAGGGCCGCGCACTTTCGTGGCGGCCCAAGTCTAGGGAGGAAACGCCCAAGGAGGGCAACGAAGGTTTGAAGCAATCGCCCCTTCGCAGTGCACAATAGCTCATTGCGCCGCAAAAAAGCAAGCCCAAACGCAAATCCGGCCATGCAAAATTTGCATGGCATGGACAATTTTTGTCGCCAGTCGCCCAGTATCGCAGAACTGAATGGAGCTGAACTGTCCTGACCTGACCAGTCCCGCCTTGCAGCGCTTGTCTTCCCGCCCGCCGCACAGCATGAAGGCGGCCACTGGACGAGAGCCGAGGGAAGCCTGGATGAGCGCGGTCGATTTCACGGAGTTCGTCTCCAAGCTGGCGACCCTCTCGGGCCAGGCGATCCTGCCCTTCTTCCGTGCCCGGCATACCGCCGAGGACAAGTCTGGCGGCGGCGTCTTCGACCCGGTCACCGAAGGTGATCGCGCCGGCGAGGACGTGATGCGCAACCTGATCAGGCGCACCTTTCCGGCCCATGGCATCCTCGGCGAGGAGTTCGGCTCTGAGAACGCCGACGCCGACTATGTCTGGGTCCTCGATCCGATCGACGGCACCCGCGCCTTCATCTCCGGCATCCCGGTCTGGGGCACGCTGATCGGGCTGACCCGCAACGGCGTGCCGGTCTACGGCATGATGAACCAGCCTTTCACCGGCGAGCGCTATTCCGGCGACGGCCGCGTGGCGCGCTATGAGGGGCCGAACGGCCCGCGCACGCTGCATACGCGGCAGGTGACCGATCTCGCCGGGGCGACGCTGATGACGACGAGCCCGCATCTCTTCGCGGATGGGCAGAAGCTCGCCTATCAGCGCGTCGAGAGCGCCGTGCGCATGGCCCGCTATGGCTGTGACTGCTATGCCTATTGCATGCTCGCCGCCGGCCATGTCGATCTCGTCATCGAGAGCGGGCTGAAGGCCTATGACATCGTCGCGCTGATCCCGATCATCGAGGGCGCCGGCGGCATCGTCACCTCATGGGACGGCGGCAGCGCCGCCCAGGGCGGCACCATCCTCGCCGCCGGCAACAAGACCCTGCACCAGGCTGCGCTCGCTTTGCTCAACGGCTGAAGCCGGCGCCGCAGCCTGCTCACCCGGTAACTCCTCGCCGGGGACGAAGGCGTCGAAGGCGGCCCAGAACTGCGCCCGGATCGCATCGATTTCCATCAGGATCTCGTGGCGCGCCGCCGGCAGCACCAGGGCCGAGCCGGTCTTGAGCCGCGCCGCGAAGCGCTCGATCGCCGGCGTCGACACGACGGGGTCCTGCCCCGCGGCGATGATCAATGTCGGCACGCGCACTTCGAGCGGCGCGCGCGGCTGCGCCAGCCGGTCCATCAGCTGGAAGGCGGCATGGACCCAGCCGACGCTGGGATCGCCGATCGCGAGCTCGCGCGCCGCGGCGGACAAGGCCGCGTTGCGGGCATAGCGGACGGGGTCGGAGCTCAGCCGGTTGCCCTCGAACGGCTTGGTACCGATGGCGGTGTCGCCGCCGCCGGGCACGAAGGCCTTGCCGAAGCCGAGCCAGTACAGCACCCGCGCCAGCCAGCGCGCGCCGCGCGGATTCTCGATCATGCTGATGCCGAGCATCGGCGCGATCGCGACCAGCCGCTCCACCGGCAGCGCCGCGCGCCTGGCAGCGTCGAGGCAGAGCGCCGCGCCCATCGAATGCGCCAGGGCGAAATAGGGCGGCGGAAAGCGCTCCTGGAGCTGCGCCATGACCAGGGCCAAGTCGCGCTCGTAATGCACGAGACGGCCGACATGGCCCTTGCGCTGCCGGCCGGTGAAGCGCTGCGAGCCGCCCTGGCCGCGCCAGTCGAAGGTCAGGACATGAAAGCCGCGCCGGCGCAGCTCGGCGATCGTCTCGCTGTAGCGCTCGATGAACTCCGCGCGCCCCTGGGCGAGGAGGATCGTGCCCTTCTCCCGCCGTACGCTCGGGCGCCAGCTCGCCATACGTAGCCGCGCGCCATCGCTGGTCTGAGCAGACCAGACCTTGCCGTGGCCGGGCACCGGATAGTCCGGCTGATGGAAGAACTCGGCCTCGGTCATCGGCGCTCCGGCTGGCTCAGTCCTCCGTTATGCCCAGCTCGGCTTGGTCTTGAAAAGCCGAAACCGCCACCCAGATCATTGTTGCACAGGCCGCCAAGCGGCTGTGCAAGGCCAAACCTGGCCCGCGCTCATGACGAGGCGGGCTGACACGAATGTCGCTTCCGTTGGAGGACAATCATGCGTTCCTACGATCTTTCCCCGCTTTATCGCTCGACCGTCGGCTTCGACCGTCTGTTCTCGTTGCTCGACCAGGCGACCAGCGTCGACAACGCCCCGAGCTATCCGCCTTACAATATCGAGCGCACCGCCGAGAACGCCTATCGCATCTCGATCGCGGTCGCCGGTTTCGGTGAATCCGACCTCTCGATCGAGAGCAAGGAGAACACGCTGACCGTCCGCGGCGAGAAGAAGGCTGCCGACGACGCCGACAAGCGCGAGATCCTGCATCAGGGCATCGCAGCTCGCGCCTTCGAGCGCCGCTTCCAGCTTGCCGACTACGTCCAGGTCACCGGCGCCAGCCTCGAGAACGGGCTGCTCCACATCGATCTCGTCCGCGAGATCCCCGAGGCCAAGAAGCCGCGGCTGATCCCGATCGGCGTGCAGGGCACCAAGGTGATCGAAGCGCGTAAAGCCGCGTAAGTCTCGCCTGAACGGCAACATCGCCAGCGTGACACGTGTGAGCCTTCCCGGGAAACCGGGAAGGCTTCTTCATGCGCAGTTGCGCGAGCTCAGTTCGGCGGGTTGACCGGCGCGATCGGGGTTTCCGGCTTTGGCTGCGCCGTCTTCATCTCCTCGATCTGGACCGGCGGCAGCGTCGTGTCTGGCGTCGGAATGCCGCTCGGATGCGCCCTTGCCAACGGTGGCTGACGATCGGGCTCGTCCGCTCCGCGGACATCCTGCGGATTGACCAGCTTCGGCTTGCCGATGTCCTTCGGCGCGACGGCCGGCACCGCAGTCGGCTTTGCCGGAGCAGCATCGGGCTTCGGGGCTGCCGGTGACGGTGGCGCGACTGTCGCCGGCGCGCTCGCCTCGGCCGGCGGCTGCGCCGGCTTCAGCGCGGCCGGACGCTCCGGCGGACGCGGCGTCAGCTTCTTCGGCGCCGGACGCTCCTCCTCGCGCGGGTCGAGCCTGACGGTTCGCGGCGGCGGCTGCAGCACGATCCGGTCGATCAACTCGCCGTTGAAGCGGTCGATGATGAGCCGCAGGCGCGAGCCGTTCGCCGCCAGGCCATCGACGACGATGGCAGAGCGGGTGCGCACCGTGCGCTGCACCTCGCGCAGGCCGAATTCCTGCACGGCGATCCGCTCTACCGCACGCGGCGGGATCGGCGCAGGCCGGGCCGGCACATATTCGTAGCGACGGCCATAGCCGTAGCCGTCATCATAATCGTATCCATAGCCGTAACGGGCATAGCCACCGCCGTAATCATCGAGCTGCGCCAGGGCCGGGCCGCTCGCGCCGGCCATGACGGCCAGGACGGTGAGACCGGCCAAACGGCATCGCAACGGACGCGGCGCCGGGATAGGCGGAACTGGGACTGCCATGGTCTGTCCTCTGTCAGACGAAATTCGCAGCCTTCAGTTCTCGGTAAGGATTGCGGCGCGCTTGCGGCGTGATTTCGCTGTGAAACGGGCGCTTTCTGAGGCTCAGACGTCAGCCAGCACGGCGGCAAGCCGATCGACCTCGTCTGCTTGCGTCGCGAAGGAGCAGACGAAGCGCCCGACCACTTCGCCGTGCTGCAGGCGCTCTCGTTCCGGTAAGGCATCGCCCGACCAGGCGATGTACTGCACGCCCTGCGTCGCCAGCGTGGCCTGAGCCCGCGGCGGCAGCACCAGGAAAACCTCGTTCGCCTCGCAGGCCCAGGCCAGCCGGAGCTTGCCTTTGGCCTCGATGGCTCGGGCGAGACGGCTGGCCATCGCATTGGCGTGGCGGGCAAGGTCGAGCCAGTGACCACCGGCCAGCAGCCCCTCGAACTGCGCCCCGATCAGCCGGCCTTTCGACAGAGTGTGCCCGGCGCGCTTACGCCGCCACGGCATCTGCCCGGCCTCGGCCGGATCGAAGACGATCACGGCCTCGGCGGCGAAGGCGCCGTTCTTGGTGCCGCCGAAGGAGAGCACGTCGACGCCCGCCTTCCAGGTGATCTCGGCCGGCGTGCAGCCGAGCGCCGCGACCGCATTGGCGAAGCGGGCGCCATCCATGTGCAGCTTCAACCCACGCGCCGCGATCGCCTGCTTCAGCGCCGCGATCTCGGCCGGCGCGTAGACCAGCCCGCACTCGGTCGCCTGCGTGATCGACAGCATCTGCGGCTGCACTTGATGCGTCGCGCCCGCCCGCATTCGCGCGAGCTGCTCGGTGACGACCTCCGGCGCGAGCTTGCAGCCATCTCCCGGTAGGCCGACGATCTTGGCCCCGCCGGTGAAGAATTCGGGCGCGCCGCATTCGTCGGCGGCGATATGCGCCTCGTGATGGCAAAGCACCGCCCCCCAGGGCTGGACCAGGCTCGCCAGCGCCAGTGAATTCGCCGCAGTGCCGGTCGTGACCAGGAAGACCGCGACCTCGCGTTCGAACAGCTCGGCGAACCGGGCCTCGACCCGCTTCGTCCAGGCATCGTTGCCATAGGCGGCGGCAGAACCGTCATTGGCGGCCGCCATCGCCTGCATCACCGGCGCACTCGCCCCGGCCAGATTGTCGCTGACGAAGTTCATGGGAGGCTCATATCCGGTGGGCTGCTGGGAGGAATGCGACGGATAAGCAGCCTACTGCCGCAGCGCAATCGGCGGCGACGCAGGGCAGCCACGATCCCGGCGATCGACAACTTCCGGCTTGGCTCATGGGCCCGCGCGATGCGAAAATGTCCGGACACCCATGCAGATAGCAATAAAATGTCGCCGCAGTGCAAAATCGTCGCTTGTGCCCAGATTGGAATTCTGGCAAGGTCAAGACATTAGGACAGTGATACTGTCCCATTTTCAGAGCGGGCCTCGCCGAGGCCCCGGCGCGAGCGGACGGAGCGGACGATGACGGGAGGTACGGCAACCAAAGCCAAAACCAACCGTACGACGCGCGCCGCCCGCAAAACGGCGGCGTGACCAGGCGCGACAGGGCAAGATAGAGCCCGAGGCGCCTGCGGAGGACGCGGGCGCAAGACAAAACCGGCGCAAGCAACCTTCGCAAACCGAGACTAAAGCCGGACCGGCCCGATCCTTGCTCGGCAGGGATCAAGACCGGAGCGGCAACGGCGCTGACACGCCGTGTGGACTTTGGCTGGCTTCCAGGCAGATGCTTCGGAGCCCAAGGCGGATGGGCGGAGGTGACGATGAGCGAAGGCGGGAAGGCGAGTGTAATGGCCAAGACCACTGCTAAAGCCACCACGACGACCGCTGTCGAGCGTTTCCCGGAGGTGCGCGACCCGGCCATGCCGGCGCGCCAGGGCCTCTATGATCCGTCCTATGAGAAGGATTCCTGCGGCGTCGGCTTCATCGCCGACATGAAGAACCGCAAGAGCCATGCGATCGTCGCGCAGGGCCTGCAGATCCTGCACAATATCGACCATCGCGGCGCCGTCGGTGCCGATCCCAAGCTCGGCGACGGCTGCGGCATCCTCACCCAGATCCCGCATCGCTTCTTCAAGGAAGAATGCGCTGGAATCGGCATCGAACTGCCCGAGCCCGGCCACTACGCCATCGGCCAGTTCTTCATGCCGCAGGAGGCCGACAACCGCGCCGTCTGCGAGGAGATCGTTGCCCAGACGGTCGAGGAGGAAGGCCTGATCTTCCTCGGCTGGCGCGACGTGCCGGTCGACAACAGCGATCTCGGCGAGGCCGTCAAGGAAACCGAGCCCTGCCATCGCCAGATCTTCGTCGGCCGTCCGGCCGAGATCACCGATGAGGACGAGTTCGAGCGGCAGGTCTACGTCCTCAGAAAGTCGGTCTCGAACAAGGTCTACAAGCGCCATGACCGGGCGACCGCGACCTATTACCCGGTCTCCTTCTCCTGCCGCACCATCGTCTACAAGGGCATGGTGCTGGTCACCCAGCTCGGCGCCTATTTCAAGGACCTGACCGACGAGCGCTTCGAGAGCGCGCTTGCCCTCGTCCACCAGCGCTTCGCCACCAACACCTTCCCGTCCTGGCGCCTCGCCCACCCCTACCGGATGGTCGCCCATAACGGCGAGATCAACACGCTGCGCGGCAACGTCAACTGGATGGCGGCCCGCCAGGCCTCGGTCGATTCCGAGCTCTTCGGCGCCGACATCTCCAAGCTCTGGCCGATCTCCTATGAGGGCCAGTCCGACACCGCCTGCTTCGACAACGCTCTCGAATTCCTGGTCCAGGGCGGCTACTCGCTCGCCCACGCCATGATGATGCTGGTGCCTGAGGCCTGGGCCGGCAACCCGCTGATGGACGAGAGCCGGCGCGCCTTCTACGAGTATCACGCCGCGCTGATGGAGCCCTGGGACGGCCCGGCCGCGATCGCCTTCACCGACGGCCGCCAGATCGGTGCGACGCTCGACCGCAACGGCCTGCGCCCCGCGCGCTATCTCGTCACCGATGACGGCCTCGTCGTGCTCGCCTCGGAATTCGGCGTGCTGCCGATCCCGGAGGAGAAGATCGTCCAGAAGTGGCGGCTCCAGCCCGGCAAGATGCTGCTGATCGACCTCGAAGAGGGGCGCATCATCGGCGATGACGAGATCAAGAGCACGCTCTGCCTCGCCAACCCCTACAAGGACTGGCTGAAGCGCACCCAGATCGTGCTGGAGGAGCTGCCGCCGGTGGAGGCGCGCGCCGCCCGCACCGATGTCGCCTTGCTCGATCGCCAGCAATCCTTCGGCTACACCCAGGAAGACACCAGGATCCTGATGGCGCCGATGGCGGTGACCGGCCAGGAAGCCGTCGGCTCGATGGGCACGGACACGCCGATCTCGGCGCTCTCCTCGAAGTCGAAGCTGCTCTACACCTATTTCAAGCAGAACTTCGCCCAGGTCACCAACCCCGCGATCGACCCGATCCGCGAGGAGCTCGTGATGAGCCTCCTCTCCTTCATCGGGCCGCGGCCGAACATCCTCGACCTCGAGGGCACCTCGCGCCGCAAGCGCCTGGAAGTTCGCCAGCCGATCCTGACCAATGACGATCTCGAGAAGATCCGCTGCATCGGTCACTACGAGGATCGCTTCGACACCAAGACGCTCGACATCACCTATCCGACCCGCGAGGGCGCGGCCGGCATGGAAGGCGCGATCGAGCGCCTGTGCGAGCGCGCCGAGGCGGCGGTCCATGGTGGCTACAACATCATCATCCTCTCCGACCGCCAGGTCGGGCCGGACCGCATCCCGATCCCGGCGCTGCTGGCGACGGCGGCGGTCCATCATCACCTGATCCGCAAGGGCCTGCGCACCTCGGTCGGCCTGGTCGTCGAATCCGGCGAGCCGCGCGAGATCCATCACTTCGCCCTGCTCGCCGGCTTCGGCGCCGAGGCGATCAATCCCTATCTCGCCTTCGAGACGCTGGAGGCGCTGTACGAGGCCGGCGAGTTCCCGCCGGAAGTCGACCGCTACGAGGTGGTCAAGCGCTTCATCAAGTCGGTCGGCAAGGGCCTGCTCAAGGTCATGTCCAAGATGGGCATCTCGACCTACCAGTCCTATTGCGGCGCCCAGATTTTCGACGCGGTCGGCCTGCGCACCGATTTCATCGACAAATACTTCACCGGCACCATCTCCTCGATCGAGGGCGTCGGTCTCGCCGAGATCGCCGAGGAGAGCGTGCGCCGCCATCGCGACGCCTTCGGCGGCTCGCCGGTCTATCGCGACGCGCTCGATATCGGCGGCGAATACGCCTTCCGCCTGCGCGGCGAGGCGCATGCCTGGACGCCGGAGAACATCGCGCTGCTTCAGCACGCCGTGCGTGGCAACGCCCGCGACAAGTTCAAGGCCTATTCCGACCTGGTCAACGACCAGAGCGAGAAGCTCTCGACCATTCGCGGCCTGTTCCACGTCAAGATAGCCGAAGAGCTCGGCCGCCAGCCGATCCCGCTGGACGAGGTCGAGAGCGCAGCCTCGATCGTCAAGCGCTTCTCGACCGGTGCCATGTCCTTCGGCTCGATCAGCCATGAGGCGCATTCGACGCTGGCGCTCGCCATGAACGCGATCGGCGGCAAGTCGAACACCGGCGAGGGTGGCGAGGAGCCGGAGCGTTTCAAGCCGCTGCCGGATGGCCGCTCGATGCGCTCGGCGATCAAGCAGGTCGCCTCGGGTCGCTTTGGCGTCACCACCGAATATCTCGTCAACTCGCAAATGATGCAGATCAAGGTCTCGCAGGGCGCCAAGCCCGGCGAGGGCGGCCAGCTGCCCGGCCACAAGGTCGATGCCCGCATCGCCAAGGTCCGGCATTCGACCCCGGGCGTCGGCCTGATCTCGCCGCCGCCGCATCACGACATCTATTCGATCGAGGATCTCGCCCAGCTGATCTTCGACCTGAAGAACGTCAACCCGGACGCGGATGTCTCGGTCAAGCTCGTCTCCGAGCTCGGCGTCGGCACCGTCGCCGCCGGCGTCGCCAAGGCGCGCGCCGACCACATCACCATCGCCGGCTATGAGGGCGGCACCGGCGCCTCGCCGCTGACCTCGATCAAACATGCGGGATCACCCTGGGAGATCGGCCTCGCCGAGACCCACCAGATCCTGGTGATGAACAAGCTGCGCGGCCGCATCGCCCTCCAGGTCGACGGCGGCCTGCGCACCGGTCGCGACATCGTCGTCGGTGCGCTGCTCGGGGCCGACGAGTTCGGCTTCGCCACGGCGCCGCTGATCGCAGCCGGCTGCATCATGATGCGCAAGTGCCATCTCAACACCTGCCCGGTCGGCGTCGCCACCCAGGACCCGGTGCTGCGCAAGCGCTTCAAGGGCACGCCCGAGCACGTCATCAACTTCTTCTTCTTCCTCGCCGAGGACGTGCGCGAGATCATGGCGCAGATGGGCGTGAAGAGCTTCGACGAGCTCGTCGGCCGCTCCGACTGGCTCGACAAGAAGCAGGCCATCGACCACTGGAAGGCCAAGGGGCTCGATTTCGCCCGCATCTTCCACAAGCCGGAGCCGGGCAAGTGCGTCGCCATCCGCAATGTCGAGCGCCAGGTCCACCCGATCGAGTCGGTGCTCGACCGCACCCTGATCGCCAAGGCCGGCGCCTCGCTCGACACCGGCGCTCCGGTGGTGATCGAGAGCGCGATCCGCAATGTCGACCGCTCGACCGGGGCGATGCTCTCGGGCGAGATCGCCAAGCGCCATGGCTCGGCCGGCCTGCCAGAGGACACCATCACGGTGAAGCTCACCGGCACCGCCGGCCAGAGCTTCGGCGCCTGGGTCGCCGGCGGCCTGACGCTCGACCTGACCGGGCAGGCCAACGACTATGTCGGCAAGGGCCTGTCGGGCGGCAAGCTGATCATCCGCCCTGATCCGAAGTCGCGCGCGCTCGCCGAGGAGGCGATCATCGTCGGCAACACCGTGCTCTACGGCGCGATCTCCGGCGAATGCTACTTCCGCGGCGTCGCCGGCGAACGATTCGCCGTGCGCAATTCCGGCGCGATCGCGGTGGTTGAGGGCACCGGCGACCATGGCTGCGAATATATGACCGGCGGCGTCGTCGTCGTGCTCGGCCAGACCGGGCGCAACTTCGCGGCCGGCATGTCGGGCGGCATCGCTTATGTGCTCGACGAGGACAAGAGCTTCGCCAAGCGCTGCAACCTCTCCATGGTCGATCTCGAGCCGGTGCCGGAGGAGGAGGAGCTGACGCAGCGCCTCTACCACCATGGCGGCGACCTCGAGTTCAAGGGCCGCATCGACGTGATGGCCAACATGTCCGGCTATGACGCCGAGCGCCTGCATCAGCTCATCGCCAACCACCTGAAATACACCGGGTCGGCGCGGGCGCAGGCGATCCTGGAGAACTGGGCGGACTACCTGCCCAAATTCGTCAAGGTCATGCCGGTCGAGTACCGGCGGGCCCTTATGGAAATCGAGCGGGCCCAGGCCGGCGTCTCGGTCGCGGCCGAGTAATCGAACAGGCGGATGAGACGATGGGCAAGGTAACCGGTTTTCTCGAGATCGACCGCCGCGACCGGAAGTATCTTCCGGCCTCGGACCGGATCCGCAATTACAAGGAGTTCGTGATCCCGCTCGGCCGGGAGGCGACCCGTGACCAGGCGGCGCGCTGCATGAATTGCGGCATCCCCTATTGTCACAATGGCTGCCCGGTCAACAACCAGATCCCGGACTGGAACGACCTCGTCTACAACGACAAGTGGCAGGAGGCGCTGACCAACCTGCACTCGACCAACAACTTCCCGGAGTTCACCGGCCGCGTCTGCCCCGCCCCCTGCGAGGCATCCTGCACGCTGAACCTCGAGGACACCCCGGTCACCATCAAGTCGATCGAATGCGCGATCGTCGACAAGGGCTGGCAGGAGGGCTGGATCAAGCCCGAGCCGTCCGAGATCAAGACAGGCAAGAGGATCGCCATCATCGGCTCGGGCCCGGCCGGCCTCGCCGCCGCGCAGCAGCTCGCCCGCGTCGGCCACGAGGTCCATGTCTATGAGCGCCAGGGCCGCGCCGGCGGCCTGCTGCGTTACGGCATCCCCGATTTCAAGATGGAGAAGTCGCATGTCGACCGGCGCGTCGCACAGATGGAAGCCGAAGGCGTTGTCTTTCATTACGGAGTCAATGTCGGGATCGACATCGAGCCGGAAGAGCTGCTTGCGCAATATGACGCGGTCGGCCTGACCGGCGGTGCCGAGAAGCCGCGCGACCTGCCGATCGAGGGCCGCGATCTCGACGGCATCCAGTTTGCCATGGACTTCCTGCCGCAGCAGAACCGCCGCAATGGCGGCGAGCCGGACACCACCGGCAACGCTCGCCCGATCCTCGCCGGCGGCAAGCATGTCGTCGTCATCGGCGGCGGCGACACCGGCTCCGACTGCATCGGCACCTCGGTGCGCCAGGGCGCGCTCTCGGTCACCCAGCTCGAGATCATGCCGCAGCCGCCGGAAAAGGAGAACAAGGCGCTGACCTGGCCGAACTGGCCGCTGAAGCTGCGGACGTCCTCCAGCCATGAGGAAGGCGCCGAACGCGACTTCGCCGTCGGCACCGTCAAGTTTACCGGCGAGAACGGCAAGGTGAAGACGCTGCACTGCACCAAGGTCGATGCCAGCTTCAAGCCGATCGCGGGCTCGGAATTCCAGCTCAAGGCCGATCTCGTCCTGCTCGCCATGGGCTTCGTCTCGCCAGTGCATGACGGGCTTCTCGCCAAGCTCGGCGTCAAGCTCGATGGGCGCGGCAATGTCGAGGCCAACATGCTGGCCTACAAGACCTCGGTCGAGAAGGTCTTCGCCGCCGGCGACATGCGCCGCGGCCAGTCGCTGGTGGTCTGGGCGATCCGCGAGGGCCGCCAGATGGCCCACGCGATCGACAAGCATCTGATGGGCGAGACCATCCTGCCGCGCTGAGGGGCGGGTTAACACGCGTCATGCTCGGGCGAAGAGCTGAGCATCTCACGCCGGAAGAGGCGCCAACCAGCGCGTTCTGGTCACGCGATTCTCGGGTCGACGCTGCGCGTCGCCCGAGAATGACGGCTGAGACTTAAGCCCCCAGCAGATCCACCAGCGGCGGGATCAGCGGCTCGTCGGCCGGCGGCATGGCAAGATCGCGCAGCTTGCCGGGGCGCACCCATTTCAGCGCCTGCCCCTCGCGCGAGGTCACCGTCCCCTCCCAGCGCCGGCAGATATAGAGTGGCATCAAGAGGTGGAAGTCGGGATAGGCGTAGCTGGCGAAGGTCAGCGGCGCGAGGCAGGCCTCCTTCACCTCGATGCCGAGCTCCTCGGCAAGCTCGCGGATCAGCGCCGGCTCCGGCCGCTCGCCGGCCTCCAGCTTGCCGCCTGGGAACTCCCAGAGGCCGGCAAGCGCCTTGCCCTCGGGACGTTGGGTGACGAGCACGCGATTGTCGGAATCGACCAGCGCGCAGGCGACGACGAGCAGCAGTTTCACGAAGGGCTAATGTCCCGAGAGGATGACCTCGACCGGCTCCGTTTCCTTGCCGGTCAGCGTGACCTCGTCATAGACCGTGCCGCCCTCGCGGAAAACCTGATCTTCCTCGCCCCAGATCACCTGGGTCGAGATGAAATAGCTGCCGGGCGCGACTTTGTCGAAGCTGAACCGGCCATTCGCCGCCGTTTTCGTCGTCCGGGTGAATTCGGCATAGTGCGGATCGACCTGCTCGCTGGGATAGCGCCAGTGCGGCAGGAACTTGGCCTTGCCGAAGACGCTCGTGAAACGCTCGCGGGCGTAAGTCGTCGCCGGGATCAGCCTGACGACCTCGCCTGCGGCATTGACCACCTGCCCCTTGGAACGTGTCCGGAAGGCATGGCCGACGATGACACCGGTTCCGGCTTTGCGGATGAAGGCCGCCTCCTCCGCCGAGAAGGATGACGTCGTCACCGGTCCTTGCACACAGGCACCCAGCAAGGCCGCGAGGCCCAGCACGCATGCGATTCTTGTCATCCGGCACGTCCCCCCGCAGGCGCCGTCGAGACCAGGAAGACGCCAGCAAGGATGATGCAACCTCCGATGACCTGCCGCAACTCCAGCGTTTCGCCGAGCACGAGCACACCCATCGCGACAGCGACAGCCGGAACCAGATAGCCGGTCATCGCCGCCCGTGTCGGCCCGGCCGCACGGATCAGCCGCATGAAGAACGCCACCGGCATCGCTGTTGCGAACACGCCGAGCGCCAGCGCGGCCTGCCAATGCGGGGCCAGGGCCAGAAGTGCCCCCCAGCCGGAGACCGTCAGCGTCAGCAACAGCGCCCCGGTGCCGGAGATCATCTGCTGGCCGAGTGCGAGCCGGATCGGATCGCCCGCTCGCGGCGGCACGGCGCGCGTGTAGAGGTTGGCGCATGCATAGGACAGCGTCGCGCCGACCATGGCGAGCAGGCTGAGCGCCGTGCCGCCGCCCTCGATCAGGCGCGGCCCGATCAGGATGGCGACGCCGGCCATGCCGATGAGGATGCCGACGAGCCGGCGCCGGCTCAGTTGCTCCTCCGCGAACAGGACATGCGCGAACAAAGCCGTGACCAGCGGCCCTGCCGCCTGGATCATCGCGGCCGGGCCGCTGGCGAGCTGGATCAGCGCATAGGCGACAAGGACATTTGGCAGCCAGCCATTGCAGGTGCCGAGCACGAGCCAGTGCCGGAATTCGTGGCGACGCGGCAGCGGGCTTTGGCCGCGCGCCATGACGAAAAGGGCCAGCGTCGCGGCTCCGAGCAGGCCGCGCCCGGCGGCGATCGCCCAGGGCGTGACCTCGCCAGCCATCAGCTTGATGAACAGATAGCTGCTGCCCCAGAGGAAGGAGCAGGTTGCGAGGTTGCCGACGATGAAGCTCTTGCTCGGGCCTGCCGAGCCGGAAGGCTCAGGAGCGGTAGTCGCCGTTGATTTCGACATAGGCCTTGGTCAGGTCGCAGGTCCAGACCGTGGCCTTGCCGCGGCCGAGGCCGAGATCGGCGGTGACGACGATGTGCTCGCCCTTCATGTAGTCGGAGACGGCCTGCTCGTCATATGATCCGGCCCTCGCACCGGCTTCCGCCACCTTGATCGCGCCGAAGGAGATGTCGAGCCTGTCGCGATCGGCCGGCTCGCCGGCCTTGCCGACGGCCATGACGATGCGGCCCCAATTGGCGTCCTCGCCGGCGACCGCCGTCTTCACCAGCGGCGAATTGGCGATCGAGAGCGCGACCTTCTTGGCCGAACGCGACGACTGCGCCCCGACGACGCGGACCTCGACGAATTTGCGGGCGCCCTCGCCGTCCTTGCAGACCAGATGCGACAGCTCGAGCAGCAGCGCGTTCAGCGCCCGCTTGAAGCCGGAGAGCCGGGCATCGCCGGGGTCGGTGATCTCCGGCACGCCTCGGGCTTTCGCCTTGCCCGTCGAGAACAGCATCAGCGTGTCGGAGGTCGAGGTGTCGCTGTCGACGGTGATCGCGTTGAACGAGCCCTTCACGCCCTTCGACAGCAAGGCCTGCAGCACCGGCGCAGCGATCGGCGCATCGGTGAAGACGAAGGAGAGCATCGTCGCCATGTCGGGCGCGATCATGCCGGCGCCCTTGGCAACGCCGGCGATAATGACCTCATGCCCGTCGATCCTGGCTTTGCGCGAGACCGTCTTCGGGAAGGTGTCTGTGGTCATGATCGCCTTGGCGGCATCCAACCAGGGGCCGTCGGCGGCGCGCTTGGCGCAATCGGCCAGCACGCCCTCGAACTTGCTCGCGTCTAGCGGCTCGCCGATCACGCCGGTCGAGGCGATGAACACCTCCTCCGCCTTGCAGCCGGCGGCCTTGGCCGCGATCTTCGCGGTCAGCGCCACCGAGTCACGGCCCTTCAGGCCGGTGAAGGCGTTGGCGTTGCCGGAATTGACGACGATGGCGCGCGCCCTGCCCTGTGCCAGGTTCTCGCGGCACCAGTCGACCGGGGCCGAGGGGCATTTCGAGCGGGTGAAGACGCCTGCGACCTGCGAGCCCTCGTCGAGCAGGACGAGCAGGACGTCGGTGCGGCCCTTGTAGCGGATGCCGGCTTCGGCGGTGGCGAAGCGCACGCCCGGCACGGCCGGCACCTTGGGCTGGCGCTTAGGTGCGAGCGGAGAAACGGGAACATCCTTGCCAGCCATCATGCGCCTCCTCGTATCGTTGGCCCGATGTGCCGCAGCCGCGGGACGAAGACAAGAGTCGGAACCCCTCCAAAAGCAAACGCCCGGGCATGGCCCGGGCGCATCACGACGATCCGATGAAAATCGCGGCTGATCAGGGCTTCTTCGGCTCGGCCGGAGCCGGGGTCGCCGGAGCGGCCGGCTTGTCAAGGCGCTCGACCTTGGCCTTGTCGCGCAGCGCCACGATGATGTCCTGCTGCGCCTTGCGGACCAGATACTGGTCGATCTGCGGCTTCACCTCGTCGAAGCTCGGCAGCGGCTTGGTGCGCTTGTCCTCGAGCTTGATGACGTGCCAGCCAAACTGGCTCTTCACCGGCTCGGATACCTGGCCCTTCTCCAGCTTGAAGGCAGCCTCGGCGAATTCCGGCACCATCCGATCCTTGGCGAACCAGCCGAGATCGCCGCCCTCCTTGCCCGAGCCCGGATCCTTGGAGAGCTCGGCCGCGACCTTGGCGAAGTCCTCGCCCTTCTTCACCCGCTCCAGCGCCGCCTTGGCCTGCGCTTCCTCGGGCACCAGGATGTGGCGGGCGTGGACCTCTTCCTCGGGCTTCATCGCCTTGACGGTGTCGTCGAACAGCTTCTTCGCCGCTTCCGGAGTCGCCGCCTTCTTGGCTTCGCTCGTCAGGTACTCGTCGAGCAGCAGCTTGTCGCGGTTATAGGCGAGGCGCTTGGCGAACTCCGGCCCATCGCCGATCTTGGCGGCCGCAGCGGTCTTGGCGCCGAGCTTGAGGTCGACCAGGTAGTTGATCAGCTCCTCGCGCTTGCGCTCTTCCGGCATCTGCGCGGTGCGCTCGCCGAGGTCTTCTTCGGCGAGCTTGAGGTCGCCCTCGGTAATGGTGATGCCGTCGACCTTGGCGACGGGCTTGTCCTGCTGTGCGAGAGCCGGCACGGCGGCGAGCGCGAAGCCAATCGACAGCATGGCGAGACGGGAGGACAACATCGGTGCGGCCTTTCAACTGGACGGCGCGAAGATCGATCTCGCCGGCTGAGTGCCAGCAGAACGCGGCCTTGGCAAGACGAGGCCTCGCACATCAACGCGAGCCGGCTGGGCGGGTTCAATCCGCCGCAGCGGCCCCGACCTCTTGGAAGGTACCTCGTCGGACCCCACATCGGCGCGGACAAGCGCGTGCTGGACCACGCGCCCGCGCCCGTCTAAACACGCGCGTGAAATTCTAAGGTATCGCTTCGGCCGCGCCATCCGCGCCGGCCGGATCGCCATTGAAAGGCCAGACATGCTTGGCGCGCTTGCAAAGAAACTCTTCGGCTCGTCGAATGATCGGCGGGTGAAGGGCTACCAACCCCGCGTCGCCGCGATCAACGCGCTCGAAGCCGAGGTCTCCCAGCTCTCCGACGAGGCTCTCCGCGCCCGTACCGAAACCTTCAAGCAGCAGCTCGCCGACGGCGCCAAGCTCGACGACCTCTTGGTCCCGGCCTTCGCCACCGTGCGCGAGGCGGCCAAGCGCGTGCTCGGCCAGCGCCATTTCGACGTCCAGCTGATCGGCGGCATGGTGCTGCACGAGGGCGCGATCGCCGAGATGAAGACCGGCGAAGGCAAGACCCTGGTCGCGACCCTGCCGGTCTATCTGAATGCGCTCGCCGGCAAGGGCGTCCACGTCGTCACCGTCAACGACTACCTCGCCCGCCGCGATGCCGAGTGGATGGGCAAGATCTACAACTTCCTCGGACTCACCTACGGCATCATCGTGCACGGCCTTGACGACGAGGAGCGCCAGCGCGCCTATGCCTGTGACATCACCTACGGCACCAACAACGAATTCGGCTTCGACTATCTGCGCGACAACATGAAGTACGAGGTCGCGCAGATGAGCCAGCGCGGCCATCATTTTGCGATCGTCGACGAGGTCGACTCGATCCTGATCGACGAAGCCCGTACCCCGCTGATCATCTCCGGCCCGCTCGACGACAAGTCGGACCTGTATGTCGCGATCGACAAGGTTCTGCCCAAGCTGATCAAGACCGATTTCGAGGTCGACGAGAAGCAACGCACTGTCGCCCTGACCGAGGCCGGCAACGAGCATATCGAGGAGCTGCTGCGCGAGGCGGGCCTCCTCACGGAGGGCGATCTCTACGATTCCGCCAATGTCACGCTCGTCCACCACGTCAACCAAGCGCTGCGTGCGCACTCGCTCTTCACGCGCGACAAGGACTACATCGTCCGCAACGACGAGGTGGTGATCATCGACGAGTTCACCGGCCGCATGATGCCGGGCCGGCGCTATTCGGAAGGCCTGCACCAGGCGCTCGAGGCCAAGGAAGGCGTCACCGTCCAGCCCGAGAACGCGACGCTCGCCTCGATCACCTTCCAGAATTATTTCCGGCTCTACAAGAAGCTCGCCGGCATGACCGGCACCGCCGGCACCGAGGCCGACGAGTTCGAGCAGATCTACAAGCTGGAAGTGGTCGAGATCCCGACCAATGTCCCGGTCGCCCGTATCGACGACGACGACGAGGTCTATCGCAGCTTCCCGGAAAAGGTGAAGGCGATCATCAAGGAGCTGGAGCGCGCCAGCGAGCGCCTGCAGCCGGTCCTGGTGGGCACCGCCTCGATCGAGAAATCTGAGCAGATCGCCGAGATGCTGGTCGCCGCCGGCTTCAAGCAGATCGACTTCTCGCAGCCCGATGCGCTCGACCGGCTCTACGCCTCGGCCCGCTCCGGCAAGAGCAGCAAGCAGTTCGCCGTGCTGAACGCCCGCTTCCACGAGCAGGAAGCCTTCATTGTCGCCGAGGCCGGCGTGCCCGGCGCGATCACCATCGCCACCAACATGGCCGGGCGCGGCACCGACATCAAGCTCGGCGGCAATGTCGAGATGCGCGTCGCGGCCGAGACCGCGGGCATGGAGGACGGGCCGGAGAAGGATGCCAAGATCAAGGAGATCGAGGCCGAGGTCGCCCGCTTCAAGGAGATCGTCCTCAACGCTTCTGAGACGATCGAGCTCGAGCCGGCCAAGGGCTCGCGCCCGGCCAAGACCATGACCCGCCCCGGCGGTCTCTACATCATCGGCACCGAGCGCCATGAGAGCCGCCGCATCGACAACCAGCTGCGCGGCCGCGGCGGCCGCCAGGGCGATCCTGGCCGCTCCAAGTTCTTCCTGTCGCTGCAGGACGATCTGATGCGCATCTTCGGCTCCGACCGAATGGACGGCATGCTGCAGAAGCTCGGGCTGCAGGAGGACGAGGCGATCGTCCATCCCTGGATCAACAAGGCGGTCGAGAAGGCGCAGGGCAAGGTCGAGGCCCGCAACTTCGACATCCGCAAGAACATCCTGAAATACGACGACGTCATGAACGACCAGCGCAAGGTCGTGTTCGAGCAGCGTCGCGATTTCATGCGCGAGGCCAGCGTGCGCGAGACCATCGACGATATGCGCCATGGCGTCGTCGAGGACACCGTCTCCCGCCGCATCCCCGAGGATGCCTATCCCGAACAATGGGACGCCGCCGGCCTGAAGCAGGACGTCGTTACCTATCTCAACCTCGACCTGCCGATCGAGGACTGGGCCAAGGAAGAGGGTATCGCCGACGCCGAGCTTCGCGAGCGCATCCGCAAGATCGCCGATGACGACTACGCCGCGCGCATCGAGCGGAACACCGAGGAGGTGATGACCTACATCGAGAAGCAGGTGCTGCTGCAGACGCTCGACCATCTCTGGCGCGAGCACCTCGTAACCCTCGATCATCTGCGCCAGGTCATCGGCTGGCGCGGCTACGCCCAGCGCGACCCGCTGAACGAGTACAAGCAGGAAGCCTTCGAGCTGTTCGACGGGCTGATCGGGCGCTTGCGCGAGCAGGTCACCGGCAATCTGATGCGCGTCGAGGTCCGCTTCGAACAGCCTCCGGAAGGCGGCCAGACCTTCGACCAGGGCGGCGGTGACAACCTGCCGCCCCCGCCGGCCGGCTTCTTCGCTAACCAGCCGCAATTCGCCGCGACCGATGGCGATCTCGCCGTCGCCGAGCGCAATCCGGCCGACCCTGCGACCTGGGGCAAGGTCGGCCGCAACGAGCTCTGCCCCTGTGGCTCCGGCAAGAAGTTCAAGCACTGCCACGGCCAGTTCGTCTGAGCTGGTCTTCCGGCCCTGACGACCAGATCAAGAAGCTCCGGCCGGCCGCCGAAGCTTTTTTCTTGCGGCCAGCCTGGTCGCCTGCATCCTTGCGAAGAGAGATCAGGCTGTGGAGCCATCCGTGACTGAGGCAGCGTTCGAGATTCGGCTCGACTACACGTTCGAAGAGTTCGTGCAGTATCAGGCGCTCGAATCCAGCCGGCGGCAGGCGCTGGTGAAGGCGTCAGCCTGGCAAGGCTGGCCGGCCTTGATCGGCCTGGGCTGCGTGCTCGCTCTGCTCGCCGCTGGGCTCGCCGTCGCCAGCGGCGCGTCGCAGCTGCGTGCTGGCGGCACGATCGCGATGCTGGCCTTCGCCGCCTTCTGGCTCGGCCTCTGGGCGCCCTCTCTCGTCGCCCGCCTCTCCGCAACGCGCCAGGAGCAGGCCGCCTTCGCTGATTTCATGGCGGAGTGGCGCGATAGCCGCGTCCTTGTCACGCAGGCCGGCCTGTGGACGCGCAGCCGCGCGATGCGCGGCTTCATGCCGTTCTCCGCGATCCGCTCGGCGACGGTCGGTCACGGCCTGTTGTCGCTGTGGCCGGAGGCCGGAGCACCGATCGGCCTGCCGCTGCGGCTGCTGAATCCGGACCAACAGGCGCGGCTCGTCGCCCTAGCCGGCAAATCGGAGAAACCGACCGCGCTGAGCAGCCCGGCCTGAAGCGCTCAGGCCGAACGCAGGAGCCGGCGCGGCACGCCCCGGCGCGCCAATCCTTCGTAGTAGCGGCGGGCGCCGATGAACGGCGTCTCGCGGTTGCGTTCTGCAAAGGGGCCGATCCCGACCTGGCTTGCCGCCAGCTGGACAAGAAAGGCGGCGGGCACGCGGGAGATGGTCTCCTCCCGACCGGTCGAGGTGGCCGCACCGGTCGATTCTGTCTCAGCCATCGTCCCGCTCCGAAAAACCAGGGGTTCCACGAGCGATCGCAGCAATCGGCGTGCCGATCTTAACCGTTCATTCACGCAGACACACGCATCGTTTCGGGACAGTTCTCTGTAAGCCGTCTCCAGAATGGGACGGCTCCCCCACTCCGTCGTCCGAGGCAGCCGCACCATGTCTGCGCCGTCCCTGTTCGGTTCCCGCGACGAGAGAATCGTCGAGCCGCGCAGTCTGCTCTCATCGATTGGCGAAGTGGCCTATAGCTGGGACATCGGCAGCGACACGCTGAGCTGGGGCCCGAACGTGGCCGAGGTTCTTGGCCCGGTCGCCGCGACTGTGCTGCAGCGGGGCCTCGCCTTCGCCGGACTGGTCGAGCCCGGCAGCGGCCGCAGCCGCTACGACGCGATCTTCTCCTCGGGCGGACATGATGTCGGCGACGGCGCGGTCTATCGGACGCGCTATGCCGCCGATCTCGCTGGCCGCAAGATGTGGATCGAGGATGCGGGACGCTGGTTCGCCGGCATCGATGGCCGTCCAGCCCGGGCACGCGGGGTGTTGCGGCTCGAACGCGCCGTGCGGCCCGAGGAACTCGCGTCCTCCGACACCGACCTCTGTGATCGCGATGCCCTGGTCGAGCGCGTTGACGAGCTGCTGGCCGAGCATTTGCCGGCGGAGCGCCCCGTGGTCGTGCTGATCGCGGCGATCGGGGAGCTGTCGCGGCTCAACGCGGATTTCGGCCACGAAGGCACCGAGGAGATCATCGAAGAAGTCCGCCAGCGCCTGCATTCAGTCATGCGCCGGCGCGACCAGCTGATGCATTATTCCGGCAACCGCTTCGCCATCCTGCTCACCGGCTGCCCAGCGAACCAGATCGAGGCGGCGGCGCAGCGCTTCGTCAAGGCGGTGGCGCGCTCGGCGGTCGAGACTTCGCGCGGGATCGCGCTGACGCGACTGCGTGTCGGCGCCGCGCTCGCGCCCGATCTGTCCCGCCACGGCTCGATGCTGGTCAAGGCGGCGGAGAACGCGCTCGCCGGCGCCGAGGCGGCGGGGCTCGACAATGCCGTGATCGCGCGCCGGCCGCTCGTGGCCGAGGCCGGCGGCGTCGCGCCGAGGCTCGATCTCGAAGCGGTCGCCGCGCTCAACGAGCGCAAGGTGCGGCTGGCCTTCCAGCCGGTGGTGACGGCGAAGGACCGTACATTCGCGTTCAACGAGGCGCTGTTGCGGGTCGAGCGCCCGCAAGGCGACTTCCTCGCCGCGGCCGAACTGGTGCCCCTGCTCGAACGGCGAGGCCTGGTCGGCTTGTTCGACCATCGCGTGCTGGAGCTCGCCATGACGCATCTGGCGCAGCGGCCGGAGGCGATCCTGTCGATCAACGTCTCGCCGCGCACGCTGGCGGAAGCCGATTGGATCGAAGGCTTCGAGGCGAGCGCCCGGGCGAATCCGGCTGCGGCCAAGCGCCTGATCGTCGAGGTCACGGAGACGGCGACGATCGCGGATCCCGAACGAATGGCCAAGCTGCTGATCCGGATCAAGCAGCGCGGCGCCCGCATCGCGATCGACGATTTCGGCGCAGGCCACACCTCGCTCCGGCATCTGCGCGCCTTTCCGATCGACATTCTCAAGCTCGACGGCGCCTTCACGCAGAATCTGCGGCGCTCGACCGACGACCGCTTCTTCGTGCGCACCCTGCTGGAGCTGGCTCACCATCTCGGCGTCGAGACGGTCGCCGAATGGGTCGACGACGAGCTGCAGGCTTCGATGCTGTGCGACTGGGGCGTGACCTATCTGCAGGGGCATCTGGTCGGCAAGGCCGAGCTGTCGCTGCCGGGCGAGGCGCAGGATCGGCCGCCACTGCGCGCGACAGCCTGACATCCCGCCCGGGCCTGCCGGGCGGAATCCTCTGCCGGCAAGCCCGCCGATCGAAGCGACGTCACCGCCTCACTTGTCTTTGGCCAGTCTGTCGAGCCGCTCGCGCATCTCGTTGAGCTCGCGCTTGAGATCGCTGAGCTCGCCGCTCTCGCCCTGGGCCGGGGCTTCGCCACGGCTCTTCGCAGCGGCTGCAGCCGCGAACGGGTTGAACAGCCGGAAGGCCTCGGTGAACATCGCCATGTTGGCGCGGGTCTGGGCCTGGAGCGCGTCGATCGCGCCAGTGCCGAAGGCCTTGCTCATCTGCTCGCGGAACTTGTTCTGGTCCTGCGTCAGATTCTCCATCGAGAATTCGAGATAGCGTGGCACCAGGGCCTGCATGCTGTCGCCATAGAAGCGGATCAGCTGGCGCAGGACGGTGATCGGCAGAAGGTTCTGCCCGTCCTTGCTCTCTTCCTCGAAGATGATCTGGGCCAGCACCGAGCGGGTGATGTCCTCGCCGCTCTTGGCGTCGTAGACGACGAAATCCTCGCCCTTGCGCACCAGGCCGGCCAGATCCTCCAGCGTCACGTAGGAGCTCGTACCTGTATGGTATAGCCTGCGATTGGCGTACTTCTTGATGACAGTCGGTTCTTTGTCGCTGGCCATCGACACCCACGCGGCTAGTTGCGGCCAAGCCTCAGGGATCGGGCAAGGCCGGAGAACGGTCCCGGAAGGAACGATAACCCTTCGGCTGCTTGCTGCAAGTTTTTTAAGCGCGAGACACTAGCGCGCCGAGTTTGCCTCGAAGATGAGCTTGGCCCTTTGCCGTCTTGACGGCGTCGTTTCACGCTTCGAAGGTGGGTGAGACAAGCCGGCCGTGTGGCTGGCAGAAATGAACCGGAGGACGGGCCAATGGCTGAAAATGACATCGTGATCGTCGGCGCAGCGCGCACAGCTGTAGGCTCGTTCAACGGCGCCTTCGCCAACACGCCGGCTCACGATCTCGGCTCGGCAGTGATCAAGGACGTGCTGAAGCGCGCCAAGGTCGACGCCGGTGAGGTCGACGAGGTCATCCTCGGCCAGGTGCTGACCGCGGCGCAGGGCCAGAACCCGGCCCGCAAGGCGGCGGTCGATGCCGGCGTGCCGCAGGGCGCGACCGCCTGGGGTCTCAATCAGGTCTGCGGTTCGGGCCTGCGCGCGGTGGCGATCGGCATGCAGCAGATCGCCAATGGCGATGCCGACATCATCGTCGCCGGCGGCCAGGAATCGATGTCGCTCTCGGCCCATGCCGCCCATATGCGCGCCGGCACCAAGATGGGCGACGTCAAGTTCATCGACACGATGATCAAGGACGGCCTCTGGGACATCTTCCACGGCTATCACATGGGCACCACCGCCGAGAACGTCGCGACCAAATGGCAGATCAGCCGGGAGGAACAGGACGCTTTCGCCGTCGGCTCGCAGAACAAGGCCGAGGCGGCAAGGAAGGCCGGCCGCTTCAAGGACGAGATCGCGCCGATCACGATCTCGACCCGCAAGGGCGACATCGTCGTGGATACCGACGAGTACATCCGCGACGGCGCGACGCTGGAAGCGATGGCCAAGCTGAAGCCCGCCTTCTCGAAGGACGGCACGGTCACCGCCGGCAACGCCTCGGGCATCAATGACGGCGCCGCCGCGCTGGTGCTGATGACCGCGAAGGAGGCGAGCAAGCGAGGGCTGACCCCGCTCGCCCGTATCGCCTCCTGGGCGACCGCCGGCGTCGATCCGGCGATCATGGGCTCGGGCCCGATCCCGGCGACCCGCAAGGCGCTGGAGAAGGCCGGCTGGAAGGTCGGCGATCTCGACCTCGTCGAGGCCAACGAGGCCTTCGCGGCGCAGGCGCTGGCGGTGAACAAGGACCTGGGCTGGAACCCCGACATCGTCAACGTCAATGGCGGCGCGATCGCGATCGGCCACCCGATCGGCGCGTCCGGCGCGCGCGTGCTGGTGACGCTGCTGCACGAAATGGCCAGGCGCGACGCCAAGAAGGGCCTCGCCACGCTCTGCATCGGCGGCGGCATGGGCATCGCCCTGGCGGTGGAGCGCTGAGCAGCGCGCCGCCATGCCGAAGCAGACCACGCTCTACCGCTATCTCACCGGCCCCGATGACGCCTCGTTCTGTCATCGGGTCTCGGAAGCGCTGAGCCGTGGCTGGGTGCTCTACGGACATCCGACCCTGACCTATGACGAGAAGACAGGGCGGGTGATCTGCGGGCAGGCGATCATCAAGGATGTCGACCGGGCTTACGAGCCCGGTCTCGATCTCAGCCGGGAATAACGCTCAGCAAAGAACAACGCGGTCTCAATAGCCGGCCCAAAAGGGGAGAAGACGACAATGGCGAAAGTTGCACTGGTGACGGGCGGGTCCCGCGGCATCGGCGAGGCGATCTCGAAAGGCTTGAAGGCGGCCGGCTATACTGTAGCGGCGAGCTATGCCGGCAATGACGAGGCTGCAGCCAAGTTCACCGCCGAGACCGGCATCAAGACCTATAAATGGGACGTCTCGGACTATGACGCCTGCGTCGCAGGGATCGCCAAGGTCGAGGCCGAACTCGGGCCGGTCGACGTGCTCGTCAACAATGCCGGCATCACCCGCGACGGCATGTTCCACAAGATGACCAAGGAGCAGTGGGACGCGGTCATCAACACCAACCTCAACTCGCTCTTCAACATGACCCGCCCGGTCTGGGAGGGCATGCGTTCGCGCAAGTTCGGCCGCGTCATCTGCATTTCGTCGATCAATGGCCAGAAGGGCCAGATGGGCCAGGTGAACTATTCCGCCGCCAAGGCCGGCGACATCGGCTTCGTCAAGGCGCTGGCGCAGGAGGGCGCACGGGCCGGCATCACGGTGAATGCGATCTGCCCCGGCTATATCGCGACCGAGATGGTCAAGGCGATCGACCCGGCCGTGATCGAGAAGTCGATCCTGCCGCATATCCCGGTCGGGCGCCTCGGCGAGCCCGAGGAGATCGCGCGGGCGGTCGTGTTCCTGGCCAGCGACGAGGCCGGCTTCATCACCGGCTCGACCCTCTCCGCCAATGGCGGACAGTACATGGCCTGACGCCGGTCAGCAGCTGATATGCGAAGGGCGGAGCACAGGCTCCGCCCTTTTTCGTTGCGCTCGTTTCCGCAGCGGTCAGCCGCGCGCTTCCTTCGGGAGCAGGAAGGTGAGCAGGCCGAAGGCCGGCAGCCAGGCGCAGAGCCAGAAGACCTGGATGATGCCGATCCTGTCGGCGAGGGCGCCGAGCGCCGCAGCGGCAAGGCCGCCGAGGCCGAAGGCCAGGCCGTAGAACAGCCCGCCGACCAGGCCGACGCGGTGCGGCACCAGGTCGATCGCGTAGATCAGGATCGCCGAGAAGGCGCTCGCCATGATGAAGCTGATGATCACGCTGAGGATCGCGGTCCAGAGCAAGTCGGCATAGGGCAAAGCGAGCGCGAAGGGCAGGCAGCCGAGGATCGACAGCCAGATCACGCGGTGGCGGCCGATCCGGTCGCCGATCATGCCGCCGATGATCACGCCGACCGCGCCGACGACGAGATAGAGGAAGAGCAGGATCTGCGAGAGCTGCAGCGAAACCTGGAAACGCTCGATCAGATAAAAGGTGTAATAGGAGGTGAAGGAGGCCGTATAGGCGTTCTTCGAGAACAGGATGACGATCAGCACCGCCATGGCGAGCAGGACCTTGCCGCGCGACATGCCATGCGAGGCGACGTCGTCGGCATGCGCCTTCGAGGCGACCTGCTCCTTGCGGAAGGCGGAATAGCGCGAGCCGATCCAGGCCATCAGCAGCATGGCGACCAGCACGATGCCGGAGAACCAGGACAGGCTCTGCTGTCCGTTCGGCACGACCACGGCGGCGGCGAGCAAGGGGCCGATCGCGTAGCCGGCATGGCCGCCGACCTGGAACACGCCCTGAGCCAGCCCCTGGCGTCCAGCGGCGGCATGGCGGGCCATGCGGGTCGCCTCGGGATGGAACACGGCCGAACCGGTGCCGACCAGGGCGGCGGCGACCAGTACCATGCCGTAGCTATGGGCGAAGGCGAGCGAGAGCAGGCCGGCCAGCGTCGCGCCCATGCCCGCGACCATCGCATAGGGCCAGGGCTTCTTGTCGGTGACATAGCCGAGGACAGGCTGCAGCAGCGACGAGGTGACCTGGAAGGCCAGCGTGATCAGGCCGATCTGCACGAAATCGAGCTGATAAGTCTCCTTGATCAGCGGGTAGACCGCCGGGATCATCGACTGGATGAGGTCGTTGAGCAGATGGGCGACGCTGAGGGCCGCCAGGACCGGCATCAACGGGCGGGCGGCCGTCGGCAAGGGGAGCGTGGTCATGGCGCACGCTTGCGCCAGCGCGCGGACCCGGTCAATCGCCGGGCAAAGCGCGCTATGCATGGCCGCCATCGCGCAGAAGCCGTGACGCAAGTACGGCGGTCAGGGGATCTATCTTCAGGAGAGAGCGACCCCGAAGCGACGGCGGTAGTCGGCCGGGGCGAGCCCGGTGATGCGCTGGAACAGCTTGCGGAAGGCCGAGGCGTCCTCGTAGCCGACATCCCAGGCGATCTGCGCGACCGGACGGCGGCTCAATTCCAGAGCCTCGCGTGCCCTCGCGATACGGATTTGCTGGGCATATTCGGTCGGGCGCAGGCCGGTTGCCTTGCGGAAGCGGCGCAGGAAGGTGCGCTCCTCCAGCCCGGCCCGCTTCGCCAGCGCCGGCACGTCGTGATCCCTGGCCCCGCTCGCCTGCAGCCAGTGCTGCACCTTGAGGATCGCGGCGTCGCCATGGTCGAGCCGCGGCACGAAATGGCCATAGGGCTGCTGTGTGCGTCCGGGCGGATCGATCAGCAGGAAGCGCGCGGTCTCCAGCATCACGCTCGGCCCGAGCAGACGCTCGACCAGGGTCAGGCCGAGATCGGTCCACGCCAGAATGCCGCCGGCGGTGATGATGTCGCCATCGTCGATCACCATACGGTCGGTATCCACCTTCGCGGCCGGAAAGCGCGCCGCCAGCTCCTGTGCGAAGGCCCAATGCGTCGTCGCTTCGCGGCCTTCCAGCAATCCGGCCTCGCCGAGCAGGAAGGCGCCGGCGCAGACCGAGCACAGCGTCGTACCCTCGCCATGACGGTCGGCCAGCCAGGTCGCAAGGTCGTTCAAGGGCTGCATCTTCGCCGGCATGACCAGACTCGGCGGTGCGATCAGATGGCTCGGATCGTGCGCCGGACCGGGATGGCTGTCGAAGACGCACTCCACGCCGGTGCCGACCGCCGCCTGACGCCAATGGCTGACACGGATAGCGGGCGCCTCAGGGCCGGCGCGGTCCCGGCTCATCTCGCCGGCGATCCGGAACAGATCGGTCAAGCCGTAGACGGCTGCGAGCTGCACATCCGGATAGAGCAGCAGCCCGATCTCTGCGACAATCTGCTTCCCTGTCGTCATGTTGTCAGTTTTGCCTTGCTGATTGTCGGTTCCGCCAAGCGGCAGCATGCGATGCCCCGCCTATAACCGTCCACATCGAACGGCGACGATCCTGTCGCCCGGAATGCCGAAGGAGAGGACAGATGAGCACGATCACCACCAAGGACGGCACCGAGATCTTCTACAAGGACTGGGGCCCGAAGGACGCGCAGCCGATCGTCTTCCACCATGGCTGGCCGCTCAGCGCCGACGATTGGGACAACCAGATGCTGTTCTTCCTGCATCAGGGTTTTAGGGTGATCGCGCATGACCGCCGCGGCCATGGCCGCTCCAGCCAGACCGCGACCGGCAACGAGATGGACACCTACGCCGCCGACGTCGCCGAGCTCGCCGCCCATCTCAACCTGCGCAACGCCGTCCATATCGGCCACTCCACCGGTGGCGGCGAGGTCGCCCATTACGTCGCGCGGGCTGAAGCAGGCCGCGTCGCCAAGGCGGTGCTGATCGGCGCGGTGCCGCCGATCATGGTCAAGTCCGACAAGAACCCGGGCGGCCTGCCGATCGAGGTCTTCGACGGCTTCCGCGCTGCGCTCGTCGCCAATCGCGCCCAGTTCTATGTCGACGTCCCCGCCGGCCCGTTCTACGGCTTCAATCGCGAGGGCGCGAAGGTTTCGCAGGGCATCATCGACAATTGGTGGCGGCAGGGCATGATGGGCGGCGCCAAGGCCCATTACGATTGCATCAAGGCCTTCTCCGAGACCGACTTCACCGAGGACCTGAAGGCGATCGAGGTGCCGGTGCTGGTGATGCATGGCGATGACGACCAGATCGTTCCCTATGCGGACTCCGCCCCGCTCTCGGTCAAGCTGCTGAAGAACGGCACGCTGAAGACCTATGCCGGCCTGCCGCACGGCATGTGCACCACCCATCCCGACGTGATCAACGCCGACCTGCTCGCCTTCATCAAGAGCTGATGCAAGAAGGGGGCCGAGCCCTCGGCCTCCTCTCATTCCGACAAGATTGCCGGTTGGGCCGCTGCATCGGTCCCGCCGGCTTTTTTTGCGCACCATGCCGGCCGCTGGCGGAGAATGGGCTGGCGAGGTGGCGACGCAGCGCTTAACGGGTTTGGCGTCGCAGCTCTGAATTCGTCCCATGACCTCCCGCACCGCCACCATGACCGGCTCCGTCGCCATCCTGCTCTGGTCGACCCTGGCGCTGTTCACCGCCATGTCCGGGCGGGTACCGCCGTTCCAGCTCGTCGCCATGACCTTCGTCATCGGCGGCGTGTTCGTGCTGGCGATTGCGGCCGCGCGCGGCCGCCTGCATCTGGCGCGGCCGACCCCGGCCTCCTTCCTGCTCGGGCTCTACGGCCCCTTCGGCGATACCGCGCTCTATTACGCCGCCGTGAAGACGGCGCCCGCAGCCGAGGCCAATCTGATCCATTATCTCTGGCCGCTGCTGATCGTGCTGTTCGCCGCGCTGCTGCCAGGCGGAGGGCTCAAGGCCCGCCATCTCATCGGGGCGCTGATCGGCCTCGTCGCCACGACAATGCTGATCTCCGGCAGCCTTGGTTCCGCCGGCGCGGGCATCCAGCTCGGCCATGTGCTGGCGGCGCTCGGCGCCTTCGTCTGGGCGAGCTATTCTGTGCTGTCGCGGCGCTTCGCCGGGGTGCCGTCGGAGAGCCTCGCGATCACCATGCTCGGCTGCGCGATTCCCGCCTTCGCCTGCCACCTCGCCTTCGAGACGACCTTGTGGGCGCCAAACGCGGTCGAATGGGGCGGCGTGCTCGGCCTCGGGCTGGGCTCGATCGGGCTCGCCTTCATCTGCTGGGACATCGGCATGAAGAAGGGCGATGTCGCCTTCCTCGGCGTCGCCTCCTACGCCGCGCCTGTGTTTTCGACCGTAATCCTGGTCATTGCCGGCTATGCGCCGGCGAGCTGGCTGCTGGCCATCTCCTGCGTGCTGATCGTCGTCGGCGCGCTGGTCGCGAGCTTCGGGCCAGCGGGACGAAGCACCGAGCCGAAGGCCGCCGGCGGCTAGGTCAGGTGTCGAGCATCCGCGTTTCGTAAGCGTACACCGTGCGGAAGCCGAGCCGCTTGTACATCTCGAAGGCAAGGCCATTGCTCTGGTCGACCTGGAGGTAAGCCTGGGTGCAGCCTTGCGCCGCAGCCCAGCCCATCAGACCCGCCATCATCTGCTTGCCGAGGCCCTTGCCGCGCAAGGCTTCGTCGACGATCACTGCGCCGATCTCGGCCATGCCGCGCTCGGCGACGCTCATCGCATAGGCGGCCGGGCGCCCCTCATGCAGCAGCGTCGCGAAGGCGGCGGGAACGCGGACGCCGGAGACGATCGCGGCGAGATGCTCGCGGTTGCGCTTGTTGCCAGTCTGGTGAGCGCAGACGCCGTCGATCCAGGCATCCTCCGCCTGTGCGGTCGTCAGCATGCCAGGGGCAGGCGGGTGCAGATTTGGATCGAGATCGGCGATCATGCCGAAGGAAGCGGTCTCGATGCGGTAGCCGCGCTCGGCGAACCGCCTGCGGGCGTCCTGGGCCACCAGCGGCGTGAAGCGGATGCGCGGCGGCAGCCCGGCCTCGCGATAGCGCTCTTCGACAAAGGCCAGCGTCGCCTCGTCCATGTCGCCGCCCTCGCGCAGCGACGAGGCCGAATTGGCCCGGCCGGAATAGCCATTGGCGAAGCGCACCACCCATTGGTCGACGACGAGGGTGGTCGGCGCCGGCCAGGCGTTGACGATCCGGGTCTCGCAGGCGCTGACCAACGCCATATCGACGACGGGCTTGTCCATGCTCAGCCACCGGCTGGACGCGGCGTCGGCCGCCAATCCGGCGGCGCCATCTCGAAGCCGGAAAAGGCGAAGCCCGGCGCGACCGTGCAGCCGACCAGCGTCCAGGCGCCGAGCGAGGTCGCGCTCTGCCAGTGCCCGGCCGGCACGACGATCTGCGGGCGCTGGCCGGCCGCAAGGTCCTTGCCGAGATGGTGGGCCGAGGCGTCGTGGCCGTTAGGCGAGAGCGTGATGACCATCGGCGCGCCGGCATAATGGTGCCAGATCTCGGCGGCATCGACGCGATGCCATTCCGAGGTCTCGCCGACATCGAGCAGATAGTAGATCGCGGTCGAGAAGCCGCGCCCCTCCGGCCCGGCGGGATCGCGGAAGGTCTCGCGATAATGCCCGCCCTCGGGATGGGGCTTCAATTCGAGCAGGCGGATGACCTCGGCGGCGCTGAGGCCGCTCAGCGTGTTCATCTGACTTCAGAACCTGTTGTCAAAACCTGTTCTTGGCCTCGCGCAGCGCGGCGAAGACCTCGCCGGCCGGCTTGCCGACGATGCCCAGCGTCGCGGCCAGAGCCGGCTCTTCGGAACGGAAGAAGGGATTGGTCGCCCGCTCCTCGCCGACCGTGGTCACGGCCCAGAAACGTCCCTCGGCCTTCGCCGCTTCGGCCTCGGCGAGGCGGGCCGCGACGGCGCCGTTGCTCGGATCCATAGCCGCGGCGAAGCGGGCGTTCGATAGCGTGTAGTCATGACCGGTGATCAGCGTGGTCGCGTCCGGCAGCGTCATGATGCGCGAGAGCGAGGTCCACATCGCTTCCATCTTGCCGGGCATGACGCGCCCGCAGCCCATGACGAAGACGACGTCACCGACCAGAGCGAGCTTCGCCTTCTGACTGACGAGGCTGACATGGCCCTCGGCATGGCCGGGCGTGGCCCAGGTCTCGAACTCATAGCTGCCGAGCGAGACGCGGTCGCCTTCGCCGATGACGACGTCGACAGGAGCGCCGGCGCGCGCGGCTTCGGGCGCGAACACTTTCGCACCGCTCGCCTGCTTCAGCGCGGCGATACCCTGGACGTGGTCGGCATGCTCATGCGTGACCAGCACCTGGCTGATCGTCCAGCCCTTGGCCTTGGCGGCGGCGAGCACCTCGTCGGCATCGGGGACATCGACGGTGGCGCAGGTGCCGGTGCCGGGGTCGCGCAGCAGCGCGCCGGTATTGTCGCTGAGCGTGCGGAAGACATGGATGTCGAGCGGCATGGGAAGCTCCGGCAATCGGCGGTCGAGACGACTGCTTGGCCCAAGCCGGCGTCGGGAGCAAGACACCCTCTCTCTTTGGTGGTGTCCCTTGCGCTCCCGCCCAGGCTGCGCCATCTCCGTCGTCATGGCCTTGGACGTCGTCGATCTGCGCACCTTCTATGCCAGCCCGCTCGGGCATGTGGCGCGCCGGCTCGTCGGCAAGGTAATGCTGAAGCTCTGGCCGGATTGCCGGCGCCAGCGCCTGCTCGGTCTCGGATTCGCGACGCCATATCTACCATTGCTCGGCGGCGAGGCGGAGCGTGTCATCGCCTTCATGCCGGCAGCGCAGGGCGTGGTGAACTGGCCATCGCCCGGGCTGTCCGCCTCGGCCCTGGTCGAGCCGACCTTGCTGCCATTGCCGACCGCCTCGATCGATCGCGTCCTGATGGTGCACGCGCTCGAGGAGACCGAGAGTCCGGAGGACCTGCTCGAGGAGATCTCGCGGGTGCTGAGCCCGGGCGGGCGCCTGATCGTCGTCGTGCCGAACCGGCGGGGCCTGTGGGCGCGGATGGATACGACGCCCTTCGGACATGGCCGGCCGTTCAGCCGCTCGCAGATCGAGGCGCTGATGCGCCGGGCCATGTTCTCACCCGAGCATTGGGTCGAGGCGCTCTATGTACCGCCGCTGCGCCGGCGCCTGTTCATGCGCTCGGCCATGGCCTGGGAGAGCGTCGGCGCCGGGCTGTCGCTGCCCTTCGCCGGCGTCTACGTCATCGACGCGACCAAGCAGTTCTACCGGCGTGCGCCCCTGCGCGCGACGCGGCGTAGCTTCGCCTTCCGGCCCGTGCTGCTGCCGCAACCCCATCCTTCGAGCCGGCTGCCGCGGCCGGAGGAGGCGATGAGGGCAATCGGTTGAACGATGGTCTTAACTCATGTCGCGCGGGAGCCCTTCCCTTATGGGGGAGCGCTGGGAGGGGGTATCGCACCCGCCGACCTCTCCGCGCCAAGCCGGATTTATACCGAGGTTGGCATACCCCTCTCTCGCTCTCCCCCACAAAGGGAGGTGAGGACAGGTTGCGGCGCTGGCCCAGGGATCTCCAAGCGGTTGCTGTTGCGATGAAGCTGCCGGCGGGTTGACAATTTCGCCGGGGCGCGGCCAAGGTCCGCCGCCTTTTTTGCCCGTTCCGTCGGCGCGGCCTTTTCCGCGCGTTTTTCCCCGGGAAGCGGGACCAGATCTGGATGTCGATGCGAAGCTATCTCGATTTCGAAAAGCCGGTTGCCGAATTGGAGGCGAAGGCGGATGAACTGCGCGCGCTCGACGGCAAGGGCGACGGCTATTCGCTCGCCGAGGAGATCGGCAAGCTCGAGGCCAAGGCCTCGCAGGCGCTGAAGGACCTCTACGGCGCGCTGACGCCCTGGCAGAAGACGCTGGTGGCGCGCCATCCGCAGCGCCCGCATTTCCTTGATTACTGCGCGGCCCTGATCGACGAATTCACGCCGATGGCGGGCGACCGCGCCTTCGGCGAGGACGAGGCGATCGTCGGCGGCTTCGGCCGCTTCCGCGGCGAGCCGGTCTGCGTCATCGGCCAGGAGAAGGGCAATTCGACCGAGACCCGCATCAAGCACAATTTCGGCATGCCCAAGCCGGAAGGCTACCGCAAGGCGGTGCGCCTGATGGAGCTGGCCGACCGCTTCGGCCTGCCGGTGCTGAGCTTCATCGACACCGCAGGCGCCTATCCCGGCATCGAGGCCGAGGAACGCGGCCAGGCCGAGGCGATCGCGCGCTCGACCGAGACCTGTCTCGCTTTGCGCACGCCGAGCGTCGCGCTGGTGATCGGCGAAGGCGGCTCGGGCGGAGCGATCGCGATCGCCGCCGCCAGCAAGGTGCTGATGCTGGAGCATGCGATCTATTCGGTGATCTCGCCGGAGGGCGCGGCCTCGATCCTCTGGCGCGACACGGCGCGCGCCCAGGACGCAGCGACCGGCATGAAAATCACCGCCCAGGACCTGCTGCGCTTCGGCGTGATCGACCGGATCGTCGCCGAGCCGACCGGCGGCGCCCACCGCGACCCCCAGGCTGTGATCGAGCGGGCCGGCGCGGCGATCGAAGCGGCCCTCTCCGAGTTCGCCGGCCTCGGCGCCGACGAGATCGTCGACCGACGGGCGCAGAAATATCTGGCGATCGGCCGGACGCTGTAACCGGCCGATTGTGCGCAACCGGGCCCTCGCCCCGGCGGGCGCTTTACCGCGGCTTCACCATATGGCCATCTGCAAGGCCCCTGTGGTAAGGAACGGTCAAGGCTAACGATCCTAGAACCGGGCAACGGGCATAATTTAGCCTTGTTGCGTGGTGAATTGTCGGCTTGACGCGTCCGCGCGAGATGGGATTGACGACGTGGCTCTGAGACATTTCGCGCTGGCGGCGCTCCTTGGCCTCAGTTTGGCAGCCTGCGAAGAGGAGCGCTACCGCGGCTCCGCGCGCCACAACATCCCAATTCCGTCCGCGACCTACACGCTGATGTCCGAGAAGGGCATGAGCAAGAGCCAGCCGATCCTGATTCGTTCCTACAAGAAGGAGTCGGAGCTCGAGGTCTGGAAGAAGCGCGCCGACGGCAAATACGCGCTGCTCAAGACCTATCCGATGTGCCGCTGGTCCGGCCAGCTCGGCCCGAAGATGCGCGAGGGCGACCGCATGGCGCCGGAAGGGTTCTACGCCATCACCCCGGCGCAGATGAACCCGAACTCGTCCTTCTACGTCTCGTTCAACATGGGCTATCCCAACGCCTATGACCGCGCGCATGGCCGCACCGGCGCCCATCTGATGGTGCATGGCGCCTGCTCTTCGGCCGGCTGCTACTCGATGACCGACGACCAGATCGGCGAGCTCTATGCGCTGGTCCGCGAAGCCCATAATGGCGGGCAGCGCGCCGTGCAGATGCAGGCTTATCCCTTCCGGATGACGCCGGAGAATCTTGCCAAGCACCGGCTCGACCCGAACATCGCCTTCTGGAAGAATCTGAAGGAAGGCTCGGATTTCTTCGAGGTCGCCAAGGATGAGCCCGCGGTCTCCGTGGCCGGCGGGCGCTATGCCTTCAACCGCGACGGCAGCCAGATCGATTCCTCGATCACGCAGGCCGTCGCCCAGAAGCGGCAGCAGGACGAGATCCAGGTCGCGGCTTTGGTCTCGAAGGGCACGCCCGCGGTCAAGCTGATCTATGATGACGGCGACCAGCACTCCTCGTTCAAGCGCCAACTGGCCCAGTCCGGCGCCGATTCGATGAACCGGTCGGTCGCCTGGGGCTCGCGCGATGTCGGCATCAGCCGCGTCGATTCGCTGATCGGCCCGCGCGTCGTCGTGCTCGACGAGAAGGGGCGGACCAAGGCCACTGTCCGCGCCGAATCGGCCGAGAACGACGCCGTCCTGGCCGCCGTCAGCAGCGCGCAGATCGAGGAAGCCAAGCCTGTGGTCGCCGCCGCGCCGGCCGCCAAGCCCGCGGCTGCCCAGCCCGCCGCCAAGCCGGCGAGCGATGCGGCGACGCAGGTCGCCAAGGCGACGACCGGCGCAGCTACGCCTACGCCGATCCAGACCGCCTCGGCCGAGCCGGCACAGCCCTCCTTCTACCAGCGTGCTCTGAGCTTCGTGCCACTGCTCGGCGGCTCCTCCGAAGCCAAGGAGCAGGCGCCGATCGCTTCAACCGTACCGGAGACCCCGCAGACGGTGACCGCGCCGCTCCCGCCGCGCCGGTCTTCGACCCTGCGGACCTCGCAGCTTCAGCAGCCCGACGCGGCGTATGCGAGCCAGCCCGTCGCGCGTTGAGCGGCGCGGCAAACTGCCTGATGCAAAAATATCACGCCCGCGGCCAGCAATGGCCGCGGGCGCTTTTGTAGGCGTCTAAATAGCGAAATCCGCCCGGATTGCTCATTGCGCGAGCAGGTTGCAAAAAACCTCGCCTTGCCGATCTCGCACCCGCGAAGGCTTAATCATGGCGAATGCACGGCCAGAATCGTGCAAGAATCATGATGGAGTTGGCGATGGCTGCGTTGAAGACTTCCGGCTTGCTGACGGGCTTTGCGCTCTCGATGGCGCTGACGGTTTCGGGCGCGACGCTCGCCTCGGACCTGCCGAGCCGCAAGGGCGCCCCGCCGGTGCCGGTCGCGCCGAGCATCACCTGGTTCGACATCGCCGTCAGCGTGAAGGGCATGACGGACTATAATTTCCGCGGCATCTCGCAGACCGACCGCAAGCCGGCGATCCAGGGCGGCGCCGAGCTGCAGTTCTACGACAACCTGGTCTATGCCGGCGTCTACGCCTCGAATGTCGACCTGGCGACCAGCCCGCCGGCCGAGATCGATTTCTACGGCGGTATCCGTCCCAAGTTCGGCCCGGTCACGGTCGATGTCGGCATCTGGCAGTACTATTACCCCCGCGAGAAGCAGTACATCGACGCGGCCGGCGTCTACTGGACGCCGAAGAACACCGACTACACCGAGGTCTACGGCAAGCTCACCTATAACTTCGAGGACAAGCTGATCCTCGGCGCTAACCTCTTCTACGCCTGGGACTGGCTCGGCACCGGCGCCTCCGGCACCTATGGCTCGGTGACGGCCAAGTACAACCTGCCGTTCCTGGAAGGCTTGGCGGTTTCGGGGGAGTTCGGCCATTACTGGCTCGGCACGACCAATCTGGCGATCTGGTCGACCGTGCCGCCGACCAACCTGCCCGACTACTCCTACTGGAACGCCGGCGTGTCCTACACTTATAAGAACCTGACGGCGGATCTGCGCTATCACGACACCAACCTGTCGAAGAGCGATTGCTTCCTGCTGACAGCCGATCCGCGCGGCATCGTCTCGGGCACAGGCCGCTCGAAATGGTGCAACCCGACGGTGGTGGCGACGCTCTCCTTCGACATCACCGCCAGCAGCGTCGGCATCTTCGCACCGAAGTGAGCCTTTCGTTTGCATGGACTGTTTCGAAGGGCCGCTCGCGAGGGCGGCCCTTTTTCAATAGCCGGACGGCTACCGCACCAGCGAGGCCCTCATGTAGTTGCGCGGCGCGGTTCCCAGCCTCCGCCTGAACATCGTCGTGAACGCCGCGACATTGTCATAGCCCGCCAGCATGGCGACCTCCGTGACCGGCACGCCCTCCGCCAGCCGCGGCAGGCAGGCGAACAGGCTGGCCTGCTGGCGCCAGGCGACGAAGCTGAGGCCGGTCTCACGCTGGAAGAACCGTGTGAAGGTCCGCCGGCTCATCGCCAGCTTGGCCGCCCAATCGTCGAGGCGCTCCGTCACTGAGGGCGCGGCCATATAGGCGCGGCAGAGGGCGGAAAGTCGCCTGTCGACCGGAATCGGCAGGCCGAGCGGCCGGATTGGCAGCGCGGCGATCTCGGCCGTCAGCAGTTCCAGGACGAGCGCGAGCTTGCGGGTGCCGGGCGGCGTGTCGCTGAGACGGATCGCCTCGACGATCAGCGCATGCGCAAGATCGGTGACGCCGAGCACCTGCAGCATGCGCGCGGCCAGGTCGTCGTGTTCCGTGAGGAGATAGACCGACTTGATGCTGACATCGCTGAGCATCTCGACCGAATGCTGCAGCCGGGCCGGTATCAGCAGGCCATGACCGGGCGGGATCATCCAGCTGCCGCGCTCGGTGTTGATCTGGACCACGCCCGAGAAAGCGCAGAGAAGCTGGATCTGCCGATGGCTGTGCGCCGGTATCGTATAGCCGGCGGGATTGTCGGAGACTCGGACCAGGACATCGCCGTCGGCATCGGAAACCGTGCCGTGAATAGGGCTGTGGTCGGAATGGAGGGCCTCCACCTGTTGCAGCGGCAGCTTTCTCATCGATTGGCCCGAACGCGAAAGAATTCGACCGAAACACGAAAGCAGGTCACGAGCAAGCTCTGTAGAAGGAGCGGTGGTCGAGGTTTGCGCTCAAGGGTGCCGCAATGGTTGCAACGATCGCGGGAAGCCGCCCCCGTTTCGAGAAGACGACGATTTCCGTCCTGCTGGCGGTGAGCTTCTGCCATCTGCTCAACGACGTCATGCAGTCGCTGCTGGCCTCGCTCTACCCACTATTCAAGGCGAATTACGCGCTGGATTTCGTTCAGATCGGCTTGCTGACCATGGCCTTCCAGGTCACGGCCTCGCTGCTGCAGCCGGTCGTCGGGATGGTGACCGATCGCTGGCCGATGCCCTATTCGGCGCCGGCAGGCATGGCCTCGACCTTCGGCGGCCTGATCCTGCTCGGCAACGCCCACAACTTCACGGTGCTGATCATCGCGGCCTGCCTGATCGGCCTGGGTTCGGCGATCTTCCACCCGGAGGCGTCGCGGGTGGCGCGGCTGGCTTCGGGCGGGCGGCACGGCCTGGCGCAATCGCTCTTCCAGGTCGGCGGCAATCTCGGCTCGGCGCTCGGGCCGCTACTGGCGGCTTTCGTTGTCCTGCCCTTCGGCCAGGGCAGCGTCGCCTGGCTCTCGGTCATCGCCATGGCCGGCGTCATCGTGCTGGCCCGGGTCGGGCACTGGTATGCTGCCCATCGCCGGGCGCAGGCCGGCCGGCCACCGGCGAGCCGGACCTTGCCGTTGCCGGGCGGGCGCGTCGCCTTCGCCCTGTTCGTGCTGGTGCTGCTGACCGCCACCAAGAACGTCTACATGGCGAGCATCTCCAGCTACTTCACCTTCTATGTGATCGAACAGTTCCAGCTCGGCTTCCGCGACGCGCAGCTGATGCTGTTCCTGTTCCTCGGCGCGGCCGCGGTCGGCACCTTTGCCGGCGGGCCGATCGGCGACCGTTTCGGGGCGCGCTTCGTGATCTGGTTCTCGATCCTCGGCGTCATCCCCTTCGCGCTGCTCCTGCCCTATGCCAACCTGTTCTGGACCGGGGTGCTGAGCGTGATGATCGGGCTGGTCTTCGCCTCGGCCTTCTCGGCGATCGTGGTGTTCGCGCAGGAGCTGGTGCCGGGCCGAGTCGGCCTGATCGCAGGGATGTTCTTCGGCTTCGCCTTCGGCGCGGGCGGTCTCGGCGCTGCCTTGCTCGGTGGCTTCGCCGACAGCTATGGCATCACCTTCGTCTACAAGGTCTGTTCCTACCTGCCGCTGCTAGGGCTGTTGACGATCCTGCTGCCGAGATTGCCGCGGCGAGCGCAGGTCTGACCAGGACGCATACCGCCCTATCATGTCGTGACGGATTGCGAGTTCGACGGGCCGACGCCGGGCATCAATTCGATGCTCTCTTTCGGCTCCGTCGCCGTCTCGGCCGATGGAGCCGTCCTCGGAGAATTCGAAGCGGTTCTGGAACCCCTCGACGGCGCCATGCGCGACGAGATCACGATGGCGTTTTGGGCACGCCGTCCATTGGCCTCGGCGGCCGCGACGGAAAAGCCGCAGCCTGCCTTGCAGGCGATGCAGCGCTTCGTGGACTGGGTTGGCTCGATCGAAGGGGAACCGGTCTTCGCCGCGCATCCGCTGGCGCTCGACGGGCGCTGGTTCGACTATTTCCTGCGGCGCTTCATCGGGCGCCCGCTGCTCGAAGGGCCTTGGGCCGCCGACCGTCTCTTCCGGCATCCGCCGCTCTGCCTGATGTCGTTCGTCGCCGGCAAGACCGGACGCCAGCAAGGCAAGTGCGACGTCGACCGCTATCCCGCCGAATGGCTGGGCTCGGTCGCCCATACGCATCGCGCGATCGACGATGCCCGCGGCTATGCCGATCTGCTGCGCTTCTTCAGCCGGAAAAGCGGAGCGCTATAGTGCAAAAACAGCTCCGCGCCGCCGTGGTTCGGCAGCGCGATGCTGATCCAGCAGATCTGAGATAGGGACCATCATGCCGGTGCCGCAATGGCGGCCGCTTTCGGCAATCAACAGACAGAGGCCCGGATGGGCCTCCCCCTGAATCAGGCCTCGGTCTTGGCCTTCAGCACCTGACGGCCGCGATACATGCCGGACTTCAGGTCGATATGGTGCGGACGGCGCAGCTCGCCCGAATTCTTGTCTTCGATATAGGTGGGCTGCTTCAGCGCGTCGGCCGAGCGGCGCATGCCGCGCTTCGACGGCGAAGTCTTTCTCTTCGGAACGGCCATCGGTACTCTCCATCATGCCTTCGCGCGAGGCGGGGCATTTCGCCCGCACCACTGTCGCGACGACGTCACATTCGTGATGAGGGCTGGCCTTTACACGCTCGCGCGCGCTCTGGCTAGTGCGCCGGGCACAAAAAGTGGTCTACGCTTCCGGCAACGCACAATTGCCGAGCGGCCCGAGCTGGTTCATCCGCCGCTGTACCCGGCCGGCCGCAGCCTGCAACGCCCGGCTCGGGCGCGATGGGTTGCGCAGGATCGGGTTGGGCAGGGCTCCGGCCAGCCGCGCCGCTTCGGCCGGCGTCAGGCGCGAGGCCGGCTTGCCGAAATGGCGCTGGGCCGCCGCTTCCGCCCCGAAGATGCCGTCTCCCCATTCGGCGATATTGAGATAGACCTCGATCACCCGCCGCTTCGGCCAGGCGAGATCGATCGCCAGCGCCATCGGCAGTTCCATTCCCTTGCGCAGATAGGAACGGCCGGGCCAGAGGAAGAGATTCTTGGCGGTCTGCATGGTCAGCGTCGATGCGCCGCGGCTCGGCCCGTCCTCATCCTGCAGCACGGCGTTGAGTTCGCCCCAGTCGACACCGGCATGCGAGCAGAAGCGCTGGTCCTCGGAGGCGATCACGGCGCGGATCAGGTGCGGCGAGATCTGCGAGAGCGGCACCCAGTCGCGCTCGACCGTGCGGAAGGTCAGCCAGCGGCCGAGCATCAAGGTCGAAGGCGGCGGCACGAAGCGGTAGAGCAACAGCAGGGCGACAAAGACGATTGCAAGCGCTACCAGCAGCCGGAGCAGCCCGCGCACGATCCGGCCCGCAAGGCCCCCGCGTCGCGGAGCCGGATTGTCAGCCATCTGCGTCATCCCCCACGCTTGACGAATACGGCCGCCTCCGGCAAGCCCCGCGCGCCAAACTCCGCCAGCCAACGCGAGAAATGATCATGAGTTCCGTGGAACGGACTGTCCCCGCCGCGGCTCTGGCCAGCGCCTTGTCGGAAACGGCGGGTGCGATCGAGACCCTGCTCGAAGCACTGCTTCAGGACAAACCCGAGGCCGGTGAGGTCTATCGCCCCGCTCGGCTGCTCGCCGCGATGCGCCATGGCGCCCTCGCCGGCGGCAAGCGCCTGCGGCCCTTCCTCGTCGTCGAGACGGCGAAGTTCTTCGGCGTGCCGGTTGGACAGGCCCTGCGCGCCGGAGCGGCCGTCGAGCTCGCCCATTGCTATTCGCTCGTCCATGACGACCTGCCGGCAATGGATGACGACGACACCCGCCGTGGCCGCCCGACCGTGCACAAGGCCTATGACGAGGCGACCGCGATCCTCGCCGGCGACGGCCTGCTGACGCTCGCCTTCGACGTGATCGCCGATCCGAACACGCATCCGGATGGGCAGACGCGCGCTGCGGTCATCCTGCAGCTCGCCCGTTCGCTCGGCCCGGGCGGCATGGTCGGCGGGCAGATGCTCGATCTCGCTGCAGAGGGACGCTTCGCCGCCGACGGCGCCCTGGCTAGACTCAGCGAAGCCGAGATCCGGCAGATGCAGGCGATGAAGACCGGCGCGCTGCTCGCGGGCAGCGTCCTGATCGGCGCCCGCCTCGGCCAGGCCGACGCAAGCCAGACGGCCGCGCTAGAGCGCTATGGCAAGGCGCTCGGCGCCGCCTTCCAGATCGCCGACGACATCCTCGACGTCGAGGCCAGCCCCGAGCAGATGGGCAAGGCGACGGCGAAGGACGATGCCAAGGGCAAGGCGACGCTGGTCACAGCGCTCGGGCTCGACGCCGCCAAGCGCGAGCGGGACCGGCTGAGCGAGGAGGCGATCACGGCGCTCGCCGGCTTCGGGCCGGAGGCGGCGATGCTGCGCGCGGCGGCTGAGTTCACCGCCCAGCGCAAGAGCTGAAAGCGTCCGGTCATTCCGGGGCGCTGCGCAGCGGCGAGCCCGGAGCCCATGAACCCGACGCTGTTCCAGTTCGCCATGCTCGCCCTTGTGGCGAGCATCGACGTCTTGAACACCGCCCTGCCCTAACGAAGACGTGGATGGCCGGGACAAGCCCGACAATGACGGGAAAGATCGTGTTCATGGGTTCCGGGCTCAGGCCTGCGGCCTGCCCCGGAATGACAAGGACCGAACGACCTCAGACTGTGACCTGCGTGCCGACCTCAACGACGCGGCCGGTCGGGATCTGGAAGAAGTTGGTGGCGTCGGTCGCGCTCTTGGTCAGGCCGATATAGAGATTGTCCTGCCAGACCGGCATGCCCGATTGCGGCGAGGCCTTGATCGAGCGGCGCGACAGGAAGAACGAGGTCGACATGATGTCGAACTTGAAGCCCTGCTTGCGCAGGATCGCCAGCCCCTTGGGTACGTTCGGGCTCTCCATGTAGCCATAGACCATCTCGACGCGCCAGAAGTCGTCGGTGATGCGCGAGAGCCTGACGCGCTCGCTCTCGGCGACGCGCGGCGTGTCGGCCGAGCGCACGGTCAGGATCACGTTGCGCTCGTGCAGCACCTTGTTGTGCTTGAGATTGTGCAGCAGCGAGGCCGGCGCCGTCTCCGGGTCGCTGGTCAGGAACACCGCCATGCCCTTCACCCGGTAGGGCGGGCTCTTGGTCAGCATGCCGACCAATTCGAGCAGCGGCACGTCGGTCTTGCGGGTCTTGTCGAACAGGATCTTGGTGCCGCGCACCCAGGTCCACATCAGCACGATCAGCGCAGCGGCGAACAGCACCGGCACATAGCCGCCGCTGAGCAGCTTTAGGAGGTTCGCCGAGAAGAAGGCGACGTCGATGATCAGGAAGGGCAGCACGACGGCAGTGGTCGCCAGCAAGCCCCAGCGCCAGCCCTTCCAGATCACGATGAAGGCGAGCAGCGAGTCCACCATCATCGCGCCGAAGACCGAGATGCCGTAGGCGTGCGAGAGGTTGGAAGACGTCTTGAAGGTCCAGACCAGCAGCAGGACCGTCAGCAGCAGCAGCACGTTGATGCGCGGGATGTAGATCTGGCCGGAGGTGTGCTCGGAGGTGTGGCGGATCTCGAGACGCGGCAGCAGGCCGAGCTGGATTGCCTGTCGCGTCAGCGAATAGGCGCCGGTGATCACCGCCTGGCTGGCGATGATGGTGGCGAGCGTCGCCATGATCACCAGCGGCAGGATCAGCGCTGGCGGCGCCAGCTTGTAGAAGGGATTATCGATCGCGGTCGGGTCGGACAGGATCAGCGCGCCCTGGCCGAGATAGTTGAGCCAAAGCGCCGGGAAGACCAGGAAGATCCAGGCGCTGCGGATCGGCCCGCGCCCGAAATGGCCCATATCGGCATAGAGCGCCTCGGCGCCGGTCACGGCGAGACAGACGCTGCCGAGCACCGCCAGCGACAGCCCGGGATGGTCGAAGAAGAAGCGCACGCCCCAATAGGGATTGATCGAGGCGAAGACGCCGAGATCGTCGGCGATGTGGTAGATGCCGAGGCCCGCCAGCGTCAGGAACCAAAGCGTCATGATCGGGCCGAAGAAATTGGCGACCTTGCCGGTACCCCGGCTCTGCACCAGGAACAGCGCGATCAGGATCGCCGAGGCGATGGTGATCACGTAGTCCTCGAGCACCGGCGTCACCAGCTTCAGGCCCTCGACCGCCGACAGCACCGAGATCGCCGGCGTGATCACCGCATCGCCATAGAACAGCGCCGCGCCGGCCATGCCGAGGAAGAGTACGATGCCGCCACGGGTGCGCCCGAGCGCGCGCTGCGCCAGCGCCACCAGGGTCAGCGTGCCGCCCTCGCCGTTATTGTCGGCGCGCAGCAGCAGCACGACGTATTTCAGCGTTACTACCAGGACGAGCGACCACAGGATCAGCGAGAGCACGCCGATCACCGCCTCGCGCGGCAGGGGACCGCTCAGCGTGACCGCAGCACCGCCGCCATGTCCGCCGGAGGCCGCGCCCGTCGCGGCCAGGATCGTCTCGCGCAGAGCGTAGAGCGGGCTGGTGCCGATGTCGCCATAGACGACGCCAAGCGCCCCCAAAGCGAGCGCGGCATAGCTCTGCGTGGAATGGCCGTTGCCGGCCGGCTCTTCCAGTCCGAAGCGATCCCCATCCGGCTTGGAGGCCGACGGGTGCTGCTGGTCATGACCCATCAGGGCGCTCCGCGGGTGCTGCAATGCAGCGAAAGGCCGGGGCCTCTAGCACGGCATGTCTTTCAGGCAAAGACGCTAGAGCATGTTCCACGCGGGCGGGAGCCACTTTCGCGCGGCGCACGGTGAAAATCGCCTCAACCGCCGGCTCACTCTGCGGCGGCGGCCCGGGCGCCGTAGCGCTGCTCGACATAAGCCTCGACCATGGTCTTGAACTCGGCGGCGATGGCGGGGCCGCGCAGGGTCGCGACCTTCTTGCCGTCGACGAAGACCGGCGCGGTCGGCGCCTCGCCAGTACCCGGCAGCGAGATGCCGATATCGGCGTGCTTGGACTCGCCGGGGCCGTTGACGATGCAGCCCATCACCGCGACGTTCAGCGCCTCGATCCCTGGATAGCGCGTCTTCCACTCCGGCATGGAGGTCGAGATCCAGCTCTGGATGTCCATCGCCAGCTCCTGGAACACCGTCGAGGTCGTGCGCCCGCAGCCCGGACAGGCCGCGACGAGCGGCACGAAGGCGCGGAAACCCATGGTCTGCAGCAGTTCCTGCGAGGCCTTGACCTCTAGCGTGCGGTCGCCGCCCGGTTCCGGCGTCAGCGAGAAGCGGATCGTGTCGCCGATCCCGTCCTGCAGCAGCACGCCGAGCGCCGCCGAGGAGGCGACAAGCCCCTTGGAGCCCATGCCGGCCTCGGTCAGGCCGAGATGGATGGCATAGTCGCCGCGCTCGGCCAGCATGCGATAGACCGCGATCAGGTCCTGCACGCCCGAGACCTTGGCCGACAGGATGATCTTGTCCTTGCCGAGACCGATCTCCTCGGCGCGCTGCGCCGAGAGCAGGGCCGACTGCACCATCGCCTCGCGCATCACCGCGCGCGCATCGAGCGGCTTTGGCGCGGCGGCGTTGATATCCATCAGCGAGGTCAGCAGTTCCTGGTCGAGTGAGCCCCAGTTCGCCCCGATCCGCACGCTCTTTTCGTGCCTGATCGCGAGCTCGACGATCTGGCTGAACTGCCTGTCCTTCTTGTCCTTGAAGCCGACATTGCCGGGATTGATCCGGTATTTCGCCAGCGCCTGCGCACAGGCCGGATGGTCGCTCAGCAGCTTGTGACCGATATAGTGGAAATCGCCGACCAGCGGCACGTTGATGCCGAGAATGTCGAGCCGCTCGCGAATATGCGGCACCGCTGCGGCCGCCTCGTCACGGTCGACGGTGATGCGCACCAGCTCCGAGCCCGCCCGCGCCAGCGCCGCGACCTGCCCGACCGTCGCCGGGATATCGGCAGTGTCGGTATTGGTCATCGACTGCACGACGATCGGCGCGCCGCCACCGACCTGCACATGCCCGACCATCACCGGGACGGTGCGCTTGCGCGGCGCCGGCGCGGCGTTGGGCCCTTCGGCCAGGCAGATCAGCGGCTGGTCGCTCATGGAATGGTCCGGATCCTTTGCCGGCAGCGGCTCGTCGTGGCTGCACTGCGCCGTTGCAGGATAATCGTCAAGCTGCGGCAGCGTCGCGACAATGCTCGCAACGGCCGACGATCTCGACCACCTGATAGGAGGTCTGGAAGCGCCGGCCCTCCGCCATCCCCCTGATCGCCTGGCGCATCGCCGGCGAGGCATCCTCGTCGACGCCGCCGCAGATCTCGCAGATCAGGAAGGCGACCGCCTCGTTGGCACCATGGCCATGCGGGCAGGCGATGAAGGCGTTGCGCGAACTCAGACGGTGGACGAAGCCCTGCTCGACCAGGAAATCGAGCGCCCGGTAGATCGAGATCGGCGCCAGCCTGCGCCCACCCGGCGGCGAGATCCGGTCGGCGAGATCATAAGCACCGACCGGCTTGTGGTCGCCATAGAGCGCCTCCAGCGCCTTGCGCCGGATCGGCGTCAGGCGCAGGCCGCGCTCGCGGCAGACCGCCTCGGCACGCGCCAAGCCGGCGGCGGCATGACGCGAATGGTCGTGCGCGTGCTGGCAGAGACCGTGCTCATGATTGTGATCATGGTGGTGGTGATCTGGATTTGCAGGCTGCATTTTCGTCATGTTGCGTTGCAATAGCACATCGGGCACCGTCCTGGTGACCGACGCTCCCTCGCTGGCGCAATGCCAGCCTTCGCCGGTAGGTTAAGCGTTCTCAGGCCAAATGTCAGGAGCCGCCCCATGTTCCTCAAAGATCGCACCGCCCTCGTCACCGGCTCCACCTCTGGCATCGGCCTCGCCTACGCCCGCGCGCTCGCCGCCGAGGGCGCCAATGTCGTGATCAACGGCTTCGGCGAGGCTGACGCGATCGAGAAGGAGCGCGCCGGCATCGAGAGCGAGTTCAAGGTCAAGGCGCGCTACTCCGCCGCCAATATGATGAAGCCCGACGAGATCGCCGCCATGATCGCCGAGGCCGAGACGGAATTCGGCGCGATCGACATCCTCGTCAACAATGCCGGCATCCAGCATGTCGCCCCGGTCGACGAGTTCCCGATCGAGAAATGGGACCAGATCATCGCGATCAACCTGACCTCGGCCTTCCACACCACCCGCGCCGCCCTGCCGAAGATGAAGGCGAAGGGCTGGGGCCGGATCATCAACACGGCCTCCGCCCACGCCTTCGTCGCCTCGCCGTTCAAGAGCGCCTATGTCTCGGCCAAGCATGGCATCGCCGGCTTCACGAAAACGGTGGCGCTGGAAGTGGCGACCCATGGCATCACCGTCAACGCGATCGCACCGGGCTATGTCTGGACCCCGCTGGTCGAGAAGCAGATCCCCGACACGATGAAGGCCCGTGGCCTGACCAAGGAGCAGGTCATCAACGACGTGCTGCTGCTGGCCCAGCCGACCAAGGAGTTCGTTACCGTCGAGCAGGTCGCGGCGCTGGCCGTCTTCCTCTGCACCGACGCGGCCAAGTCGATCACCGGCACCACCTTGCCGATGGATGGTGGCTGGACCGCCGCGTGACCGGCCGCAAGCAGCGCAAGGTCCCGCAGGTCAAAGGGCTGGCGGGACCCAAGGCCGAGAAATCGGTCAACCTCGCGCTCCAGGGCGGGGGCGCGCATGGCGCCTTCACCTGGGGCGTGCTCGACGCCATCCTCGCCGATGGCCGCATCGCCATCGAGGCGATCACCGGCGCCAGCGCCGGCGCGATGAACGCGGTGGTGCTGACCGAGGGCTGGCTCGACGGCGGCATCGACGGTGCCCGCACCGCGCTGGAGAATTTCTGGCGCCGGATCAGCGTCGACGGCAAATATGGCGGCTCGGAGCGCTCGCTGCTCGACACCATGCTCGGCGCCTGGACGGATGGCCGCCCGCCGGGGCTGATCTGGTTCGAGCTGCTCTCGAAGGTCGCGAGCCCCTACGACGTCAACCCGCTCAACATCAATCCGCTGCGCGGGGTGATCTCGGACCTGATCGACTTCGGCAAGGTCCAGGGCTGCGCCGACGTCAATCTCTTCATCTCGGCGACCAATGTCCGCACCGGCAAGATCAAGATCTTCACCCGGCAGGAAATGACCGCCGACCATCTGATGGCCTCGGCCTGCCTGCCCATGCTGTTCCAGGCGGTCGAGATCGACGGCGAGCCCTATTGGGACGGCGGCTACATGGGCAATCCGCCGCTCTTCCCGCTGTTCTACGAGGCGGCTGGCGACGACATCCTGCTCGTCCAGATCAACCCGCTCGAACGCCGCGAACTGCCGACCAATGCCCGCGCCATCCAGGACCGGCTCAACGAGATCACCTTCAACGCCTCGCTCCTGCGCGAACTGCGCGCCATCGAGTTCGTCAACCGCCTGCTCGACGACGGCAAGCTCTCCACCGGCGACTACAAGCGCGTGCTGATGCACCGAATCGACGGCGGCCTGCCGTTGGCGCAGCTGACCTCCTCCTCGCGCCTCAACTCCGAATGGAATTTCCTGCTCAGCCTGCGCGACCTCGGCCGCACCGCCGCCAAGCGCTGGCTCAAGCGCAACTACGCGGCGATCGGGGTGCAGGGAACCTTGGATTTGAAGGAGGCGATTTCATAGGTGGGCAAGCGGAGCAAACAGGCTGCTTTCGACCCATTGCAGAACGTCGGAGCGTCCGGATTTGGGCAGCCGGATCAAAGCGCTATTTGCCGAAGTCACGCCCCTGCATGATCGTCCGGACTGATAGATTGAGAACGGCGCGTAAGGTCCTCGACATCTGGGGTACTCCGTCGAAACCCGCCGCGGCCGCAGCGTCGTGAGGCGTGCGTCCTGCCTGGAGTTCTCTAACGGCCACGTCGCTCCGGAGCTCCAGCAATGATCTATAAGGTGTCCGCCCGGTCGTCGCGCGAAAGCAGCGTACAAAATGGAATTTGCTCAAACCGACGACGGATGCCATTTCGTCGAGCCGAATATCGCGCGAGATATTTTCCCGCAAAAACTCACGCAAGCGCCCTAAGTCATCTTGATTAAGGGGGCGTTCATTGGGCTTGGCCAACCCAGCCGATTGGAATGATGCAAGCTCCAAAAGAGCTACTTGCCCCAACGTATCAATCACGAATTCAAGAAACGGCGGCGACTCTTGAATAGCGCGAGAAATCTTGAGGAAAGTTTGAGCGAGCTTCTCGCATTGAAAATAGACAATAGGATCGTCGAGCAAGTGACCGATATGGGCTAATTGAGGGATCGCTTTCGGGTCAATATACAATGCCGTGAAAGATTGCTGCCCTTTAGCGGGTTTGCACCAACCGCGAGCTGCGGCTCCAGCTGGCAGAAACGTGAGCGTGCCCCGCAGATCCTGAGACCGATAAGGTCGATCGCCATCAACTTGCATCATGCCGTCTTCAAAGACCAACTGATGAAACGCGAGATAATGTGCGTCGCCTTTGACCTCGAATTCATAGCCGGCCGGGTCCTGCGCCTCTGAATGTTCAGCGGTTAGGGCCGCGCATGGCGCTGAGACGCGCGACAGTCGACGCGCATCCTCGATGGTGAGGTCTATGAGGTTGCGGGTCGGCAATGACGAACGGTTCTCGCTTTAATCAATGATCCAGCATGCAAGATTCGCCGTATCGAAGCAACTTCCGTAATCCGACCAGTCAAAGCGACGAAAATTGCGTTGTGAAATTACCGAGAGTAACTTAGTTACTGTTATCATTAGAAATACTGTACTGCGGCTTTTGATAGTAATCATTTGGGCTATCAGGATTAAATCAGGATATAAGATTGGGATTATCTAATTTGCGGCGTCATATTTAGAGCAACCTGAGGTTGCAACCAACAGTAATATACTTCGAAATTCGGGTTGATTCTTGATATTGAGTCAAATTCACTCCCGATTAACCCACTTCCCGTACGAATCGACATCAGGCGCGCGGCCTTGGAAAAGGCAGCGTGTTGATGGGAGACGGAAATTGCGGATTATGGCAGGGCCTATTTCATGAGGCGCCTTGAGATGTCCGCCGCCGAACCAGGGGATGCACGGGATGTCGATCCGGAATTTCATTAACTTTGGCGGGCACTCAGCGGAGGCTGAGGCTGTCAGGCGAAGTCAGGCCGTTATCGAGTTCGAGCCGTCCGGCAAGATTATCTCAGCCAACGCGTTGTTCCTCGATTGCATCGGTTACTCGCTGGGTGAGATCGAAGGTCAGCACCACTCGATGTTCGTCGATACGGCCGAGCGCAACAGCGCGGCCTATAATGCCTTCTGGTCCGAACTTGCGGCTGGAAAGCCGAAACAGGCCCAGTTTCTTCGCATTGGAAAGGGCGGCCGCCGCCTTTGGCTTCAGGCGATTTATACGCCCATTCCCGATCAGTCGGGACGAGTGACGAAAGTCATCAAGTTTGCCACGGACATCACCGCCAATAAGACCGAAATCGCGAACCTTGAAGGACAGCTGGCGGCGATCAACAAGTCGCAGGCCGTCATCGAGTTTGACCTGGCAGGAACAATTTTGCGGGCCAACGCCAACTTCCTGGCGCTGACGGGCTACTCCGCGGGCGAAATCGAGGGCCAGCACCATCGCATTTTCGTCAGTGACGATGACCGCGCATCACCCGCATACACGCAGTTCTGGGACAAGCTGCGTCGCGGCGAATTTGACGAAGGTCGGTATCGACGCATTGGCAAAGGTGGAAGGGCCGTCTGGATACAGGCTAGCTACAATCCCATCCTCGACGCGTTGGGTAGCCCTTGGAAGGTCGTCAAGTACGCCACGGACATAACCGCGGGGAAGGAAAACGAAGATCAGATGAAGTTCGCGATCGAACAGGTCGCGACCGTGGTCGAGGCGGCAAAAGGCCGAGATCTCACACGGCGAATTTCGCTGACCAATCTTAACGCCGCTAACCAAGCCCTTTGCGGTGGCGTCAATGAGCTGATCGGAACGCTATCGAGCATCGTAGGCGAAGTCGCTGTTGCGGCGGACGGCATCGATACTGCAGCCCGAGAGATCACGGCCGGTGCCGACGATTTGTCGAAGCGGACAGAGGATCAAGCGTCCAGCCTGGAGGAGACTGCAGCAACGACCGAGGAATTGGCAGCCAGCGTAAAGGCCTCTGCGCACAATGCCCGTGAGGCCGCGACACTTGCTGAAGAAGCGACAAACGCCGCGCAATCAGGCGGCGACATCGCGGTCGAGGCCGTGAGAGCCATGGCGCGGATCGAGGATGCTTCGCAGAAGATCCAAGCGATCACCCGGGTCATCGATGACATCGCCTTCCAGACCAACCTTCTGGCGCTCAACGCGGCGGTTGAAGCCGCTCGCGCCGGTGATGCGGGCAAGGGCTTTGCTGTGGTTGCGAGCGAGGTTCGTACGCTGGCCCAGCGCTCGGGCGAGGCTGCAAAGGATATCTCCGCTCTGATTTCGTCCTCCAATGTCGAGGTCAGCGAGGGTGTCAAACTCGTTCGCAAGGCCGGAGACGCTCTGACAGTGATACTGGACACGTCGAGGAAAGTGGCCGCGACGATCGCCGACATTTCGGCTGCCAGCAGCGAGCAGGCGAACGGGATCGACGAGATGAGTCAAACCGTCGCGCATCTCGACGAGATGACGCAATCAAATGCTGCTTTGGCAGAGGAGAGCGCTGCCTCAGCAAACGCATTGGCGGACCGTATCGCTCAGCTGAACCAGCTCGTCGCAGGCTATCGAACGGAGGGCTCTGATGCACCGGCAACGCAACATCCGCATCGTCTCCGCAAGCAGGTCGAAGCAGCTTTCTCAAAGCCAGCGGCGGTGAGAACGCAGCTTCGTGGAGCGAACCAGCCAGCCAAAATTGCGGTCAACTTGCGCGGAGCCTCAGGCTGGGACGAATTCTAAGAGCCCGTCCCGAAAGGGTTGAGCGACTGGGGCACTCGTGATTCCAAGGGGTTGTTCAGGCCATCTTGGAGCGAGCGATGTGGACCCCAGCCACT
>NZ_JBHSLW010000035.1:0-96175 GCF_042657265.1 Allobosea eneae
AGTAGAGCGGCCCCGCCAGCGGCGGCGCCGTCTCGATGGCCGCTTTATAGGAGCACCCCCGAGCCCCTGTCAACAACCCAAATGAAAGTTTTTCGACAAAGCCGCTTTTTTTATCCGGCTCGCGATTTCCGGCCGTTCTCCCGGTCTCCCAGCCCTTCCCGATCGCGGCAAACACCGACAGATAGCGGCCGCCCGCAAACAGCCGCAATTTTTCCTCACAGCAACGGCGACCGCGCAGGGCTTCACCGGGACCAGCCCGAGATTGATTCCCACGCGTGACGCAGGCATGCTCGCTCTATATAGGGTGCGTGCTCGTTAACGGCATCGAGCCCGGCGCCCGTCGGGCGTTTCAATGGATTCGCCAGACGCCCGATGAACGCCCCTCCGGATCTCAGAGCGCCGCATGAGCCGCTGACGCCGGAAGCGACGGCGCTGCTCGTCGATCTCGGGATCGAACCGCCGATTTCTCCCGGCGGCGCCACTCCTGCCGGCATGGACCGCCGCGGCGTCTCGCTGCGCTGGCTCGCCGCCTGTCTGCTCGTTGGCTCGTGCGGGGCGGCTCTCCTTGGCGGCGCCATCCTGGTCGCGGTGCGCGGCGACACCAGCTTCGCCGAGCGCCCCGAGCCCGTTACCCCGCATCAGACCACCTCGGCCGGCGGCGGTGCCCGCAAAGGCGACAAGCTCGTCGCCGAACAGCCGATCGCTTCGGCCCGGCACAGCGTGCGCGCGCCGATGTCCCAGCGCATCGGCGACCGCGAAGTCATAAGGGTGCGGCCCTTCGTCCGGCTGTCGACCAATCTGTCGCTGACCAGCGGCGTCTATGCCGCCAACATCCCGCCCTTCAATCCGCTGCGGCTCTTCGCCGAAGGCGCTCCCAGCGGCGAGCGCTATGCCGAGCCGGTCACCGAAATGCCGGATGCGGATGTCTCGATCACCAAGCGCGACCTCGCCGACCTGCCGATCACCCCCGGCAAGGCGAGCCTGACCGACGCCGACGTGGTGAACCAGATGGAGGAGGAGCGAGCCAACCTGGCCGCCGCCGACCGCCGAGCCGCGCTGCCGATCCCGCCGCAGCTGATGCTGAGCCGTACCCTGGCCCAGGGCAACCAGGCCGCCGGCGCCGGCAATCTCCTGTCCTACGCGCCCGCCACGGACACCTCCTTCTCGAACATCGAGGTTCGCGTCGTCCCGGAGAACGTGACGAATGCGCCGAAGACCCCGATCGCGGCCACCCGCGAGCCGCAGGTCGAGGAGAAGCTGCTGATCACCCGCCGCGGCGAGAATTTCGAGACCGTGGTACGCAATGCCGGCGCCAGTCGCGACCAGATCGTCGCGATGATGAAGGCGTTCGACGGCCGCGTGAAGGTCGCCGCCCTGCCCGAGGGCCAGGTGCTGCAGGCGCTGTTCGCGCCCGGCCCGCGCCCGGGCGACCCCCGCCAGATCATGCGTGTCGCCCTGCTCGACAACGGCCGGCCTTCCGCCGCCGTCGCGGTCAACGACAAGGGCCTGTTCGTTCCGGTCGCCCTGCCGAGAAGCGAAACGGTCGGCCCGCAGCAGAGATCGCAAGTCAGCTCGCAGGAGGACGAGGAGGACGAGGACGACGAGGCGGGCACTGGCGCACGGCTCTACGAGAGTCTCTATGAGACCGGGCTGCGCCACGATCTGCCGCGCCCGCTGATCGACGAGCTCGTCCGGATCTTCTCCTATGATCTCGATTTCCAGCAGCGCGTGCGCGGCGGCGACAATCTCGAGGTCATCTTCACCGACGACGACGAGGGCGAGCGTGCGGAAATCCTCTCGGCGAGCCTCACCGTCAACGGCGAGACCCGGCAGGTCTTCCGCTACCAGGCCCCGGAGGACGGGCTGATCGACTATTTCGACAGCGATGGCCGCTCGCTAAAGAAATTCCTGCTTCGCAAACCGATCACCGATGCCGAGATGCGCTCCGGCTTCGGCATGCGCTACCACCCGATCATGCGTTATTCGAAGATGCATACCGGCATCGACTGGGCCAACAAGATCGGCACGCCGATCCTGGCCGCCGGCAACGGCACGATCATCAAGGCGGAATGGGATTCCGGCTATGGCCGACGCATCGAGATCCAGCATGCCAACGGCTATGTCACCACCTATTCGCACCAGTCGGCCTTCGCCAAGGGCATTGCGCCCGGCGTCAAGGTCCGGCAGGGCCAGGTGATCGGCTTCCTCGGCAATACCGGCCTCTCGACCGGGCCGCATCTGCACTACGAGGTCATGGTCAACGGCAACTTCGTCAACCCGATGAAGATCAAGGTGCCGCGCGGCCGCGAGCTCGACGGCCGGGCGCTCGCCGAATTCAAGCGCCAGCGTGACGAGGTCCTGGGCCTGATCGAGAAGGCCGGAGGCCAGACTGCGCAATTGCGCTGAGATTCACCCTCCTGCCCGCGGGCCAATGCTGTCCTCCCTCATCATCGTTCTTCCCGTCTTCGGCCTGATCGCCATCGGCTACGGCACGCGCTGGCTGAAGCTGTTGCGGGAAACGACGGGCGAGGGTCTCTCCGACTTCGTCTTCGTCCTCGCCATCCCCTGCCTATTGTTCAAGACGCTGGCGACGGCCACGATCCCTCCCGACCAGCCCTGGGGCTACTGGATCTCCTATTTCGCCGGCCTCGCCGTTGTCTGGCTGATCGCCCAGTTCGTCGCGCGACGCTTTTTTGCCCGTAAAGGTCCTGAGCTCGTCGTGTCCGGCTTCGCCGCAGCGCAGTCGAATACCGTGTTCGTCGGCATCCCGATGATCCTGAAGGCTTACGGCGACGCGGGCGCGGTCCCGCTCAGCCTGCTCCTCGCGGTGCATCTGCCGGTGACCATGACGGCTGCGACCCTGCTCGCCGAAGGCCGCGGCACCTCGCCTCTCCTGCTGCTCCGGCGCTTGTTCACCCATCCGATCGTCGTCGGCATCCTGCTCGGCAGCGCCGTGCGCCCCTTCGTCGGCATGATCCCGGCGCCGCTCTGGTCGATCGTCGACCTGATCGCCGGCGCCGCCGTCCCTTGCGCGCTGGTCAGCCTCGGCATCGCGCTGCGGCGCTACGGCCTCGCGTCGGGGATCGGACTGCCGGCGATCCTCAGCTTCCTCAAGCTCATCCTGCACCCTCTGATCGTCTTCCTGCTGGCGACCAAGGTGTTCGCCATGCCGGTGGCCTGGGCCGGCGTCGCCGTGCTCTTCGCCGCCTGTCCCTGCGGCATCAACGCCTATCTCTTCGCCGAGCGCTACAAGCAGGGCGTCGCCGACGCCTCCAGCGCGATCGCGCTCTCGACCGGGCTGTCGCTCTTCACCACGATCGGCTGGCTGACGTTTTTGGGTGTCGGCTGATCGGGATCGAACGATTTTACGTGAAACCGAGCTGCTGCCGGATCGCCTCGGGCGTCACCCCCTCCGCCCGCAAATCGGCTAGGGCCCGGGACAGCCGGCTTTTCGCCAGCTTCTGCCCGGTCTCGTCGCTGAGCAGCCGGTGAAAATGATAGCGCGGCACGGCCAAGCCGAGCAGGTGCTGCAGCAGGAGATGGATGTCGGTCGCCGCCTCCAGGTCCTTGCCGCGCACGACATGGCTGACATTCTGTAGAGCGTCGTCCACGACCACGGAGAGATGATAGCTCGTCGGCACGTCCTTGCGCGCCAGTACGACATCGCCCCAGCGCGCGGGATCGACGCGAATGTCGCGCTCCTCGCCCGCTTCGTCGAACAGGCGATAGGAGAGCCTTTCGCCGGCCGCTCGCGCCAAGGCCCGGTCCATGGCCAGGCGCAGCACATGCGGCTCGCCCGCCTCCCGGCGTCGGCGAAGCTCGGCTTCGCCCAGGGAGCGGCATGTCCCCGGATAGAGTGGCGCGCCATCGGGATCGCGCGGCCAGCGCTTTCCGGCCTCGGCTTCGCACCGACGCACGTCGTCTTTCACCTCCTGGCGCGAGCAGAAACAGGGATAGACCAGCCCCATCGCATCGAGCCGGTCCAACGCGCGGCGATAATCGTCGAAATGCAGGGATTGCCGCCGCACCTGCGGCTTAAAGCCGATGCCGAGCCAGGCGAGGTCGTCACGAATGCCCTGCTCGAACTCCGGCCGACAGCGGGCGAGGTCGATATCCTCGATCCGCAGCAGGAGCGTGCCGCCCAAGCGCTTCGCCAGGCGCTCGTTCATCAGCGCCGAATAGGCATGGCCGAGATGCAGGCGCCCGTTCGGGCTCGGCGCGAACCGGAAGATCGGAGAAGACGATGCCATCGACTCCTGTCTATGGTCCCGCGCCCCCCTCGCAAAGCCCGGACTCCTGACAGGACCGGAACCGACGATCGGCATAGACCGAACCAGCATGACCACGATCACCTGCAACGCCGATCTCGAAGAAGGCATGGCCGCCCTCGCCACGCTCGATCCCGTCTGGGGGCGGATCATCGCCCGCACCGGCATTCCGCCTCTGCGCCGGCGCGACAGCGGCTTCGTCAGCCTCGCCTCGATCATCGTCTCGCAGCAGCTCTCGGTGGCGAGCGCCCACGCGGTCTGGGCCCGGGTCGAGAGCGTGCTCAGTCCCTTGACGCCGGACCGTGTCCTCGTTGCCAGCGACGAGGAGATGCGGCTGTCGGGGCTGTCGCGGCCGAAGCAGAAGACCCTGCGCGCCGTCGCCGCGGCGATCACCGAGAACCGGCTTGACCTCACTTCGCTGGAGACCGCGACACCGGAGTTCGTCCACGCACATATGACCGCCGTCTCCGGCATCGGTCCGTGGACGGCGGACGTCTATCTGCTGTTCTGCCTCGGCCATCGCGACGGCTTCGCCGCCGGCGACCTTGCCGTGCAGGAGGCGGCGAAGGTCGCTTTCGATCTGCCGCTGCGGCCGAAGCCGGCCGAGCTGACCGAGCTGGCCGAAGCCTGGCGGCCCTGGCGAGGCGTTGCCGCACGCCTGCTCTGGGCCTATTACGCCGCGCTGAAATCGCGCGAGGGCATCAGCGCCTGAAGCGTCAGCCGCGCGCGATCCTCAGCGCAGCCTGCGCCGCGTGACGCAGGAAGCCCGTATCGCTCATCACGGTGACCAAACGGGCGCCGAGTGCGACACCTTCCGCGGCCCGTTCGGCGCTCGCAGCATAGAAGGCGACCGGCTTCTTCACGGCATTGGCCCGCGCCACGATGTGGCGCAGCGCATCGTCGACCTCCTTGGCCGAGGCATTGACGGACGCGCCGCCCGACAGCGCGATCGAGAGATCGGACGGACCGACGAAGAGCGCATCGATCCCGTCGATGGCAAGGATGTCGTCGACGATCGCCATCGCCTCGCGGGTCTCGATCATCGCGAAGGTCAGCGAGAAATCATTGGCCTGATTGAGATAGCCGTTCTGGTCGAGGCCGGAGGCGCCGAGCCCGCCATAGCTGCCCCAGCTGCGCTCGCCGAGCGGCGGATACTTGGCATAGGCCGCGAGCCGGCGGGCATCCTCCATGGTGTTGATCATCGGCGCGATCACGCCGGAGGCGCCGGAATCGAGCAGCTTCGAGACGTTCTGGAACTCGCCGACCGGTATGCGCGCGATCGCCGGCTTGCCGGCGGCGTTGATCAGCGGGATCGCCCGGATCACTTCGGCGAGCGTGATCGGCCCGTGCTGCATGTCGAGCGTGACCGCGTCGAAATCCTCCTGCGCCAGGATCGCGGCGATGCTCGGATCGGGCAGTCCGCACCAGGCGGAGAGCAGCGTCTCGCCCTTGGCGAGACGATCGGCGAGCGAGGACAGCACGGTCATGAGCGCATTCTTCCGGTTGCCCGCTCTTCACCAACGGCGGGTCCATGAATCCTGGACCGAACCGGCGGCGAAAGGCAAACGATGCGGCATGCGCCATGCTCAAGGGCGCAATGCGGCAAGAGCCGCATTGCGCCCGAAGCTCGTTTAGCGGCCGGCCTGGATCTCGTCGGCGGCCTTGATCAGGAGCTCGGTCATCGTGCGGCGGATCTCGTCGTCCGCGACCGTGACGCCGCCGGCGGCGAAATCGGCCTTGACCTTGCGCAACACGTCGTCGTCGCCCGCCTCTTCGAAATCGGCGAGCACGACCGACTTGGCATAGGCATCGGCGTCGGCGCCGCCCTTGCCGAGCTTGTCGGCCGCCCACAGGCCGAGCAGCTTGTTGCGCCGGGCCGTCGCCTTGAAGCGCAACTCCTCGTCATGCGCGAACTTGTTCTCGTAGGCGTCCTTGCGCTGGTCGAAGGTGGTCATCTGGCTCTTATCCTCTTCGGAGCGGCAATCTTGCTGCGGCGCGATATCAGCTTCGCCATATAGCAATGTGATGGCGGTGCGGGCTAGAGGCCAGGCACTCCTCAACCGAAGACGCCAGGAAAGCGGCAGACCGCGCCGCTTTTCCGGCCTTTGTTGCGTTTGCGGCGCGAAAGGGCCATATAGCGCCAAGCGTGGAAGGCCCGATCGGGCTCCTCCCGCATGAACCAGCCAGACCGGCGCGCCAAGATCGAACTCGACAGAGCAACGGGATTGCGCGAGAGCGTGCTGAACAAGGCCATGATCCCGCCGCGGGCGACCGCGACCAGAGAGAGGCCGACCCTTTGGATTTCCTCAAGCCACGGTATATCCCGATGAACCGCCGCCGTCGCATTTACGAAGGCAAGGCGAAGGTCCTCTATGAGGGACCGGAGCCTGGAACGCTGATCCAGCATTTCAAGGACGACGCGACCGCCTTCAACGCCAAGAAGCACGAAGTGATCGACGGCAAGGGCGTGCTCAACAACCGCATCTCCGAGCACATCTTCAGCAATCTCAACGATATCGGCGTGCCCACGCACTTCATCCGTCGGCTGAACATGCGCGAGCAGCTGATTCGCGAGGTCGAGATCATCCCGCTCGAGGTCGTGGTCCGCAATGTCGCGGCCGGCTCGCTCTCGACCAAGCTCGGCATCGAGGAAGGCACGCAGCTGCCGCGCTCGATCATCGAGTTCTACTACAAGAACGATGCGCTCGGTGACCCGATGGTCTCCGAAGAGCACATCACCGCCTTTGGCTGGGCGACGCCGCAGGAAATCGACGACATCATGGCGCTCGCCATCCGCGTCAACGATTTCCTCTCCGGCCTGTTCCTCGGCGCCGGCATCCGCCTGGTCGACTTCAAGATGGAGTGCGGCCGGCTCTGGGAAGGCGACATGATGCGTATCGTCGTCGCCGACGAGATCAGCCCCGATTCCTGTCGTCTCTGGGACATCCGCTCCAAGGACAAGATGGACAAGGATCGCTTCCGCCGCGACCTCGGCGGTCTGATCGAGGCCTATACCGAAGTGGCGCGCCGCCTCGGCATCCTCGGCGAGAACGAAAAGCCGGGCCCGACCGGGCCGCGCCTCGTGCAGTGAGCGTGACGGCTACCGGAACTCCGACGACCGCACGGGAGCGCTTGCGCTCCCGTTTGCGTTTCGGCGCGCTCGCGCTCGGCCTGCTGCTGGTCTCCGGCTGCGCCGACCATTTCGGGCCGGGCCTGGTCCAGCTCGCTGCCGGGCGCGGCTGGGAGCCGCTGCCGATCCAGAACTGGGTCGTGAACGACGGCATCAACCCGAAAGCGATGGTCTTCTGCACGCCACAGGACTGCGCCCGTCCGGGCGTCGCCGCGTTGCTGAGCTTTGACGGCCGCGAGGCCGCCGACATGGCGAGGGTGCTCGCGCTCGACCCGACCCGGCTGGCGCGGGAGTTCTCGAAGCGCCCCAAGGCGAAGCAGGCGCAGAAGCCGAAGAGCACCACCACCGTCTCGCGCTTCAAGCAGGACGGCACAGACGGCATTCTGGTCGAGATTCGCGCCAACGATGGCGGCCGCTTGGCTGCGACCGCGATCCTCTACGCGCGCAAGGACAATGCGCTATCCATGGCGATCGCGGTCACCGACGATTCGCAGGCCGCCCAGGATTTCGCCCGCGCCACCTGGGCGAGTCGCTGAAGTGGTTGAGCCGGCATCGATTCACCGTTAAGCGAACCGACAAGCGCCCTGTTCCGGAGATCACGATGAAAGCCCGCGTCACCGTCACCCTCAAGACCGGCGTGCTCGACCCGCAGGGCAAGGCGATCGAGGGCGCGCTGAAATCCCTCGGCATCGACGGCGTCGGCTCGGTCCGCCAGGGCAAAGTCTTCGACATCGAGCTCGACGGCTCGGACAAGACCGCGGCGGAAGCCGCCCTCAAGGCCGCCTGCGAGAAGCTCCTCGCCAACACCGTGATCGAGAACTACCGCGTCGAGATCGGAGCCTGATCGATGCGCGCCGCCGTCATCACCTTCCCCGGCTCGAACCGCAACGGCGACGTCGCCAAGGCCCTGCGCCAAGCCGGCGCTCATGTCGACCACGTTTGGCATGGCGACCATGAGCTGCCCGCCGGAACCGATCTCGTCGTGCTGCCGGGCGGCTTCTCCTATGGCGATTATCTGCGCTGCGGCGCCATCGCCGGCCGCGCCCACATCATGGACGCGACGCGGGCCCATGCGGCGCGCGGCGGCCTCGTGCTCGGCATCTGCAACGGCTTCCAGATCGCTTGCGAGGCTGGTCTCCTGCCGGGTATCCTCGTCCGCAACGCCAATCTGAAATTCGTCTGCAAGCGCCAGCACCTCAAGGTCGAGCGCAACGACACCGCCTTCACCTCGGCTTATGCCAAGGGTCAGGTGATCGACGTCTGCATCGCCCATGGCGAAGGCAACTATATCTGCGATCCCGAGACCCTCGCCCGGCTCGAAGGCGAGGGCCTCGTCGCCTTCCGCTATTGCGACGCCGAAGGCCAGATCACGGCCGAGGCCAATCCGAACGGCTCGCTCAACGGCATCGCCGGCATCTACTCAGCCGGCCGCAACGTGCTCGGCCTGATGCCGCATCCGGAGAATCTGATCGACGGCCTCGTCGGCGGCACCGACGGCCGCGGCATGTTCGAAAGCCTGGTCGGCGGCAAGAAGGCAGCGTGAGCGAGGCGCCCCCGCTCGTCGAGGGCCGCCAGCCACTCGTTCCGGACTGGAGTCTGGTGCTGCCTTTCCCGATGGCCCGCCGCGTCGAGGATGGCTCACTGGTCTTCTGGCATAGTCCGCGCGGCCTGACCTTCTGGCTCAACGCTTACGATGCCGGCGAGCCGGACGACGCACTCGCCGAATGGCAGGAAATTCATGCCTCCGCCGCCTTCGATCTGATCGAGGAGCGTGAGACCGACTTCATCCGTTTCGCTTACCGCCTTGATGAGGGCGAGGAAGACGGACGCCAGCCGGCATTCTACGGTTTCGCCTGCGCCCGCGATGGCGGACAGATCCACATCGCCGCCTATTTTGATGATCCGGGCCTGCTCGATGCCGTGCTCGCGACTTGGCGCAGCCTGCGCTTCGGCCCGGCCCTGCAGTAAAGCGATCTCAGCTGCCCTTTTGCGCCCGCGCCAGCATGCGTGACGCAGCCGCACCGTCGAGCGGGCCGACATGCTTCTCCAGAATGCGCCCGTCCGGACCGATCAGGAAAGTTTCGGGCACGCCATAGACACCCCAGTCGATCGCCGCGCGCCCGGCACGATCGACACCGACGGCCGAATAGGGATTGCCGAGCGCGCCGAGGAAGCGGCGGGCATTCTCGGCCTCGTCCTTGTAGTTGAAGCCGACCAGCGCGACCTTGCCCTGCTTCACCGCGGGCGATTCGGCCATCGCGACCAGGAAGGGATGCTCGACCCGGCAGGGCGCGCACCAGCTTGCGAAGACGTTGACGATCGTCGCCCTGCCCTTGGCCAGATCGGCCATGCTGAAGCTGGGAACGGGCTGGCCGTCGCGCAGCAGGCCTTCGAGCGGGGCCAATGTCACCGCCGGGGCGGGCTTGCCGATCAGGGCCGATGGAACCTTGCTGGCGTCGCCAGAGAACAGCCCCTTGGCGAACACCGCCGCCAGCGCCGCGAAGACCAGTAATGGGATGGCGTAGAGCCAGGGCGAGCGTCGCGCCGGCGTGGCGGTGGCCTCGCTCATGACGACACCCCACCCCGACGGCCGGCGCCACGTTCCTCCAACGCCGCGAGCGCCCGCCGCTGGGCACGCCGGTCGAGCAGGATCGCAGTGGCAAGGCCAGCGAGGATCACGGCCGCCGCCAGATAGGCGGCAAGGATGAAGCCGGCATGAGGCCCGAGCCCGTCCGTCATTGCGCTGCCTGCAGCGAAAGCCGGTCGAGCCGCTCGGCCTCGAAGATCGTCAGCGTCCGCACCCGCCGGCGCAGGATTTCGGCCTGCATGGCGGCGCAGTGCAGCGCCAGCGCCAGCAACGTGAAGCCGAGGGCGGTGATCACCAGCGGCCAGAGCATCGAGGCATGGATCGTCGGTCCGCCCAAGCGCAGGACCGAGGCCGGCTGGTGCAGCGTGCTCCACCAGTCGACCGAGAACTTGATGATTGGGATGTTGACGCAGCCGACCAGCGTCAGGATCGCGACGGCGCGCCCGGCCCGCGAGGGCTCGTCGATGGCCCGGCGCAGCGCGATCAGGCCGAGATAGATCAGGAACAGCACCAGCATCGAGGTCAGGCGCGCATCCCAGACCCAATAGGTGCCCCACATCGGCTTGCCCCAGAACGAGCCGGTGAGCAGGCAGATCAGCGTGAAGCAGGCGCCGATCGGCGCCGCCGCCTGCTGGGCCACGTCGGCGAGCGGATGGCGCCAGACCAGCACGCCGAGCGCCGACAGCGCCATCATCGAATAGAACATCAGCGCCAGCCAGGCAGCCGGCACATGGATGTACATGATCTTGATGGTCTCACCCTGCTGATAGTCGGGCGGCGCGACGAACCAGACGAGATAGAAGCCGATGGCGAGCAACAGCGCCGCCGCGCCGGCAAGCCAGGGCAGCAACACGCTCGACAGGCGCATGAAGCGCGCCGGGTTGGCCAGTTCGGTAAGGCTCGCCATGAAGGGGGTGGCCGGCTCTGCTCTTCTTTCGACCAGAGAGCATGTAGCAATCGCCGGCCCGGCTCACAATCGAGGAGCAGTACCTGCGACGATGACGCCGCTGGCCGCGCTACTCCTTTTCGGGCGCGCTCACTGTCGTGCGCTCCTCGCCGTCGAGAACCCCGAAGCTGCCCGACCTGGCGCCTTCCGCTGCGACGGTAAATCCTTCCGCCAGAAGACCCCGGCGCAAAAGCTCGCGCACCGCCGCTGCACGGCTCGGCATGCGCTTGTCGAAGCGCCAGTTCTCGACGGCGCGGAGCTCTTCCGCGCTGAGCATGATCTGCAATCGTTCGCCGCGTTCCAGCTCGGACATGGCGCGCTCCCACCGCGCTAGGAATGAGTAAGTAGCGAGATAGGTGCAAGCTGCTCGTTGGCAAGGGGAAGCGTAAGCGGCGTCACCTTGGCGTCATGCAGCATATGCGCTCCCAGCGCTACTTACTAACCAATTGAAATTATTCAGTTTTTCCTTACATCGCTATGATTTCTGCGCTATTCATCGATGCAGGAGGGATTGTCATGTTCATCACGCTATCCGATCCCATGCGACAAGACATCGAAACGGCCGTGCGCCTGAGGGCCGGTGAATCGCGTGTTGTCGACGTCTTCGGCGTGGCTGAAGAAGTCCAGCGTCGCTTCGTCGACGACAATGTCGCGCTCGAGGATATCGCTGCCGTTGTCGCCCGGCTGGCAACCCAATCCGGCTGCGCACTCGAACTCGACAGCGGCGAGATGCTGTCCGAAATCTGAAAGCCTCAATCCGGCTGGCGCAGCGCCGCCGCCGCCGCGATGCAGCCGACCACAGCGGCCATCAGCGACAACGCCGCCAGGATCAGCAGCGGGCTCTGCAGCGGCATCGGCCCACGGGTCGCGCTGGAGGCCGAAACACCGAAGATCAGTACGGGCACGCAAAGCGGCGCGACCAGGACCGGCAGGATCAGGCCGCCACGGCGCAGGCTCGCCGTCAGCGCCGCCGCCGCCGCGCCGATGAAGCTCAGCGCCGGGGTGCCCAAGGCGAGACTCGCGGTCAGCGGCAGCACGCCTTGTGCCGGCAGCGCGACGAGCAGCCCGAGCATCGGCGCAGCCAATGTCAGCGGCAGGCCGGTGGTCAGCCAATGCGCCAGCGCCTTGGCGAAGACGGCGAGCTCCAATGGCAGCGGCGCGCTTCGGATCAGGTCGAGCGAGCCGTCCTCCTCATCGGCCTGGAACAGCCGGTCGAGCCCGATCAGCGTCGCCAGCAACGCCCCGAGCCAGAGGATAGCCGGGCCGATCCGCGACAGCAGGTTGAGGTCGGGCCCGAGCGCGAACGGGATCAGCACCACGACGGTCAGGAAGAAGACGAGCGCGAGCTCGCCGCCGCCGCCGGCCCGGACAGCCAAAGCAAGATCGCGCCTGAGAATGGCGAGGAAGGCGCGGCTCATCGCGATCCCTTTCGGCAGGGACGTGAACCGCGACCGTCATTCCGGGGCTTCGCGCCAGCGAAGAGCCCGGAACCCAGAACCGATGCCCAATCTCGAAATGTCCCCCGATTGCCGCGCTTCGGCGAACAGCCGCATCGGTTCTGGGTTCCGGGCTCAGGCCTGCGGCCTGCCCCGGAAAGACGGGCGTCACGAACGCTCACGGGCCGATCCTGAGTTCGCGCGCGCCGTCGAGGCCGAGCGGGCCGTGGGTCGCCGCCAGGATCGCACCGCCAGCCGCAAGATGCCCCTGCATCAATTGTGACAGCATCGCCTGCGAGCCGATGTCGAGCGCCGCCATCGGCTCGTCGAGCAACCAGATCGGCCGCGACGACACCAGCAGCCGCGCCAGCGCCACGCGACGGCGCTGGCCGGCCGAGAGATAGCCGACCGGCAGAGCTCCGGCATGCGGCAGGCCGACCATCGCGAGCGCCTCGCTTGGGCTCAGGCCGGGCGCGCCCAGCAGCTCTCGCGCGAAACGCAGGTTCTCGGCGGCGGTCAGCGTGGTTTTGAGTCCGTCGCGATGGCCGACCAGATGAGCCGCTTCGTCCAACGGCAGATCATCCAGCCCTTCAAGCCGGATCGAACCAGCCTCGGGCCGCAGGCGCCCGCACATCATGGCGATCAGGCTCGACTTGCCGGCGCCGTTGCGGCCGGTGAGCGCGATCGCCTCGCCATTTTCCAGACGAAAGCCGACGCCGTCGAAGATCGCGCGACCACCGCGGCGGCAGGCGAGCGCTTCGGCCATCAGGGCGAAGGTCTGGAATCGAATCTGCGTCACGCCGAGCCTGTCTTCCGAAGCGTCATTAGCTCTTCATCCGACGCATATCGAGCCTGTAGCGGGCTTCTTGGAATTGATCTATAGAACCCGTGGCTACGCCGCACGCCGATCCGGCGCGGGGCTCGGGCACTCCCGGGGCGGCGTGCGCGTCATGCGCAACAGGCCTTCGACCGGATTCATCCGCCAGGAGGAATTCGGCTCGTGACCGCAACCCCTTGATCAGGATGTAAGCCAAAATGGCCTCGCTCGATTCATTCAAGTGCCGCAAGACGCTGACCGTCGGCACGAAGAAATACGTCTATTACTCGCTCAAGGCGGCCGAGAAGAACGGCCTCGCCGGCATTTCCAAGCTCCCCTTCTCGATGAAGGTGCTGCTCGAGAACCTGCTGCGCTTCGAGGACGGCCGCTCGGTCACCAAGGCCGACATCGAATCTTTCGTCGGCTGGCTCAGCGACAAGGGCAAGGCCGGCAAGGAGATCGGCTTCCGTCCCGCCCGCGTGCTGATGCAGGACTTCACCGGCGTTCCGGCGGTGGTCGATCTCGCCGCGATGCGTGACGGCGTCGTCGCGCTCGGCGGCGATCCCAAGAAGATCAACCCGCTGGTGCCGGTCGACCTCGTCATCGACCACTCGGTCATCGTCGACGAGTTCGGCTCGCCCAAGGCCTTCAAGCAGAACGTCGACCTCGAATACCAGCGCAATGGCGAGCGTTATCGCTTCCTGAAATGGGGCCAGGGCGCCTTCGACAATTTCCGCGTCGTCCCGCCCGGCACCGGCATCTGCCACCAGGTCAACCTCGAATATCTCGCCCAGACCGTCTGGACGGCGAAGGAGAAGGTGAAGAAGGGCAAGAAGACCGAGACCGTCGAGGTCGCCTATCCCGACACCGTGGTCGGCACCGACTCGCACACCACCATGGTCAATGGCCTCGCCGTGCTCGGCTGGGGCGTTGGCGGCATCGAGGCCGAGGCCGCCATGCTCGGCCAGCCGCAGTCGATGCTGCTGCCCGAGGTGATCGGCTTCAAGCTCACCGGCAAGCTCAAGGAAGGCATCACCGCGACCGACCTCGTGCTGACGGTCACGCAGATGCTGCGCAAGAAGGGCGTCGTCGGCAAGTTCGTCGAGTTCTTCGGCCCCGGCCTCTACAATCTGACGCTGGCCGACCGCGCAACGATCGCCAATATGGGCCCGGAATACGGCGCCACCTGCGGCTTCTTCCCGGTCGACGCCGAGACGCTGAACTATCTGGAGACCACCAGCCGCAAGGCTGCCCGCGTCGCGCTGGTCGAGAAGTATGCGAAGGCCCAGGGGCTGTTCGCCACCCGCTCGACGCCCGACCCGGTCTTCACCGACACGCTCGAGCTCGACCTGAATACCGTCCAGGCCTCGATGGCCGGCCCGAAGCGTCCGGAAGGCCGCGCCGATCTCGGCGCGATCAAGAGCGGCTTCGCCGCAGCGATGGATACGGACTACAAGAAGGGTGGCGAGCTCTCCCGCCGCGTCAAGGTCGAGGGTGAGACCTTCGATCTCGGCCATGGCGACGTCGTCATCGCCGCCATCACCTCCTGCACCAACACCTCGAACCCGTCGGTGCTGATGGCTGCCGGCCTGCTCGCCCGCAACGCCGTGGCCAAGGGCCTCAAGGTCAAGCCCTGGGTCAAGACCTCGCTGGCCCCCGGCTCGCAGGTCGTCGCCGAGTATCTCGCCAAGGCCGGCCTGCAGAAGGACCTCGACAAGCTCGGCTTCAACCTGGTCGGCTTCGGCTGCACCACCTGCATCGGCAATTCCGGCCCGCTGCCGGCCCCGATCTCGAAGGCGATCAACGATCAGGGCCTGATCGCCGGCGCCGTGATCTCGGGCAACCGCAACTTCGAGGGCCGCGTCTCGCCGGACGTGCAGGCGAACTACCTGGCATCGCCGCCGCTGGTCGTCGCCTATGCGCTGGCAGGGTCCGTGCAGATCGACCTCACGACCGAACCGCTCGGCACGGGCAAGGACGGCAAGCCGGTCTATCTCAAGGACATCTGGCCTTCCAACAAGGAGATCCAAGCCTTCATCGCCAAGAACGTCACCAAGGCGATCTTCAAGGCGAAGTATGCCGACGTCTTCAAGGGCGACGCCAACTGGCAGAAGGTCAAGGCTCCGACTGGCCAGACCTATGCCTGGGACGACAAGTCGACCTATGTCCAGAACCCGCCCTATTTCCGCGGCATGGGCAAGCAGCCGGCTCCGGTCACCGAAATCGTCGGCGCCCGCATCCTCGGCCTGTTCGGCGACAAGATCACCACCGACCACATCTCGCCGGCCGGTTCGATCAACGCCGCCTCGCCGGCCGGTGCCTATCTCACCGAGCATGGCGTCGCCGTCGCGGACTTCAACCAGTACGGCACGCGCCGCGGCAATCATGAGGTGATGATGCGCGGTACCTTCGCCAATATCCGCATTCGCAACCACATGATGGGCCCGAACGGGCGCGAGGGCGGCTACACCATCCACTATCCCAGCAAGGAAGAGCTGCCGATCTACGACGCGGCGATGCGCTACCAGGCCGAGAAGGTGCCGCTGGTGATCTTCGCCGGCGTCGAATACGGCAACGGTTCCTCGCGTGACTGGGCCGCCAAGGGCACCAACCTGCTCGGCGTCAAGGCCGTGATCGCCCAGAGCTTCGAGCGCATCCACCGCTCGAACCTGGTCGGCATGGGCGTCGTGCCGTTCACCCTGCAGGAGGGCACCAGCTGGGCCTCGCTCGGCCTCAAGGGCGACGAGACCGTGACGATCAAGGGCCTCGCCACCGTCAAGCCGCGCCAGATGCTCGAAGCCGAGATCACCTATGCCGACGGCAAGGTGAAGAAGGTTCCGATCCTCTGCCGCATCGATACGCTGGACGAGCTCGACTACTTCAAGAACGCCGGCATCTTGCACTACGTGCTACGCGGCATCGCGGCGTAACTCCAGGACGCCGATACTATAGGCGCCCGGCCGCAAGCCGGGCGTCTCTCTTTTGCCGTGACGGTTGTCCAATCTTGCACTCAGGTGTAAGGGGGCGGTCACAGTATCCTCGGCGGGGGGCTTGGGGCAGGCGCGGGGCGAACGCGCCCGGACGCCATCCGCCATCATCATTCACGACGGAGCATCCGCATGTCCGCCACGTTCGAGACGGTCGCCGGCATCATTTCGGAAACTTGCGACATTCCTCGCGAGAAGATCACGCCCCAGAGCCACGCGATCGACGATCTCGGCATCGACTCCCTCGCCTTCCTCGACATCGCCTTCGCGATCGATAAGGCCTTCGGCATCAAGCTGCCGCTCGAGCAGTGGACCCAGGAGGTTAACGAAGGCAAGGCGCCGGCCGAGCAGTATTTCGTGCTCGAGAACCTGTGCAAGCGCATCGACGACCTCGTCGCCGCCAAGGCCGCCTGAGCCTACCCCGGCCCGCCAGGGCCGCCGTTAAAGGTTGAAACGCCGCAAGCGGGGCTAGACCCCGATCGCGGCGAGACGGGTTGGAGCCGCATGCGCCTCGAATATTTCGACATGATCGACAAGGTCGAGCGCTTCGATCCGGCGGCCAAGCGGATCCTGACCCGCTCGACCGTTCCGGCGACAAGCCCGGTCTTCGAGGGCCATTTTCCCGGCCATCCGCTCGTTCCCGGCGTCCTGCTGACCGAGACCATGGCGCAGGCCTCCGGTTATCTTCTGCTCGGGCTCAACGGCCTGACGCAGATGCCGTTCCTGATGATGGTCGACAAGGCGCGCTTCCGCACCTTCGTCGAACCCGAGGCCGTGCTCGACGTCAGCGCCGAGCTCGTCCACGAGGGTTCCGGCTACGCCGCGACCAAGGCGAAGATCGCCATCGCCGGCAAGCCGATCTGCGATGCCGAGCTGCGTTTCCGCCTGATGCCGTTCCCCGCCGATATGCGCACCTTGATGCAGAGCCGCATCGCCGCCATCGGCCTCTCCCCGGAGGCAGCCTGACATGGCCCGCGACGTCGTCATCACCGGCATCGGCCTCGCCTCCAGCCTCGGCGAGGGCATCGAACCGCATGCGCAGGCGCTCGCCGACAATGCCACTCCCGTCGTCGATACTCAGAGCTTTGCGCCCTACCCGCTGCACCCGCTGAAGCCGCTCGAGCTCGACAAGCAGATCCCGAAGAAGTCCGACCAGCGCCAGATGGAGCCCTGGCAGCGCCTCGGCGTCTATGCCGCCGGCCTTGCCCTCGACGATGCCGGGCTGAAGGAGGATGCCGAGGCCAAGAGCCAGCTCCAGGTCATCGTCGCCGCCGGTGGCGGCGAGCGCGACCATGCCGTCGACGCCGCCATCCTGTCCGGCCTGCGCAACGCCAACCGGCCGGGCGCCTTCCTCAACGAACGGCTGATGGGCGATCTCAGGCCGACATTGTTCCTGGCCCAACTCTCCAACCTGCTCGCCGGCAATATCGGTATCGTCCACGGCATCACCGGCGCCTCGCGCACGCTGATGGGCGAGGAGCAGGCCGGCGTCGACGCGATCCGCACCGCCCGGGCCCGGATCGCGGCCGGCCAGGCCGACATCATCCTCGTCGGCGGCGCCTACAACGCCGAGCGCCGTGACATGCTGCTGCTTTTCGAGCTCGGTGGCTTCCTGCGCGCCGGCAATTTTGCTCCCGTCTTCACCCGCAGCGACGCGCCCGGCATGATCACCGGCAGTGCCGGCGCCTTCCTCGTGCTCGAATCCGCCGAACGTGCCGCGGCGCGCGGCGCCCGGGCGCATGCCTGCCTCAGCCACGCAGGCGCCCATCGCAGCCGCCGCCAGCCCGGCTCGGTCGCCAAGACGCTCGACGAATTGCTCTCCGGCTTCGGCCCGATCGGCGCCGACGCGCTGGCGATCTCGGCCGCGACCGGCTGCGCCGGGATCACCGAGGAAGAGGCCGCGGCGATCGCCAAGGCCGCCCCCAAGGCGCGCCGCGTCGCCACCGGCGACCTCGTCGGTCATGCCATCGAAGCCGCTTTTCCGATCTCGGTCGCGCTCGCCGCGTCCGCGCTCTCGACCGGTGCGGCGAATGAGGCGATCGTCACCGGCGCTGCCCATTGGCGCGGCGAAGGCGTCGCCCGTCTGGTCAAGGCTTAAGGAGAGGCGTCATGGGTGCAAGCCATCGCGACAGCCAGGGCCGGCCGATCGTCGCCGTCACCGGCCTCGGTATCGTCACCTCGCTCGGCCAGGGCAAGGACGCAAACTGGGAGGCCCTGACCGCGGGCCGCTCCGGCATCCACCGCATCGAGCGCTTCCCGACCGAGGGCTTGCGCACCACCATCGCCGCGACCGTCGACTTCCTGTTCGACGGCTCTTTTGCGGCCCCGGAGCTCTCCGAGAAGCTCGCCACGCTCGCCGCTGAGGAAGCGGTCGCGCAGAGCGGTCTCGGCGAAACCGGCGATTTCCCGGGTGAGCTCTTCATGGCGGTTCCGCCGGTCGAGATGGAATGGCCGCAAAAGCAGGAACTGGCGCAGGCGGTGGATGGCGATACCGACTACGACGCGCTGCTGCGCGTCGCCGCCCGCCACAAGCACAAGGCGATGCACGAGCTCTTCCTGTTCGGCGGCGTCGCCGAGCACATCGCGGAGAAGTTCGGCACCAAGGGCTCGCCGATCTCGCTCTCGACCGCCTGCTCCTCGGGCGCGACAGCAATCCAGATGGGCGTCGAGGCGATCCGCCGCGGCGAGACAGAGGCCGCGCTCTGCATCGGCACCGACGGCTCGGTCCATGCCGAGGCGCTGATCCGCTTCTCCTTGCTCTCGGCGCTGTCGACTCAGAACGATCCACCCGAAGCTGCCGCCAAGCCGTTCTCGAAGAACCGCGACGGCTTCGTCATGGGCGAAGGGGCCGGCGCGCTGGTGCTGGAGGACTACGACCACGCCTTGGCGCGCGGCGCCACCATCCTCGGCATCGTCGCCGGCTGCGGCGAACGTGGCGACGGCTTCCACCGTACCCGCTCGAGCCCGGACGGCAAGCCGGCGATCCTCGCCATGCAGGACGCCCTCGCCGACGCCGGCCTCACCGCGGATGATGTCGACTACATCAACGCGCACGGCACCTCGACGCCTGAGAACGACAAGATGGAGGCGATGAGCTGCTCCGCCGTCTTCGGCGAGCGCATGGCAAAACTGCCGATCTCCTCGAACAAGTCGATGCTCGGCCACACGCTGACGGCGGCCGGCGCGGTCGAGGCGGTGATCTCGCTCATGACCATCGCCAATGGCCGCATCCCGCCGACAATAAACTACCACACGCCCGATCCCGCGATCGCGCTTGACGTGATCCCGAACCAGGCCCGCGACGCTAAGGTGCGTACCGTGCTGTCGAACTCCTTCGGCTTCGGCGGCCAGAACACCTGCCTCGTCCTGACCGCCGGACCATCGGCGGCATGACCCGGGTCCTCGTCACCGGCGGCGCCAAGGGCGTCGGCGCCGCGATCGTACGGGCTCTCGTGGCCGCTGGCCACGATGTCGACTTCACCTACCGCTCCTCGGGCGAACAGGCGCAGGCCCTCGCCGCCGAGATCACAGACGCCGCGGCCGGCCGAGTTGTGCGCGCCCTGCCGCTCGACCTGTCCGACAAGCCGGCGCTCGACTCCTTCTGCGAGACGGTCGAGGGGGAGAGCTATTTCGGCTTCATCCACAATGCCGGCCAGCCCTATGACACGCTTGCCGCCATGCTGGTGCAGGACAAGGCGGAAGCCGCGATGCAGGTCAATTTCTGGGCCTTCACCCGCCTCGCCAAGAGCCTGATGCGCGGCATGATCCGCACCAAGGCCGGCCGCATCGTCGCGATCGGCTCGGTCGCGGCCCTGCGCGGCAACCCCGGCAACGCCGCCTATGCGGCCTCCAAGGGCGCGCTGATCTCCTATGCCAAGACGCTGGCGGTCGAGACCGGCAAGCGCGGCGTCACCGTCAACGTGATCGCGCCGGGCTTCGTCGACACCGACATGATGGCGCCCTACGCCGCCTATCGCAACAAGATGGAAGGCCAGATCCCGGCCGGCCGCTTCGCCAAGCCGGAAGAGGTCGCAGGCCTCGTTGCCTTCCTGATGAGCCCGCCTGCCGCCTATATCACCGGCACGGTCCTGCCGATCGATGGCGGCCTGACCGCCCATCTCGGCGTGCATCGCTGAGAGCGCTCCAACGCTTCACGTGAAACATGGTAAACGCGCAGTGCTTGGCGGGGCGCGCTGAACCGCCTATGTTCACTGCGAACCGGAGTGAACCATCATGACGGCAGCCTTCACCATCCGCCTCGATGACGAGACCCTTGCCAAGCTCGACGCGCTGGCGGCAGACACCGACCGCTCGCGCAACTGGCTCGTGGCGAAGGCGATCCAGGACTATGTCGAGCTGAATGCCTGGCAGATCCAGCGGATCAAGGAGGGCATCGCCGAAGCCGACCGAGGCGAATTCGCGACTGAAGAAGAGCTCGACGCAATCGAAGCCAAGCTGCAAGCCATGATCGACGCTGGCCGATGAAAGTCATCTGGACGGCCCGCGCCCGGGTCGAGCTTGATGAAATCGCGGACTACGTCGCACCGATCAGCGCCTCAGCCGGTTTGGCTCTTGTGCGCCGCCTCAGGCAGGCGGGAAAACAGCTCGGCGAGCATCCCCATATGGGAAGGCCGGGGCGTGTCGATGGGAGCCGCGAGCTCGTCGTGAACGGAACGCCCTATGTCCTGCCCTATCGCGTCAGCGAGGGCCGCGTCGAAATCCTCGCCGTCATTCACACCTCCCGGCAATGGCCGGACCAGCTCTGATAAGGTTCGAACCTCCCATGCTCTCGCTCCAGCTCCATGGCGACCGCGACCTCCGCCTCGAACAGATCGAGCCTCCGGCCCCGCCCGCGCCAGGCGAGGTCCAGATCCGCGTCCGTGCCGTCGGGCTGAACTATCTCGACCTCTGGGGCTTCCGCGGCATGGCCTTCGCCAAGCGCAAGATGCCGCAGGCGGCCGGCGTCGAGGCGGCCGGCGAGGTCGTCGCGGTCGGCGAGGGCGTCTCGCGCTTCCGCGAGGGCGATACCGTGACGATGTACGGCGCCGAGACCTGCGGCCATTGCAAGGCCTGCCGCGAAGGTCGCGACAATCTCTGCGAGAACGTCGCCGGCATCATGGGCTTCCATATCGACGGCTTTGCCCGCGAGCTGATCAACCGCCCCGAGCGGCTGGTGATCAAGGCGCCGGCGGGCGTCAGCTTCGAGGAGGCCGCCTGCGCGCCGATCGGCTTCGGCACGGTCCAGCACATGCTGTTCGACAATGCCAGGCTCGAGCCTGGCGAATCGGTGCTTGTTCACGCCGGCGGCTCCGGCATCGGCACGGCAGCGATTCTGATGGCCAAGGCGATCGGCTGCACCGTCTACACCACCGTCGGCGACGACGAGAAGGGCGAAAAGGCCAAGGCGCTCGGCGCCGATTTCGTCGTCAACTACAAGACCGAGCGCTTCGAGGGCGAGGTCCGGCGCCTGACCAAGCGCAAGGGCGTCGACGTCGTCTTCGAGCATGTCGGCGCCGACACCTGGAACGGCTCGCTGCTCTGCCTGAAGCGCGGCGGCCGGCTCGTCACCTGCGGTGCCACTTCGGGTGCCTCGACGACGATGAATCTGATGCAGCTCTTCCAGCAGCAATACCGCATCACCGGCTCCTTCGGCTGCCGGATCGAGAACATCGCGCAATCGCTCGAGAAGATGGCTGCCGGGATGAAGCCGGTGATCGATTCGGTCTTCCCCCTTGCCGAGTTCGAGCAGGGCCTCGCCCGGATCGAAGGCCGCAAGGTCTTCGGCAAGGTCATCGTCACGCTCTGAACGACCCTATGAGCCGGCGCGACTTGACGCGCCGGCCGCAATCCCGCAAGTCGCGCCGCGATGGCGGGGTCCTTCCTGGACGCTGCGCCGGCGGACCGGGCTGGGATTTTGAGGCAACTGAAGCAATTCGCGACGCGCATCGGCGCAGCGCTGATGATCGGGCTGATCCGCGCGGTCTTCGCCTTTCTGCGCGCGCTCGGGCCGGAGCGGGCCTCCGATCTCGGCGGCTGGCTCTTACGCAGTGCGAGCCCGCTGATCCCGGTCAACCGCGTCGCCTATGCCAATGTCCGCGCCGCCTTCCCAGGCATCGCTGACGCGGAAGCCAGGCGCCTCGTCCGCGGCGGCTGGGAGAATCTCGGCCGCACCGTCGCCGAATACGCCCATCTCAAGACGCTGTTCGACTATGACTACCATAATCCCGATCCGAACGGCCGGATCGAGGTCGTCGGCATCGAGCACTTCATCGCGCTCAAAGACGACGACAAGCCGGGGCTGATCTTCTCCGCTCATCTCGGCAATTGGGAATTGCCGGCGATCTGCGCCGCCACCTACGATCTCGATACGACCGCCGTCTTCCGCGCCCCCAACGATCCGGCGATCGCCGCCGTCGTCCACGAGATCCGCTCCGGCGCCATGGGCGGGCTCGCCGCCGCCAAGCAGGGCGCCGCTTTCGCCATGCAGGGCGTGCTCGAGAATGGCGGCCATCTCGGCATGCTGATCGACCAGCATTTCACCCGCGGCGTGCTAGTCCCTTTCCTCGGCCGGCCAGCCCTGACCAACCCGATCCTCGGCAAGTTCGCCCGCCGCTTCGAGTGTCCGGTGCATGGCGTGCGCGTCATCCGCCTGCCGAACCGGCGCTTCCGCATCGAGCTGACGCCGCCGCTCGATCTGCCGCGCGACGCCAACGGCGAGATCGACGTCACCGGCGCGATGGCGATGATGACCGCCGTGGTCGAGGGCTGGGTCCGCGAGCATCCCGAGCAATGGCTCTGGATGCACCGGCGCTGGCGGCCGAACCTGATCGGCGCCGAGGCGCTGGCACGTTTTCGCGAGCAGGCGCCGCTGGAGCCTGTTTTCAAGGCAACGTGATTTCCAATTGAGTGGAGAGTAGCGCTTTTGGTAACCGCCTGCTTCTATACAGGCGTCGAGTTCGAATGATGGTCCGCCAGATCAGCAACATCGCTGCTGCCGCCGGTCTCCTGCTCATCGCAGGGATCCCGGCGCATGCCCAGCAGCCCCCGGCCCAGCCGAAGGCGGTGGTGGAGCTCTTCACCAGCCAGGGCTGCTCGTCCTGCCCGGCGGCGGACGCGCTCTTCACCGAGCTCGCCAAAGATCCCCGGCTGATCACGCTGACCCTGCCGGTGACCTATTGGGATTATCTCGGCTGGAAGGACACGCTCGGCCAGGAGGCCTTCAGCAAGCGCCAGAAGCTTTACGCCAAGGCGCGCGGCGACGGCCAGATCTATACCCCGCAGGCCGTGGTAAACGGTAGCACCCATATCGTCGGCTCCGACCGGGGCGGCATTGACAAGCTCGTCAAGGAGCAGGGCAAGGACGGCTTTCCGGTCAAGATTGACCTGACCGAAGCTGACGGCGCGCTGCGCATCAACTTGGGGACGGCGCCGTTCACCGGCGAAAAGCCGGGCGTGGTCCTGCTGCTGCAGGTCAGCCGCACCGCGACCGTGCCGATCGAGCGCGGCGAAAACAGCGGCAAGACCGTGACCTATGCCAATGTCGTGCGCGGCATCAGCCGGATCGGCGAGTGGAACGGCGCGGCAGCGACGCTGACCGTGCCGCTCGAGACCGTTCGCAGTGCAGCGAAGGCCGATTCCTATGTCGTGCTGGTCCAGGGCGATCCCTATGCCCGCCAGAGCGCGATCCTTGGCGCCGCCCGCGGCCCGGCCAAGTAAACGGCCGCTACAGAATCACCACCTTGTTGGGCAGCTCGTCGACATCGTCGGCGGCCGGCGGGGCATGGGCCGCGAGCACGGCGCCGACATCGCGCACGGCCGCGATCAGCCCCTCGCGCAGGGTGTCCTGCGCTGCGGCAGCGAGCAGCGGCTCGACGATCTTCTGCCAGGTTTCGCCGTCGACCTTGGCCGCGATGCCGGCATCGGCGACGACTTCGGCATAGCGTTCCTGCACCGCGATATACAGCAGCACGCCAGTGCGCCCGCGGGTCAGCGTCAGCCCCCGCGCCGTGAACTCGCGCAAGGCCGTCTCATGCGCCTGACGCCGCTTGACGAAGCCCGGCACGAAGCGCCCGCCCCGCCCATACCAGAGCAGGGTCGCCAGCAGCAGCGCCGCTGCGATCAACTGGGTTAGGAAGATGCTCGCTGCACTCAGCGTCGTCAGCAGCAGGAAGGGCCAGGGCACGAACAGGGAGAGCGCCAGCGCCAGCACCAGCGGCACCGCGACATAGCTGCCGGCGGCGCGGTCGACGACGACGACGATCTCGCTGGAGGTCTGCCGCTCGGCCTCGCGCACCGCATCGGCGATGGCGTCGCGATCGTCGGAATTCAGCATCTCACCAATCCCCCGAAGCCCCGCCGCCGCCGGACGAGCCACCGCCACCCGAAAACCCGCCGGAGCTCGAACCGCCTCCCCAGCCGGAACTCCAGCCGCCGGAGGAGGAGCCGCCGCTCCAGCCCGAGCCGCCGGAGGGCGGCAGCACGATCCAGCGCCCGTCCCGCGTCCGGTGCCGGCGTGAGCCGCCGGTGGAGCGGCCGAGCTCGCGCATGAAGCTGACAATCAGGATGAACACGATAATCATGACAAAAATCACCGCAGCGGTCTCGGTCCAGGAGGATTCGTCGCTGCGGATCTGGGCGCGCCGCTGCCATTCCTCGGCATCGCCCGCCAGGATCGAGAGGATCGCATCGACGCCGCCCTCGATTCCGCCCGCGAAATCGCCGTTCTTGAATTTGGGCGCGACCGCAGTGGTGATGATCACCTTGGAGAGCGCGTCAGTCAGCGCCCCTTCCAGCCCGTAGCCGACCTCGATGCGCACCTTGCGCTCGTTCGGCGCGACGATGAGCAGGACGCCGTTGTTCTTCGCCTTGTCGCCGAGCTTCCAGGCCCGGAACAGGCCGTTGGCGAACTCCTCGATCGGATAACCTTGCAGCGAAGGCAGGGTCGCGACCACGACCTGGTCACTAGTCTTCTCCTCATGCGCGCGGAGCTTCTGCTCGATCCGGCTGAAGGCCTCGGCATCCAAAAGGCTCGAGTTGTCGACGATACGGCCGGTCAGCGCCGGATAGTTCGGCTCGGCGGCGATGGCGATGAGGGGGGAAAGGAGGCAGAAGAGCAGGACAGCGAGCCGGATGAAGGCCGTCATGCTCGGGCTCGACCCGAGCATCTCCTGATCGAGATTCTCGGATCTACGCTTCGCTCCGTCCGAGAATGACGGCATGTCGACGGCTGCAGAGACCCGGACCACGCAGGATCACACGCTCAGAACTTCACCGCCGGCGGCCGTTCGGCTCCTGCCGTCGCCGAGAAGCTCTCCATCGGCTTGGCCCCCCAGAACAGGCGAGCCCAGATCACCCCCGGGAAGGTCCGGATCTCCGTATTGAAGGCCTGCACCGCCTGGATGTAGTCGCGCCGGGCGACCGCGACGCGGTTCTCGGTGCCTTCGAGCTGCGACTGCAAGGCCAGGAAGTTCTGGTTCGACTTCAGTTCGGGATAGCGCTCGACCGTCACCATCAGGCGCCCGAGCGCACCGCTGAGCTGGTTCTGCGCGTCCTGGTATTCCTTGAACTTGGCGGGGTCGGTGATCGTGGAGGCATCGACCTTGACCTGCGTCGCCTTGGCGCGCGCCTCGATCACCTGGGTCAGGACCTCCCGCTCCTGCTGGGCATAGCCCTTCACCGTCTCGACCAGGTTGGGGATCAGGTCGGCGCGTCGCTGATACTGGTTCTGTACCTCGCCCCAGGCCGCCTTGGCCTTTTCTTCCAGCGTCGGCACGTTGTTGTAGCCGCAGCCCGCCAGCACAAGGCCGAACAGCCCGACCAGCAGCATGACGAGGGGCCGGCGAAAGGCCGGAGACTGCACGAGCACCATGACGAACCCCTTCGGCTTGGCAGGACAAACTTGGCAGAACAAATCGGGCTTCGAGCATAGCCGCGCAGCGAGGCGGAGCAAACCGACACCACAAGCATGGCGCGCAGACCGGGAAGCGCGCTAATCTAAGCGGCAACGCAGAGGAGTGGACCATGCCGTTTACGTCGTCCGCAATCGGTACCCGCTCGATCCTCGCTCTCGGCCTCTGGCTCGCCGCAGCGGCTGCGGCCCCCGCTCAGACCAACGCTCCTGCCCCCGAAGCCGCCACCGGCCGCACCGCCAAGAGCCTCGGCACGGCACAGCGCTACATGGCCGCCGCGGCCAACCCGCTCGCCGCCGCGGCCGGCCGCGAGATCCTGCGCGCCGGCGGTAGCGCCACCGATGCCGCGATCGCGATCCAGCTCGTGCTCAACCTGGTCGAGCCGCAGAGCTCCGGGATCGGCGGCGGCGCCTTCTTCGTCTATTGGGACGAGGCCGGCCGGCAGCTTACGACACTCGACGGCCGGGAGACCGCGCCGAAGGCGGCAAAGCCCGAGCGCTTCCTCGGCGCCGACGGCAAGCCGATGAAGTTCGTCGATGCGGTGATCGGCGGCCGCTCGGTCGGCGTGCCGGGCACGGTCCGGCTGCTCGAAGACGCGCACAGGCGCTGGGGCAAGCTGCCCTGGGCCGAGGTCTTCGCCCCGGCGATCAAGCTGGCCGAGGAAGGCTTTGCGATCTCGCCGCGCCTCAACGGTCTCCTCGCTCTGGAGAAGAACCTCGGCAAGGACAGCCGCGCCGCCGCCTATTTCTACGAGGCCGACGGCAGGCCGAAAGCGGTCGGCACCATCCTGAAGAACCCGGCCTTCGCCACGACGCTGCGCGCCATCGCCGGCCGCGGCGCCGACGCCTTCTACGAGGGCAAGATCGCCGAAGACATCGTCGCGACAGTGACCGGTCACAAGGACAACCCCGGCGACATGACGCTCGACGATCTCACCGCCTACAAGGTCGAGGAGCGCGCGCCGGTCTGTGGCCGCTATCGCGTCTACACGCTCTGCGGCATGGGCCCACCGAGCTCCGGCGCTGTCGCCGTGCAGCAGATTCTCGGCATGCTGGAGACGAAGGACATCGCTCGCCTCGGCCCCGGCGCCGAGGCGGCGCACTGGTTCACTGAAGCCAACAAGCTCGCCTTCGCCGACCGGGCGCTCTATCTCGGCGACCCCGCCTTCGTCAGCGTGCCAACGCTCGGCCTGATCGATGAGGAGTATATTCGCGAGCGCGCCAGGCTGATCAGCCCGGACAAGGCGATGGGCAAGGCCAGTGCCGGCAACCCGCCGAACAAGCGCGCGCTCCTGCTCGCGCCCTCCGAGGGTGTCGAGAACGGCACCAGCCACATCTCGGTGGTCGATGGTCAGGGCAATGCCGTCTCGATGACGACGACGATCGAGGATGGCTTCGGCGCGCGCCTGATGACCAAGGGTGGCTTCCTGCTCAACAACGAACTGACCGACTTCTCCTTCGCCCCGTCGGAAGACGGCAAGCCGGTCGCCAACCGGGTCGAGCCCGGCAAGCGCCCGCGCTCCTCGATGGCCCCGACCATCGTCTTCGATGCCTTCGGCCGGCTCTACGCTGTCACCGGCTCGCCCGGCGGCAGCCAGATCATCGGCTATGTCGCCAAGACGCTGGTCGCCCTGCTCGACTGGAAGATGGACCCGCAGCGCGCCGTCGATCTCGCCAATTTCGGCAACCGCAACGGCCCGACCGAGCTGGAAAAGGGGAGCGAGGCAGAAAGCTGGAAGGCCGCACTGGAGGCCAAGGGCCATGAAGTCAGGCTGATCGACATGACCTCGGGCATCCAGGCGATCGTCAAGACGCCGGAAGGCTATCTCGGTGGCGCGGACGGACGGCGCGAGGGCGTGGCGGTCGGGGATTGACGGCCGTCATTCTCGGACGGAGCGAAGCAAAGTCCGAGAATCTCAGGACGAGAACGCGATACTTGGAACCCCACCCGGCCCGAGATGCTCGGGTCAAGCCCGAGCATGACGCGCAAGGTCAGGCCTGCCGCTGCGGCTCGCGCTTCTCCCCGCCCGCCCCGCGCCCGGCGATCAGCCAGTAGACGAAACCGGTCGCGGCGCCGACCAGGAAGAGCGCCGAGACCACCTGCAGCTCGCCTGCGCTCGGCGCTCTGGCCATGCCCAGCATGGCGAGCGGCAGCAGGGCCGCCAGAAGGCCGGTGAGACCGCTCTGGATCAACCCGCTGCGGAAACGGAACAGCTCGGAGGCGATCGCGACCAGCACCACCGGCAGCACGAGGATGGCGAAGCCGAGCCGGCCGAGCAGGGAAAACGCCGCCTCGGCGGTCGGGCCGGGATCGAAGCCGCGCTCGGCCTGATCGAACAGCGCCGCGAGCAGGCGTTCGAAGCCGCCGCCGATCAAGAGGCCGAGATCGGGCGAGGCGACGCCGGCGACCATCAGCGCGGCCAGGCCGGAGCCGATCGCGAACAACAGCGCGAAGGGAATCAGCAGCAGCCAGCGCAGCATGTCAGTGCGCGGCTGCCGCGATGTCGGCTTCGCCCTGCTCCAGCATCAGCCGGGCCCGGGCCGAGAGCTTCTCGGTCTCGCTCTTGAGCTGGCCGCAGGCGGCGAGGATATCGCGACCGCGCGGCGTGCGCACCGGCGAGGCATAGCCTGCCTTGAACACGATCTCGGAGAAGCGCTCGATCCGCTCCCAGTCCGAGCATTCATAGCGTGTGCCGGGCCAAGGATTGAACGGGATCAGATTGATCTTGGCCGGGATGCCCTTGAGCAGGCGCACCAGCTCGCGCGCCTCGGCGTCGCTGTCGTTGACGCCCTTCAGCATCACATATTCAAACGTAATGCGTTTCGCGTTCGATAGCCCCGGATAGTTCCGGCAGGCCTCGAGCAGGTCCTTGATCGGGTACTTCTTGTTGAGCGGCACCAGCTCGTTGCGCAGATCGTCGCGCACCGCATGCAGCGAAATCGCCAGCATCGTGCCCATCTCGTCGCCGAGCGGGCCGATCTGCGGCACAACGCCCGAGGTCGAGACGGTGATGCGGCGGCGGCCGAGCGACAGGCCCTGGTCGTCGGTGATCACGCCGATCGCATCGCGCACGCCGTCGAAATTGTAGAGCGGCTCACCCATGCCCATGAAGACGATGTTCGAGACGAAGCGCCCGCCATCATTGGGGACGAAGGCGCCGTCAGGCGCGCTGCGGTTCGGAAAGTCGCCGAGCCGGTCGCGGGCGACCATCAGCTGCGTGACAATCTCCTCGGTGGTGAGGTTGCGGACGAGCCGCTGCGTGCCGGTATGGCAGAAAGTGCAGGTCAGCGTGCAGCCGACTTGGCTGGAGACGCAGAGCGTGCCGCGATCGACCTCCGGGATGTAGACGCATTCGATCTCGGCGCCGCGGTCGCGCGGGCCGGTCGGGGCCATGCGCAGCAGCCATTTGCGGGTGCCATCGCTGGAGACCTGCTCGGCGGTGACCTCTGGCAGATCGAGCGTGAAATGCTCGGCGAGCTGGGCGCGCAGGCCCTTGCCGATCGTCGTCATCTCCTGGAAGTCGCGGACGCCGTAATGATAGATCCAGTTCCAGAGCTGGCCGACGCGCATGCGCCGCTCCTTCTCGGGAACGCCGATCTGGGCCAGCGCCGCATCCAGGCCGGCGCGGGTGCGCCCGGCCAGCGAGGGCCGCCGCATAACAGGTTCGGCCGCCGGAGAGGCGGCTTCAGCAACAGAGAGATTCATCGGAACTCGGCTCGCAACGGGCGCGTCCCGCCCGGAATTGGCCGCCTCATAGCATGAGCGCGGCCAATCGCGAAATCGGCCTACTGGTCAGCTTATTTGCAGGCGTCCTCGGCTCGCTTGACGATCTGCGAGATGCCGGCGAGCGAGTATTTGTCGCTGGTCGCATTGCCGCGCTTCGAGGTGCCCTTGATCTCGAGGCCCGAACCCTTGCGCAGCGCATCGAGCATGCGGCCTTCCTCGGCCGGATTCTTCAGCCAGACATTCTGGCCCTTGGCGACCAGCGCGAAGCGGTCGCTGCCGATGATCGCCTGATGCTCGACATCTTCCTTGAGGTCGAAATTCATGACGAGGCTGATCTCGTTGCGCACGCCCTCGCCCGGGCGGCTGGAGATGAACAGCAGGCCTTCGACATCCTTGAGGTTGGCGGGCGAGCGGCTCTCGGCCTTGGACAGGGCGTAGCAAATCTTGGAGCGGCCCTGTTGCGAGGAGAAGGCCTGCCATTTGCCGGCGCTTTCAAGCAGCAGCGCTTGGCCTTGGCCGCCGGTCTTGGCCGGCGCTGGCTTGCCGGCCGGAGCACGCTGCGCCTGCGCCGGCGCGCTCGCAAAGGTCAGGGCCGCCAGGCCGAGCAGGGCGGCGGCCAGGAACGGGCGGCGGGCGGAAGAGGGGGCCGAAATGCGAATCATGGATCGCCAGTAACCAACAAAAACGTTAACGCCGAATGGAGAATGCGTGGGATCGGCGATCCGGATTGACGCAGTGCGCCGGATAGAATGTCACGATCCTGGCGAAAATGCGAACGCCCGCTGCCACCGTACCAATCGCACGACGCCTTCTCCGTCAATAGTTTAGGGAGAGCTCATGCCCGGTTCCGTTCGGCATCCGGCTGTGCCAGCCTTGCGCAGCTGCGAAGGGACCAGCCGGATGAGGATCAAGCATCGATGAAGGCGCTGCTGTGCGAAGCCCTTGGCCCGGCCGAGAATCTCGTGATCCGCGACCTGCCCGAACCGACGCCCGGACCGGGCGAGATCGCGATCCGGGTCAGCGCCGCGGCGCTCAACTTCTTTGACACTCTGGTGATCCAGGGCCGCTATCAGGTGAAGCCGCCGCTGCCCTTCTCGCCCTCTGCCGAATGCGCCGGCATGGTCAGCGCTGTCGGCGAAGGTGTCGCGGATTGGCATATCGGCGAGCGTGTCGCCGCCTGGCTCGGCCACGGCGCCGCCCGCGAGATCGTCGTGGTTCCGGCCGACGCGGCGATCCGGATTCCCGACAAGCTGAGCGACCATCAGGCCGCCGGCCTCTTCGTCACCTATGGCACGGCCCTGCATGGGCTGATCCAGCGTGGCGGCATCCAGCCGGGCGAGACGCTCGCCATCCTCGGCGCCGCCGGCGGCGCCGGCCTCGCTGCCGTCGAGATCGGCGCCCTGCTCGGCGCGCGCGTGATCGCCTGCGCCTCCTCACCGGACAAGCTCGCGCTCGCGCGCGAGCATGGTGCGCAGGAGGGGCTGGACTACGCCGCCGATGATCTCCGCGCCGGCCTGCGGCGCCTCGCTCCCGATGGCCTCGACGCGCTCTACGACACGGTCGGCGGCGAGCTCGCCGAGCCGGCATTGCGCTCGATGGGCTGGGGCGGGCGCTATCTCGTCGTCGGCTTCGCCGGCGGCGAGATCCCAAAGATCCCGCTCAACCTGCTCCTGCTGAAGGGCTGCGACCTGCGCGGCGTGTTCTGGGGCGATTTCGTCCGACGCGATCCCGCCGGCCACCGCGCCAATATGGAGCGGCTCTTGGCCTGGGCCGCTGCGGGACAGATCCGCGCCCATGTCCATGGCGCCTACCCGCTAGAGCGGGCGCCAGAAGCGCTGGCGCTGATCGCCGAGCGCAAGGTCCAGGGCAAAGTGGTATTAGTTCCCTGAACTCCCGGGTCGTCCCGGGCGGAGCGAAGCGGAGACCCGGGACCCATTCCGGAACCTTTATCGGAAAGTCTCAGGAATGGGTCCCGGATCAGCGCGGCTTCGCCGCTTGTCCGGGATGACCGCAGAGTTGGAAGACGCTCACAGATCCGTCAGCATCTCCTTGGCCTTGTCGCGATGCTGCGGCGTGATCGAGCCGGCGACGGCAGCGAGCGCGGCTGCGATCACCGCGGCATCGTCGGTGAAGCCGAGCAGCGGCATCACGTCGGGCAAAGCGTCGAGCGGCAGCACGAAATAGCCGAGCGCCGCCAGCAGCGTCAGCTTGACCCGTCGCGGCGTCGACGGGTCGCGCGTGCAGACCCAGGCGGCGAGCAGGTCCTCGGCGAAGGGGATGCGCTTCGCCACCCGCTTCAGCCGGCCGATGAACTCGGAGCCGAAGCGGGCCTCGTCGCGCAAGCTCTTGCGGATCGCCGCCATCTCCTCCGCAGTGAAACGCTGTCCGAAGCCGAAGCTGTCAGTCATCCATCTCTCCCTGGGCGCGCTGGTTTCTTAGCCCGCCGTCGACGCAAAAATGTGGCCCCGCATGAAGGGCTGCACAAGGGATCGACTCAGAATCGCACGCCGAACCCTCTTGGATGGCGAGCATCGCGCCTCTAAAGCCGATGCAGCAATGTCAAAAGACGCGAGGAACGCCATGAAGCTCGACTCCTCCATTTCCGCCATCGTCACCGGCGGCGCCTCCGGCCTCGGCGAGGGCACGGCCCGCATGCTCGCCGGCCATGGCGTCAAGGTCGCCCTGTTCGATCTCAACGCCGAGCGCGGCGAAGCCATCGCCCGGGAGATCGGCGGCCTGTTCTGCGCCTGCGACGTCACTGACGAGGCCTCGGTCGATGCAGCCCTGCAGAAGTCCCGCGCCGCCCATGGCGTCGCCCGTGTCGTCGTCAACTGCGCCGGCGTCGCCCCCGGCCGCCGCGTCGTCTCGAAGAAGCGCGACACCGGTGAGCTGATCGCCCATGACCTCGCCACCTTCGAGAAGGCCGTCGCGATCAACCTGACCGGCACCTTCCGCCTGATCGCCAAATCGGCGGTCGCGCTTGCCGCGCTCGACCCGGTCACCGAGGATGGCGGCCGTGGCGTCTTCATCTGCACCGCATCTGTCGCCGCCGAGGACGGCCAGATCGGCCAGGCCGCCTATGCCGCTTCCAAGGCCGGCGTCGTCGGCCTGACCCTGCCCGTCGCGCGCGATCTTGCCGGCGTCGGCATCCGCATCGTCACGATCATGCCCGGCCTGTTCGAGACGCCCATGTTCGCGGGCCTGCCCGACGACGCTCGTGCCTCGCTCGCCGTCTCGGTGCCGCACCCCTCGCGCCTCGGCCGGGCCTCGGAATATGCCGCGCTGGTGAAAAGCATCGTCGAGAACGACATGCTGAACGGCACCGCGATCCGTCTCGACGGCGCCATCCGCCTCGCGCCGAAATAGGGCTGCGCCACACCTGTCATTCTGGGGCGCCGCGCCGCGGCGAACCCCGAACCCACGACCGGGCTAGGCCATCATCGCGAGATCGACAGCGCGCAAGCCAGTCTTGGATTCCGGGTTCCTCGCTGTGCGAGGCCCCGGAATGGCAGCGCGGAAGGACTTCACTCCGCCCCCTCGCGCTTGATCTCGTGCTTGAGGATCAATGGCGTCTGGGCGAGGGCGAAGATCATGGTCAGCGGCATCACGCCCCAGACCTTGAAGGCGACCCAGAAATCCTGCGTCTGCGTGCGCCAGACCACCTCGTTCAGCGCCGCCAGCACGAAGAAGAACAGGCCCCAGCGCAGGGTCAGCCTGCGCCAGCCCTCCTCGTCGAGCTGCAGCACGCTGTCGAGCACCAGCGCCAGCAGCGAGCGGCCGAAGAACAGACCGCCGAGCAGGATGCAGCCGAACAGCGTGTTCACGATGGTCGGCTTGACCTTGATGAAGAAAGCGTCGTCGAGGGCGAGAGTCAGCCCGCCGAACACGGTCACCACCACGGCGTTGACGATCGCCATCCGCGGCAGATGGTTCATCACGATCTTCGACAGCACCAGCGCGATCAGCGAGGCCGCGATGAAGACGCCGGTGGCGACGAAGATGCGCCTGTCCTCGGCGACGCCGAACCAGCGATCGCCATAGGAATTGACGAAGAAGAAGATCGCCAGCGGCCCGAATTCGAGCGCCAGCTTGACGAGCGGATTGACCGGTTTCACCCCGTTCGGGCTCGCCGCCGTCTCGCTCATGCCGCTTCTCCCAGTCCTGCCACGGCGCGGGCGAAATCGCGCGCCGAGAATGGTTCGAGGTCGTCGACGCTCTCGCCGACGCCGATGAAATGCACGGGCAGGCCGAACTGCGCCGCCAGCGCGACGAGGATGCCGCCGCGCGCCGTGCCGTCGAGCTTGGTCATCACCAGCCCGGTGACGCCGGCAGTGTGGCGGAACGCCTCGACCTGACTGACCGCGTTCTGGCCGACCGTGGCGTCGAGCACCAGCAGCGCCGCATGCGGCGTCTCAGAATCGAGCTTGCGGATAACCCGCACCACCTTGGCCAATTCGTCCATCAGCCCCGTCTTGTTCTGCAGGCGCCCGGCCGTGTCGATCAGCAGCACATCGACGCCCCCGGCCCTGGCCTTCTGCAGTGCTTCGAAGGCAAGCCCGGCCGCATCGGCGCCCTGCTGACCAGCGACGACATGCGCGCCGGTCCGTTCGCCCCAGACCTTGAGCTGCTCGATCGCCGCAGCACGGAAGGTGTCGCCCGCCGCCAGCATCACCGACTTGCCTTCGGCCCGGAACTTGGCCGCGAGCTTGCCGATCGTCGTCGTCTTGCCCGAACCGTTGACCCCGACCATCAGGATCACGAACGGCTTTTTGGTGGCGTCGATCACAAGCGGGATCGCGACGGGAGTCAGGATCGCCTCGACCTCGCGGGCCAGGATCGCCTTCACCTCCTCCGGCTCGATCTGCTTGTCATAGCGGCCCTCGCCGACCGCCTTGGCGATGCGGGCGGAGGTCGCGAGGCCGAGATCGGCCTGGATCAGGATGTCTTCCAGGTCCTCCAGCGTCGCCGCATCGAGCTTACGCTTGGTGAAGAGGTCGCTGATCCCGGTCGTCAGCGCCGAGGATGTCCGCGACAGCCCGTCGCGCAGCCGGCGCCACCAGCTGCGCTTGGGTTGGACCGGCTCGGGCGCGGGCTCCGGCGGCGCAATCGGCAGCGGCGGGCTCTCGTCAGGCGGGATCTCCAGCGCGACCTGTGCCTCCGGCCCAGCCTCGGGCACGATTTCGGCGACAGGCTCGGCTGGTGGCTCGGGCAGGGGAGCGGGCGCCGGTTCCGGGGGCCTTGGCGGCTCCGGCTGGTCCAGTCCGAACAGCTTCGAGAAGAAGCCACGTTTCTTCGGTTCGGTCTCGCTCATCGCGCGTCCTGCCGCTGCGAGCGGCGAGCTTCGGGTTGCATGGCGGTGAAGTCTTGGTTTAGCGCAATGCCATGACCAGCCCCGAGCGACCAGCCCTTTCGCAGGACGATCTGCCCTTCGCTGTCCTGCACCGCGACGCGATGATGCTCGTCATCGACAAGCCGGCCGGGCTTCCCGTCCATCGCGGGCCGGCGGCGAAAGGCCGCATCATCCCGGTGCTGACCGATCATCTCGACGCCCTGCGCTTCGGGCTGCCGCGCCGGCCCGAGGCTGCCCATCGGCTCGACAAGGACACCTCGGGCTGTCTGGTGCTCGGCCGGCATCCGCGCGCCATGGCGCAGCTCAATCAGCTCTTTCGCGATGGCCGGATCGAGAAGACCTATTGGGCGATCGTCGAAGGCGGCCCAGCCGAGGACGCTGGACTGATCGACTTGGCCTTGGCGAAGCGCTCGCCCGAGCGCGGCTGGTGGATGAAGCCGGACCCGAAAGGTCTGCCTTCACAGACAGGCTATCGCGTACTCGGCCGCGGTAGCCTGGACGGGATTCAGCTCGCCTGGCTGGCGCTCGACCCGCTGACCGGCCGCACACATCAATTGCGCGTACACTGCGCCGCCAGTTTCGGGGCGATCTTTGGCGACGAGATCTACGGCAACGCGCCGCGATCCGGTGGGCCGGGACTCCATCTGCATGCACAAAGCATCGCGATTCCGCTCAATCCCAAGCGCGAGCCGATACGGGCGGAAGCGGTGCCGCCGCCGCATATGCGCGCGGCGCTTGCGGCGTGCGGCTGGGCCGCCGACGATAAGCTTTCCTAAACCCTAACGCCGCCCCTATCTGCGACAAGACCTCGTCAACCATTCCCTAAGGCGTGTCTGCTATCCCCGGTTGCAGTGGCCCACGGGGTTTCTCATGCTGGACAAGGTGGCGAGAACGGCGGAAGCGCGCGATGCGCTACTGACCTTCGCGCAGGCGCGTGCTGATATCGACTCCGACCCGGAAGCGAATGTGCCTCTCGCCACATTGCTCGGCTGGGTCGAGACCTACCTGATGCGCGAGCATCCCGATCTCGGCCGCACCGGCGCCGTCTGCCCCTTCACGCGCCAGGCCGCACGGATCGACACCGCGCGACTTGCTATCTGCGGCGCCGGGCCCGACGACGAGGAGCGTGCCTTCGCCCTGATCCGCGGCAGTTTTGGCGCGCTCGACGCCATTCCCTGCAAACCGGCCATGGCGCACTTCCGGACCGTCATCGTCGGCTTTCCGAATTGCACCGGCGAGCGCGGCGTCGCCATGCTGCAAGGCATCCAGAAGCGCCACAAATTCTATTCGCTCTCACGCGGCCGGATGATCGGGCTGATGTACGAAGCCTCCGACGCGCCGGGCTTGTGGAACCGCGATTTCAGGCCCCTGCGCGCGCCGCTGCCGGTCCTCGCCATCCGTCATATGGTCGAACATGACGCCCCCTTTGCCGCCCGGCATCCGCTGCTGCTCGCGCCCTATCTCGCGAAGTTCCGCCTGGCCGGGGCCAAGCGCCTGATCGACCACCTCCGCGGTCAGGGCTGAGCATGCCCGCCAAGCCGATGCGCCGGGATACGGAAGGATCGCCCTCGCTTGGCGGCGAGGTAGCGGCAAGCTTCTCCGTCGAGATTCTGAGCGGCCGCGACGCCTTCCTCGCCCTGAAGCCTGAATGGGACGCACTTTTCGCCCGTGCCGGCCTGCCGCATCAGCTTTTCCAGCGCCATGCCTTCCTGAGCCATTGGTGCGACCATTATTTGGCCGCCGATGATCGCCTCTGCCTCGTCATAGGGCGCGAGGCGGGGCGCCTGGTCATGGTCTGGCCGCTGGAGCGCCGGCGTCGCCTCGGTCTCGAGCTGGTCCGACTGATGGGCGCGCCGGTGGCCCAGTTCGGCGACGTGCTGATCGAGCCCGGCCCGAAATGCGAGCATTGGCTGGAACGTGGCTGGGAGGCCTTGCGTCGCCATGGCATCGACCTGGTCGAACTGCGCCTGGTACGCGCCGATGCGGCGCTTGGCCATTGCAGTCGGCTCGGGGTCGCGACTCCTGTGGTCTGTCAGGAGGCGCCCTTCGCCGACCTCGCCTTGCGGGTCGCACCTGACGGGCCCAGCCTCGCCTATCCGGCGCGCGACCGCTCCAATTATCGCCGCCGCCTGCGCCGACTGTCCGAGCGCGGCCAGGTCACCTTTGCCCAAGTCGGGCCCGGGCGAGAAGCCGGCATGCTGGCTGAGCAGGCCGTCGCGATGAAGCGGGACTCGCTCGTCCAGCACGGCATCGTCGCCCCTGCGGTCTCGAACCCTCGCTTCGGGCACTTCTTCGCCGCACTCGCCGCCGACGAGCGGAACGATACCGGCCTGCGCCTCTCGGTTGTGACCTGCGATCACCGGCCGGTGGGGATCGACCTGTCCTTCGACTGCAAGGGCCGCAGTTTCGGCCATGTCATCGCCAGCGACCCTGCCTTCGAGCGAGAAGGCCTCGGCCGGGTGCTTGTCCACCACGCCTTCGCCAGCGCCAGGGCGCGTGGCAACGCGATCTTCGATCTCCTGGCGCCGGCCGATCCCTACAAACAGGAGCATGCCGACGGCGCCGTGCCGGTGCGCGATTTCACCGTGCCGTTGAGCTGGCGCGGCCAGCTTGCCTGCGACTTCGCCCTACCGCATCTGCGCCCGACGCTGAAGGCGATCGCCAAGCGCCTGCCGGCGGCCTGGGTCCGGCGTCTGACAGGACCGGCTTAGCTCGCCATCGCATCCATGGCACGCGCCAGCCTGACGTCGAGTTCGGTCAGGCCGCCGGCGTCATGCGTCGTCAGCGTCACCTCGACCGTCTTGTAGACGTTCGACCATTCCGGATGATGGTCGAGCTTCTCCGCCAGCAGCGCGACCCGGCTCATCCAGCCGAAGGCCTCGTTGAAATCGCGAAAGACGAAGCGCTTGCTCATCGCCTCGCGGCCCTCGGCCAGCGTCCAGCCGGTCAGGATCGAGAGGGCCTCCTTGCGGGCCTCGGGGCTCAGGCGCTTCGGACGATCATGTCCCATCATCACCTCCGCTGCGACACCGCGCCGCTCGGCCGATTGGGATAGGACAGGCCGAGCGGATAGGCCGCCTCCAGCACATAGGGCCCCCCGCCGATCGAATCGCGCGACGACATCAGCGCGAAACGCCGCGCCGTGAAGCTGATCGGCCGCACGATCGGATGCAGAGCAAGATAATGCGCGACCTCGACCGGCGAGACGTCGCGCAAACGCGCCAGCGTCACATGCGGCGTGAACTTGCGCGACTCGGCCGGCAGACCCAGCCGCCGCATCAATCGCTCCAGCTCGGCCTGCAACTCGTTCAGCTTCGGAGAAGGCTGGACGCGCGCGAACACTGCGCGTGGCCGGTCGCCGCCGAAGCTGCCGAGCTGGTCGAGCGTGATCGTCAGCGGCTCGCCGCCGACATCGTTGAGGAAGCTGTCGACGTCATGGGCCATCCGCCGGTCGACATCGCCGAGGAAGCGCAAGGTGACGTGATAGTCGGCAGGCTCGATCCAGCGGGCGCCGACCAATCCGCCGCGATGCAGCGTCAGGGCCGAGGCGACTTCGGCGGGAACTTCTAGCGCGGTGAACAGCCTAGGCATGACGAATCAGTGCCAAGCATTTGTGACTCTGGCGAGACGGCAGCCTCGCAGCGTCCGCTATTGTTCACAAGCCGGCGCGACCGCCGTCATGCTCGGGCGCAGACCCGAGCATCTCTCTCAGGCAATTCTCGGCTCTCCGCTTCGCTTCGGCGGAGAATGACGGAGAGGCTACGGACAAGGGTTGCCGACGCGCTGATGGATCGCGTCGATCTTCGCCTCGAGCTCAGGCGAGATCGCGACCTTGGCTGAGCCGATCGCCGTCCTGAGATGGTCCATGCTGGTCGCCCCGATGATGTTCGAGGTGACGAAGCAGCGCGAGGTCACAAAGGCCTGCGCCATCTGGACGGGATCGAGCCCGGCCTCATGGGCGAGCGCGATATAGGCCTTGATCGCGTCTTCGGCGCCATCGGTCTGGTAGCGCTGGCCGCGGTCGAACAGCGTCGTGCGCGCGCCCGCCGGCCGGGCTCCGTCGAGATATTTGCCGGAGAGATAGCCCTGGGCCAGCGGCGAATAGGCGAGAAGCCCGACCTGCTCGCGCATGGCGATCTCGGCCAACGCCGTCTCGAAGGTCCGGTTCAAGAGGTTGTAGGCGTTCTGGATCGACTGCACGCGCGGGCGATCGGTTCCCCTCGCCTCGGCGAGGAAGTTCATCGTGCCCCAGGCGCTCTCATTGGAGAGGCCGAGATGGCGGATCTTGCCGGCCTTGATCATGGCCGCGAAGGCGTCGAGCTGCTCGGCGAACGGCGTCTCGTCCTCGGCCCGCGAGAATGCCGCCTGGTTGAAGCGCGTCGGGTTCGAGCCCCAGGCCATCGGGCGGTCCGGGAAATGGATCTGGTAGAGGTCGATATAGTCGGTCTGCAGCCGCTTCAGGCTCTTGTCGACCGCTTCCTCGATCTGCCGGCGGTTGACTCGGGTCGGGCCCTTGTCGTCGCGGAACCAGTCATTGGCGGTGCGCCCGACGATCTTGGAGGCAAGGATCACCTTGTCGCGCTTGCCCCGCGCCTTGAACCAGCTGCCGATGATCGTCTCGGTCGCTCCTTGCGTCTCTGGTTTCGGCGGAATCGAGTAGAGCTCAGCCGTGTCGAAGAAGTTCACGCCCTGGTCGAGCGCATAGTCCATCTGCTCATGGCCTTCGGCCTCGGTGTTCTGCTGGCCCCAGGTCATGGTGCCCAGGCAGATCGCGGATACCTTGAGGTCTGTGCGGCCGAGACGGCGGTAGTCCATGGCTATAGGCTCCGATGGCGGACGCACCGGAAACGCGCCGCGCATGACTAAGGTGATGGCAGGATGCGCCCTTGCTCAGGAGCGCGGGCGCAGCGAGGCGAGGAACCGCTCCACCGTCGGCAGAATGCGTTGCGCGATGACGCGCACGCCCTCAGCTTTTGGATGCAGCATGTCGGGCTGGTTCAATACCCGGTCCCCGGCGATCCCGTCCAGAAAGAACGGGTAGAGGACCAGCCCATGCTTTTCGGCGAGTTTCGGATAGATCGCGTCGAAACGGGCGACATAATCGGGGCCGTTGCTGCGCGGCGCGTACATGCCGGCGAGCAGCACCGGGATGCCGCGCGCCTTCAGCCTGGTCACGATCGCGTCAAGCGACGTCTCGGTCAGCGCCGGATCGACGCCGCGCAGGGCATCATTGGCGCCGAGCTCGAGGATGACGCCGTCGGTCCCATCCGGCACCGACCAGTCGAGCCGCTCCAGCCCGCCCTGCGAGGTGTCGCCGGAGACGCCGGCATTGGCGATCTCGACCGAAATCCCCTTGTCGCGCAGCATCTTCTCCAGCACCGTCGGGAAAGCGGCGCTAGCAGGCAGGTTGTAGCCGGCGGTCAGGCTGTCGCCGAGCGCGACCAGCTTGAGGGGCTTGCTCTGGGCGAAGGCAGGGCTGTTCATTGAAATGGGACCCAGGCTGGCGAAGACGAGCAGCATGACCGCCCAAATGCGCGGCAGTGGCTGGATTCGAGACGGCAAGCGCCCATATCGGTTGGCGGCGCGACGCATGGCGGTTCTGATCCCTTCGGCTCGGAAAGATGGTCGAAGCGGCGGCATCGGACGGGATGAAAGCGGAAACATGGCGGCGAGCGAAGGAACCCCGGCGGTCATCGAACTGAGTGACGTCGAGCTTAGTCTGGGGCGCGGCGCCGCCCGCGTCCATATCCTCAAAGGGGTTTCGCTGGCGATCCCGCAGGGTCAGGCCACCGGCCTGGTCGGTCCCTCCGGTTCCGGCAAGTCGACCCTCCTGATGACCATGGCCGGGCTGGAACGGCCCGATTCCGGGATCGTGAAGGTCGCTGGCCAGGATCTCGGCACGCTGGGCGAGGATGCCCTCGCCATTTTTCGCGGCCGCCATATCGGCATCGTCTTCCAGTCCTTCCACCTCGTGCCGACCATGACGGCCCGCGAGAATGTTGCGCTGCCGCTGGAATTGGCTGGCGCCGACAACGCCTTCGAGCGCGCCGCGGCCGAATTGCGCAATGTCGGCCTCGGCGAGCGCATGGATCACTACCCCGCCCAGCTTTCCGGCGGCGAGCAGCAGCGCGTCGCCATTGCCCGCGCGGTCGCGCCCGACCCGGCGATCCTCGTCGCCGACGAACCGACCGGCAATCTCGACGAGAGCACCGGCCGCTCGATCGTCGACCTGATCTTCGCGCTCCGGCGCGAGCGCGGCGCCACCCTCGTCCTGGTCACCCACGATCTCTCGCTCGCCGCGAGCTGCGACCGCACCGTGCGCCTGCGCGCAGGCCGGATCGAGACCGAGGCCGGCACCGAGGCGCTGGCGATCTGAGATGCACGCCCCCGTCAAACCGTCCGCTTCGCCCTCGACGCCCGCTCGACGCCCGGTCGGCCTGAAGCTCGCCTTGCGCCTCGCCTGGCGTGACCTGCGCGGCGGCCTGCGCGGCTTTGGCGTCTTCATCGCCTGCCTCGCGCTCGGCGTCATGGCGATCGCCGCCGTCTCCTCCTCCTCGCGCGGTCTCAGCGAGGGCCTCGGCCGCGAGGGGCGACGCATCCTCGGCGGCGACGCCGCCTTCAGCCTGATCCATCGCGAGCCGACCGCCGAGGAACACGCTTTCCTCGCCCGCCATGGCAGGGTCTCGACCATCGCGACCCTGCGCAGCATGGCCAATGCTGGCGAAAAGGGCGCGGGGCTCGTCGAAGTCAAGGCCGTCGACGGCTCCTATCCCAGCATCGGCGAATTGCGCACCGATCCGGCCCAGCCGGCCGCCGACCTGCTCGCTTTGCGCGACGGCGCCTATGGCGGCATCGCCGATCCCGTCCTGTTAGGCCGGCTCGACCTGAAGCCCGGCGATACCGTGCTGATCGGCTCGGCCCGGGTGCAATTGCGCGCCAATCTCGTCTCCGAGCCCGACAAGATCGCCGCCGGCGTCGGCTTCGGCCCGCGCCTGATCCTCTCGCAGGAGGCGCTGCGGGCCTCCGGCCTGCTCCAGCCCGGCAGCCTGGTGCGCTGGACGGCGCGCGTCATCCTGCCCGATGGCGCCAATACCGATGCCGCCCTCGAGGCCCTCCTCGCCAGCGCCACGCGCGAACAGCCAAATGCCGGCTGGGAAGTCCGCTCGCGCGCCAACGCCGCGCCGAACTTCCAGCGCAATATCGAGCGCTTCACCCAGTTCCTCACCCTGGTCGGCCTGACCGCGCTCTTGGTCGGCGGCGTCGGCGTCGCCAATGCGGTGCGCCGCTTCGTCGAGGCCAAGCGGCTCGATTTCGCCACGCTGAAGGCGCTCGGCGCCACCGGCGGCCGCGTCGTCGCGATCCATCTGACCGAGGTCATGCTGGTCGCCGGCTTCGGCATCACGATCGGGCTGGCCCTTGGCGCTGCAGCGCCCTTCGCGCTTGGCTATATGCTCGCCGACATCCTGCCTCTGCCGTTCGAGCCGACGCTCGCCCCGGCCGAGCTCGCTGTCGCTGCGCTCTACGGGCTGCTGACCGCGCTGGTCTTCGCCATCATCCCGCTCGGCCGCGCCCATGACGTCCCGGTCTCGGCCCTGTTCCGCGACCAGATCGAACCGGACCGACGCCGGCCGCGCTGGATCTACCTCGCGCTCTTCTTCGCGGCGCTCGCCGGCCTCGTCGGCGTCGCGCTCGTCTTCGCCTATGACCGGCGCATCGCCCTGATCTATATCGGCGCCGCCGGCGGCGTCTTCCTGCTGCTGCGCCTGATCGCCTGGGGGCTGATGGCGCTGGCCCGCCGCGCTGGACGACCACGCCAGCCGGCGCTGCGCATGGCGCTCGCCAACACCTATCGCCCGGGCGCGCTGACGCCCTCGCTGGTGCTGTCGCTCGGCCTCGGGGTCGCCCTGCTATCGACGCTCGCCTTCATCGACGTCAGCCTACGCCGGCAGTTGACCCAGTCCCTGCCGCAGAAGGCGCCGAGCTTCTTCTTCCTCGACATCCCCAATGCCCAGGCGGCCGAGTTCGACCGTTTCCTCGCCGAGCAACGCCCCGGCGCCCATGTCGAGCGCGTGCCGATGATGCGCGGGCGCATCGTCAGCGTGAACGACGTTCCGGCCGAACAGATCAAGGCCAGCGAGCAGATGGCCTGGGTGCTCGAGGGCGATCGCGGCATCACCTATTCCGCCGGCATGCCCGAGGCCTCCAGGCTCGCTTCGGGCGAGTGGTGGCCGGAGAACTATCGCGGCGAGCCGTTGGTCTCCTTCGACGCCCGCGCCGTCGAGGGGCTCGGCCTCAAGCTCGGCGACAAGCTCACCGTCAACGTCCTCGGCCGCAACATCACCGCGCGCATCGCCAATTTCCGCGACATCGAGTGGCGTTCGCTCGGCATCAATTTCGTCATGGTGTTCTCGCCGAACACCTTCGCCGGCGCACCCCATACCAACCTCGCCACCGTGACCGACAATGGCGCGACGCCCGCGACCGGTGACCCTGCCCTGATGCGCCAGCTCGCCATCGCGTTCCCGGCGGTGACGGCGGTCCGGGTCAAGGACGCGCTCGAAGCGGTCAACGGCATCGTCGGCCAGCTCGCCGGGGCGATTCGCGGCGCCTCCGGCCTCGCCATCGGCGCGAGCCTGCTGGTCCTGGCCGGCGCCCTGGCGGCCGGGCAGAGGGCGCGGCTCTATGACGCGATGATCCTGAAGACCCTAGGCGCCACCCGCCGCTTCATACTTTCGTCGTACGTCCTCGAATACGCAGGCATCGGCGTCGTTTCCGCCTTGTTCGGGCTCCTGGCAGGTGCCGCGGCCGGCTGGGGCGTCGTCACGCAAGTGATGAAGATAGATTTCGTCCCCGATCCGACAGGCGCTATTATCGCCGCGACTGCAGCGGTTGTGGTCACCGTCGTGTTCGGATTGATCGGAACGCTACAAATACTGTCGAAAGCGCCCGCTTCTCATCTGCGGAATTTATGAGGTCTGACTCAAGGCGATCAGGCATAAACATGGACAGACGGTAATGTTGCATCGACTGGCCGACGAATTTCTATGCCGGCAGCGACGCTAACCATGCCGCCCTCTTGTAAGCCTGCGCGATCCCCCTCATATTTCGTGGTGTCGCGACATTGGTGCGCGGCGGTGGGCGTCGCAAGGGCGATTGCCCGCCAGGCAAAGTTTCAAGGGGAACTCTCTCCATGAGCGATTTCGACCGCAACGCTCAGGTCTGGGGCGCCGGCCGCGCCCAGCAGACCAGCGCCGTCGAGGTGGACCAGGGCCTGCGCTCGTTCATGCTCGGCGTCTACAACAATATGAGCATCGGCCTGGCCATCACCGGCCTGATGGCGATCGGCATCTCCATGCTGGCGATCGCCGGCTACTCGCCCTCGGGCAAGGTCACCGCGCTGACGCCGCTCGGCCAGGCGCTCTACCTGTCCCCGCTGAAGTGGGTGGTGATGCTGGCTCCGCTGGCCTTCATCTTCTTCTTCTCGTTCAAGGCCGAGAGCATGAGCTCGTCGACCGCCCGTGCCATGTTCTTCGCCTTCGCGGCGGTGATGGGCATCTCGCTGTCGTCGATCTTCGTGGTCTTCACCGGTGAATCGATCGCCAAGGTGTTCTTCATCACCGCGGCCTCCTTCGCTGGCCTCAGCCTGTTCGGCTACACCACGAAGAAGTCGCTGTCGGGCATGGGCTCGTTCCTGATCATGGGCCTGATCGGCCTGGTGATCGCCTCGGTGGTCAACATCTTCCTGGCGTCGAGCGCGCTCTCCTTCGCCATCTCGGTGATCGGCGTGCTGGTCTTCGCCGGCCTGACCGCCTGGGACACGCAGCGCCTGAAGGAAATGTACCTGTACTCGGACCTCGATTCCGAGTCGGCCGCGAAGCTCTCGGTGAACGGCGCCCTGTCGCTCTACCTGAACTTCGTCAACATGTTCCAGATGCTGCTCTCGCTCTTCGGCTCCAAGCAGGAGTGAGCCGGGCGACAGCCTAGGAAATACGAAGCCCCGGCCTCACGGCCGGGGCTTTTTGTTTGGGCAGCGCCCTTCGCGCGGGGTCAGTTCACCACGCTCAGACGCTTGTCGAGCACCTTGAGGACTCGTCCAAGCTCCGCACCGCGCTTCAGGATCAGCCCGGTCGCGGTCACCACCGAATAGGCGCCCTGGCGCCGGGCCAGCGATGGATCCTTGACGATTCGGTAGAGCGGCACCTCGGCGGTGCGCCGAAAGACCGAGAACTGTGCCTTGTCGCGCAGGAAGTCGATGGCGTAGTCGCGCCATTCGCCGGCCGCGACCATGCGACCATAGAGATTGAACAGTTCGTTCAGCTCGCGCCGATCGAAGGTGACCGAGGAGGGCGCGGCAGCCGGAAAGGCGACGACCGCGCCCGCTCGCTGACCTGGCGGAGTTTCGCTTTCGCTCATCGCGCCTCCTGTTCGTTACCGGCGATTATCCGGCAAGGGATGATGCGCCCGCCCTCCGGCGCTGGCAAGGGCGCTGCAAGACAGATTGATGACGACCCCACCGCGATCATCAGTCTTGCCGCGATTGCCATGATTTCGCCGCGCTTGCGCCAAGTGAGCGCCCCGTTACGGCGTTCAACTCCGAATCGTTGCCTCGGCGGCCCGGCCTGTCCGGTTCCGGACACGTCAGCCCCCCAGCCCCTCCGGCGCTGTGGCGGGCCGGGCCAGCGAGTCGAGGCCAACTCACGGCTGGCGGTTTCCGCCGGCCGTTTTTCTTTGGCAACTCAGCGTGACGCGCCGTGATATTCGGGATTCGGCCGCATATCGACGGCCGAGGCCATCCGATTCGACATATTGTAAAAGGCGGCGACGGCCGCGATGTCCCAGATGTCGCGCTCGCCGAAGCCGGCCTTGCGCAGGCTCTGCCGGTCCCCCTCCTCGACCTCGTGCGGCCTTTCCGTCAGCTTCACCGAGAAATCGAGCATGGCGCGGTGACGGGCTGAGAGCTGCGCGGCGCGGTAATTCATCACCATCATCTCGCCGAGGACGGGGTCGCCGGAGAGCTGGCGCACTGCCTGGCCATGCGCCGTCAGGCAGTAATAGCAGCGGTTCACGCTGGAAACCGCGACCGCGATCATCTCGCGCTCCAGCTTCGACAGGCCCGACGGCGCCAGCATCAGGTCGTTGTAGAAGGCGGCGAAGGCCTGGAGCTTGGCGTCGTCATGCGCATAGGCGGTGAGGACGTTCGGGACATAGCCCAGCTTCTCCTCGCATTTGGCGAAATAGGCCTGCATCGCCTCGGAAAGCTCGGCTTGCGGCAGAGAGAGCGCCATCACGGCGGGCGGCGCGTCCTGCTTCGCAGGCTGCTCGCCCACCATCGCTTTGTCATGCTTCTTCGTCATCTCTGCACTCCTTGCGTCGATATCCGCGCGGATCGGGCACGACTTGCTGCGTCCGCGCCATATTGGTGCAATCTGGCTGCTGGCATCCGACGAAAGTTGCAGCAGCCGGTGAGCTATGTCATCGCTTCGGCAAAATAGCAGGGGGAAGAAGACTATGGCCAAGCGCGAAGCGAATGCCACGGCTGCAGCCGTCACCGCGATCGAGGCTGCTGCCCGCGAGCTCGGTTCGGCGATGCCCGCAGACTTCCCCAAGCTGCTCTATGGCCGCACCGTCGCCGAGGATCTCGTTGCGCTGCCACCGGAACTACTCGTTCGCGCCGCCGATGCCGCCTATGCCCATCTGAGCGGCAAGCGCAAACCCGGCGAGCCCAATCTGCGCTTCCGCGACGAGGCGGTGAAGCAGGACGGGCGCGAGCGCCAGATCACGATCCTCGAGGTCGTCAACGACAACAAGCCGTTCCTGCTCGATTCGACCCTGGCCGAGCTGACCGAGCAGGGCTACGAGCCGCGCCTCGTCGCCCACCCGATCCTCGCCGTGGTGCGCAAGGACGACGGTAGCTTCCAGTCGCTCGCCGGCGAGGCCTCCGGCCGCGCCGTCGAAGGCACCCGTCGCGAGAGCCTGATCCATATCCATCTCGACCGGATCGACACCGCCGAGGCGCGCGAGCGGCTCGCCGCCGGCCTCGCCCGCGTCTATGTCGATGTCGGCCTCGCCGTCGACGACTGGGCCGCGATGCGCGGGCGTATCACCGAGGTGATCCAGTCCTACCGCGCCAATCCACCGCCGCTGCCGGAGGACGAGGTCACCGAGGCCCTGAATTTCCTCGAATGGATCGCCAGCGACAATTTCACTTTGCTCGGCGTGCGGGCCTATCGCTTCGCCGGCGGCGACACGGCTGCCGATCCGGTCGATTCCTCCGGTCTCGGCATCCTGCGCGACCCGGATGTCCGGGTGCTGCGCAAGAATCGCGAGCTCGTGGTGATGACGCCGGAGATCCGCGCCTTCCTGGCCAAGCCGCAGGCGCTGATCATCACCAAGGCCAACGTCAAGAGCCGTGTCCACCGCCGCGTCCATCTCGACTATGTCGGCGTCAAGCTCTTCACCCCCGACGGCCGCCTCGACGGCGAATTACGCATCGTCGGCCTGCTCACCTCGAACGCCTATACCGGCAGCGCCCGCGGCATCCCCTATCTGCGCCTCAAGGTCGCGCGCGTACTGAAGAGCACCGGCTTCGACCCGTCGAGCTATTCCGGCCGCGCCCTCTACAACGTGCTCGACGCCTTCCCGCGCGACGAGCTGTTCCAGATCGATGTCGAGACGCTGGAGCGCTTCGCCCTGGACATCATGCAGTTGACCGAGCGGCCGCGCATCCGGGCGCTCGCCCGCGCCGACGAGTTCGACCGCTTCGTCTCGGCGCTCGTCTTCATTCCGAAGGACCGCTACGACACCACGGTGCGCCGCCGCGTCGGCGAGTTCCTCGCCCGCATCTACCAGGGCCGCCTCTCCGCCGCCTATCCGGCCTATCCTGAGGGGCCGCTCTCCCGCACCCACTACATCATCGGGCGCGACGAGGGCCGCACGCCCAAGGTCGACCGCAGCACGCTGGAAGCAGGCATCGCCGCGATCGTCCGCACCTGGAGCGACGGCCTCAAGGACGCACTCGACGCCGGCAAGGCCGGCCCGGCCGCTCGCTCCCTCGCCGAGCGCTATGCCGAGGCCTTCGGCGCCGCCTATCGCGAGCGCTATTCCGCCGAGGACGCCCTGGTCGACGTCGACATGCTGCAGAAGCTGTCGGACGAGCGTCCGCGTGCGGTGAACCTCTACCGCCGCGAGGGCGACGGGCCGACGCGGGCCAATCTCAAGCTGTTCTCGCGCGGCGCCGCGATCTCGCTCTCCGAGCGCGTGCCGATGCTGGAGAACATGGGCTTCCGCGTCGTCAACGAGCGCACCTTCAACATTACCCCGCAACAGAATGGCGGGGCGGGCAGCGACACCCGCGTCTGGCTGCACGACATGACGCTGGAGCGTGCCAGCGGCGGCGAGATCGATATCGAGAACCTCGATCCGACGATCGAGGCGGCGCTGATGGCGCAGTTCCGCGGCCTCACCGAATCCGACCGCTTCGACCAGCTCGTTCTCGCCGCCGGCCTCGCCTGGCGGGAAGCTGCGCTGCTGCGGGCGCTCGGCCGCTATCTGCGCCAGGTCGGCGCGCCCTACGCGCAGGACTACATCGCCGACGCGCTGACCCGCCATTCTGGCATCGCCACCGGATTGGTGAAGCTCTTCGTCGCCAAGTTCGACCCGCACCTCTCTGACGAGAAGCGCGCCGAGCAGATGAAGGCCGAGCGCGAGCGCATCGAAGCCGCGCTCGCCGACGTCACCAGCCTCGACGAGGACCGCATCCTGCGCCGCTTCGTCAACCTGATCGACGCGACGCTGCGCACCAATTTCTTCCAGATCGGGCCTGACGGGCATCCGCGCGGCACGATCTCGTTCAAGCTCGCCTCCGGCCAGGTCGACGGCATGCCGCTGCCGCGCCCGCTCTACGAGATCTTCGTCTATTCGCCGCGCGTCGAAGGCATTCATATGCGCTTCGGCAAGGTCGCACGCGGTGGCCTGCGCTGGTCGGACCGGCCGCAGGATTTCCGCACCGAGGTGCTCGGGCTGGTCAAGGCCCAGCAGGTCAAGAACGCCGTCATCGTCCCGGTCGGCGCCAAGGGCGGTTTCGTGCCCAAGCGGTTGCCGCCGGCGAGCGACCGTCAGGCCTGGCTGGCCGAAGGCACCGAGAGCTACCGCATCTTCATCCGCACCTTGCTCGAGCTCACCGACAATCTCGACGGCGAGAAGATCCTGCCGCCGCCGGACACGGTCCGCCATGACGGCGACGATCCCTATCTCGTCGTCGCCGCCGACAAGGGCACCGCGACCTTCTCCGACACCGCCAACGCCCTCTCCGCCGAGAAGCACCATTGGCTCGGCGACGCCTTCGCCTCGGGCGGATCGCAAGGCTACGACCACAAGGGCATGGGCATCACCGCCCGCGGCGCCTGGGAGGCGGTGAAGCGCCATTTCCGGGAGATGGATGTCGACATCCAGGCGACGCCCTTCACCGTCGCCGGCGTTGGCGACATGTCCGGCGACGTCTTCGGCAACGGCATGCTGCTCTCGCCGGCGATCAAGCTGATCGCCGCCTTCGACCATCGCGACATCTTCCTCGACCCCGATCCGGATCCAGCCAAGAGCCTCGCCGAGCGCCAGCGCATCTTCGCCCTGCCGCGCTCGTCCTGGCAGGACTACGACAAAGCGCTGATCTCGAAGGGCGGCGGCATCTTCTCGCGCCAGGCCAAGAGCATCGCGCTATCACCCGAGGCCCGGCAGGCCATCGGCTTCGATAAGGCGCAGGTCACGCCGGCCGAACTGATGACCGCGATCCTGAAGGCGCCGGTCGACCTGCTCTGGTTCGGCGGCATCGGCACCTATATCCGCGCCAGCGACGAGAGCGACGCCCAGGTCGGCGACCGTGCCAATGACGCGATCCGCGTCACCGGCTCCGATCTGCGCGCCAAGGTGATCGGCGAGGGCGCCAATCTCGGCGCGACCCAGCGCGGCCGTATCGAGGCGGCTCGCAACGGCGTGCGGCTCAATACCGACGCGATCGACAACTCGGCCGGCGTCAACACCTCCGACGTCGAGGTCAACATCAAGATCGCGCTCGCCGACCCAGTCCGCGACGGTCGCCTGCCTGAAAAGAAGCGCAACGCTTTGCTGGCTGAGATGACCGACGAGGTCGGCCTGCTCGTCCTGCGCAACAACTACCTGCAGACGCTGGCGCTATCGCTGACCGAGGCGCAGGGCATCCAGGCGACGCCGCATCTGCGCCGGCTGATGGTGCAGCTCGAAGAGGATGGCCGGCTCGACCGCGGCGTCGAGTATCTGCCGTCGGACGCCGTGCTGATCGAGCGCGAAAAGCGCGGCGAAGGCCTGACCCGGCCGGAGCTCGCTGTGCTCCTGGCCTATGCCAAGCTCGCGCTGCACGACGCGCTGCTCGAATCGGCGATCCCCGACGACCCCTATCTCAAGAGCGAGCTCATCCGCTATTTCCCGCAGCCGCTGCGCGAGGGCTATGGCAAGGAGATCGCCGGCCACAGGCTGCGCCGCGAGATCGTCGCGACGCAGCTCGCCAACGCCATCATCAATCGCGGCGGCCCGGCCATTGTCTCGATGCTGGCCGACCAGACCCGCGCCGAGGCGCCGGCGATCGCGGCGGCCTATGCCGTCGCGCGTGATGCCTTCGACCTGATCACGCTGAACGGCGCCATCGACGCGCTCGACGCCAAGCTGCCGGGCAAGACCCAGACCGGGCTCTATGCCGCCGCGCAGGAGCTGGTCGTCGACCGGATGCGCTGGTTCCTGCGTCGCGGCGTCGCCAAGCCCGGCGCAATCGAGCAGACCGTGGCGCACTACGCCAAGGGCGTCGCGGCGCTGGAGGGCGCACTCACCGAATTGCTACCGGAAGCGGCGGCACAGGCGCGCAATGCCCGCATCGCTGCGCTCACGGCCGAGGGCGTGCCCGAGGCACTCGCGGTGCGCGTCGCCAGCCTGCCCTGGCTCGCCGAGGCCACGGATATCGTCGACATCGCCAGCCGGACCAAGCGCGACATCGTCGAGGTCGCCTGGATTCATTTCGGCACCGATTCGGTCTTCGGCTTCTCTACCCTGAGGTCGGCTGCCGCGGCCGTTCCCGCGACCGACGATTACGAGCGCCTCGCCCGCCAGCGCGCGGTCGAGACCCTCACCGATGCCCATGCCGGGCTGACCCAGGAGATCGCTACCGGCAAGTCGGGTCCGGACGCGCTGAAGGACTGGCTGGCGGAGCGCGGCGCCGATGCCGAGCGCACCCGTGCGACCGTCTCGGCCATTGCCATGTCGGGTCTCTCCCTGCCAAAGCTGATGGTGGCGGCCGGCATGCTGGCCGATCTGCCGCGCCGGTAACACCGGCTATCAGGAATTGGTCGCCGCTCAGCGGGTGGCGACCGCTGGAGATGATGTGATGATGAACCCAGACGAGGACAGCGCGGCCGTGACCCGGATCGACCCGAAGCTGCTGGAGATCCTCGTCTGTCCGGTGACGAAGGCGACGCTGGAATACGACGCCGCGCGCCAGGAGCTGATCAGCCGCGCCGCCAAGCTGGCCTACCCGATCCGCGACGGCATCCCGATCATGCTGCCGGAAGAGGCACGGCAGTTGGAAGGGTAGTGCCGGTAGTGCTCGCGTCATTCTCGGGGCGAAGCGAAGTGCAGCCCCGAGAATCTCATGACGAGGTAGTGCCGACCGGAGCTCCTTCCGGCCTGAGATGCTCGGGTCAAGCCCGAGCATGACTGGTAGTGGCTACAGCATCTCGCCCTTGAGCAGCCGCGGCGTCGGCCCGGCGAGCCCGGCCGCCTCGCGGATGAAGAAGCGCTTCAGCCCCGGCATGCGCTCGACCAGGCCGAGGCCGAGATCGCGCGCCAATCGCAACGGCGTCGAATCGTTCGAGAACAGCCGGTTGAGCCCGTCGGTGACGACCCCCATGGCGACGGTGTCGAAGCGCCGCCCCTTCTCATAGGCTTCCAGCACCTCCGAACTGCCGACATCCAGACCCAGCCGCGCCGCATCGACGATCGCCTCCGCCAGTGCCGCGACATCCTTTAGCCCAAGATTGAGCCCCTGGCCGGCGATCGGGTGGATCACATGGGCAGCATCGCCGAGCAGCGCCAGCCGCTCGCCGATGAACCGGCGCGCCACCCCGAAGGAGAGGGGATAGGCGCCCGGCCGGCTCTCCAGGGCGATCTCGCCGAGCTCCAGGCCGAAACGGCGCTCCACCTCCAGAAGAAGATCGCTCTCGTCCAGCGCCAGCAATGCCGGGACGCTCTCGCTCCGCTCGGTCCAGACGATCGAGGAGCGATGGCCGAGCTTGCCGCCATCGGCCAGCGGCAGGATCGCGAACGGACCCGACGGCAGGAAGTGCTCGACCGCCCGCCCCTCATGCGGCCGCTCATGGCCGATGGTCGCGACGATCCCCGATTGCGGATAGGACCAGCCGACCCAGCCGATGCCGGCCTGCTCCCGCAGCTTCGAGCGAGCGCCGTCGGCGGCGACCAGCAGCGCCGCATCGAGCGTTTCGCCACCGGTGAAGACGACCGCGAGCGCACCATCCCCCTCCGTGCCCGAGCGGACCCCCTCGGGCCGTAATTCGACGCCGTTGGCACGCGCAACCTGGAGCAGTGCCGCCATCAGTGCCCCGTTCTCGACCATATGGGCGAAGGGCTGGCCGGGTTCGATCTCGCCGTCGAAGGTCAGGAACACAGGCCGCACCAGATCCGGCGTGCGGCTGTCGGTGATGACCATCTCGGTCATCGCCGTCGAGGCCGCCTCCGCCAGACGCCAGATGCCGAGCGCCTCCAGCATGTTGCGCGCCGCCGCCGCGACCGCATAGGCGCGGTCGTCGGCACGTGCCGGCCCTGCCAGCGCAGGATCGGCCACAATCACGCGAAAACTCTCGCCCAGCGCCTGCTTCAGCGCGACCGCCAGCGTCAGCCCGGCGACGCCGCCGCCGGCGATGACGATGTGCTGGCTCGCGCCCTCGGAACTTTGCGCCATGATTGTCCTCGCATCGCGCCGCTTGACGTGGCCGGATCGCTCGTTGCTGATGCAACCTTACCGTCTTGCCCAGAGCCGGCCCGGGCCGCAAGCCCGCGCCGCGCCGGTTTCTCGCCGATGACCTCAGCCGCGAACACCTTGCTCCCGATCTTCGATCTCGAACCACTCGGACACAACCGGTTCCAGGGTCGCAGCCCCGACAATGGCTGGACCCGCGTCTTCGGCGGCCAGGTGATCGGCCAGGCGCTTTATGCCGCCTGCAAGACAGTCGAGGCTCGCCAGCCCCATTCGCTCCACGCCTATTTCATGCTGCCTGGCGATCCGACGATCCCGATCGTCTACGAGGTTGAGCGGCTGCGCGACGGCGGCTCGTTCTCGACGCGGCGCGTGCTGGCGCTGCAGAAGGATGCGGCGATCTTCGCCATGTCGGCCTCCTTCCAGATCGCCGAGCCCGGCTACGACCACCAGATGCCGATGCCACCGGTGCCGACGCCCGATGAACTGCCGGATCGCGACGGCATGGAGCGCGACGTTCTCCCGCACATGCCCGAGGCGGTGCGTGCCTATTACCGGCGCGAGCGGCCGATCGACATCCGCCCCGTCGAGTTGAGCCGCTACGCTGCGGGTGCGCCGCGCGAGCCAAAATTCAACGTTTGGGTCAGGGCGGCGCAGAAGCTGCCGGACGAGCCGGCGCTGCATCAGAGCGCGCTCGCCTACGCCTCCGACCTGCTGCTGCTCGATTCCAGCCTGATCGCCCATGGCACCAGCGTCTTCGATCGGCGGGTCCAAAGTGCTAGCCTCGACCATGCGATGTGGTTCCACCGCTCCTTCCGCGCCGATGACTGGCTGCTCTATGCCCAGGACAGCCCTTCCGCCTCGGGCGCGCGCGGCTTCTCGCGCGGGCTGATCTTCGACCAGGAGGGACACCTTGTCGCCTCGGTCGCGCAGGAAGGCCTGATCCGGCCGCGGCCCGACCGCGGTTGAGCGGACGAGCGCCTGCTTTTTCGGCATCTGCTTAATTTGTGATCATTCTAAGCCGCTGATCCCGCCCGATCATGGCGGAATCGCGGCATTGCCCGCTCACGCGCCACATCCACCGGTTGGCACGGGCCTTGAAAGGCTCCCTCCGACGCGCCTGCTCGAATGGGCGCGAGAGGCGCAACGACGTCGCTTGGATCGCGGTCCGACGGCGCACAAGCGGGGGTAACCCAGCCATGAAGATCGTGATGGCCATCATCAAGCCGTTCAAGCTGGAGGAGGTGCGCGACGCGCTCACCGCCATCGGCGTGCACGGTCTGACCGTGACCGAAGTGAAGGGCTATGGCCGCCAGAAGGGCCATACCGAAATCTACCGCGGCGCCGAATACGCCGTGAGCTTCCTGCCCAAGATCAAGATCGAGGTCGCCGTCACCGACGATCTCGTCGCCAAGGTGATCGAGGCGATCACCGCCGCCGCCCGCACCGGCCAGATTGGCGACGGCAAGATCTTCGTCTCGTCGATCGAGAAGGCCGTGCGCATCCGCACCGGCGAGACCGACGGCGACGCCCTTTGATCCCCGACCTTCCCAGGAGTTTCTCGATGAACAACAAGACCCTTAACCGGGCCGGGCTGGTTGGACTGGCCTTCGCCGCGATGGCCGGCGCCGCGCTGGCGCAAACCCCGGCTGCACCGCCTGCCCCCGTGCCCAACAAGGGCGACGTCGCCTTCATGATGAGCTCGACGATGCTCGTGCTCCTGATGACGATCCCGGGCCTCGCTCTGTTCTATGGCGGCCTCGTGCGCGGCAAGAACATGCTCTCGGTGCTGACCCAGGTCTTCGCCATCGTCTGCATCGTCTGCCTGATGTGGATCATCTTCGGCTACTCGCTCGCCTTCACCAATGGCGGCGGCCTCAACGACTTCGTCGGCGGCTTCTCCAAGGCCTTCCTGCGCGGCGTCGACGGCAACTCGGTCGCCGCGACCTTCTCCAACGGCGTCGTCATTCCCGAATACGTCTACATCGCATTCCAGATGACCTTCGCCTGCATCACGCCGGCCCTCATCGTCGGCGCCTTCGCCGAGCGCATGAAGTTCTCGGCGCTGCTGCTCTTCACCGTGCTCTGGGTCACCTTCATCTATTTCCCGATGGCCCACATGGTCTGGTACTGGGGCGGTCCCGACGCGGTCGGCAACGCCGCCAAGGCGCTGGCTGACGCCGGCACTGACGGCAAGGCTGCGGCCCAGGCGGCGCTCGACGCGGTCAATGCCGATGCCGGCATGCTCTTCAAGTGGGGCGCGCTCGACTTCGCCGGCGGCACCGTCGTGCACATCAATGCCGGCATCGCGGGCCTCGTCGGCTGCATGCTGATCGGCAAGCGCATCGGCTTCGGCAAGGAGCTGATGGCCCCGCACTCGCTGACCATGACCCTGATCGGCGCTGCCTTGCTCTGGGTCGGCTGGTTCGGCTTCAACGCCGGCTCCAACCTCGAAGCCAACGGCACCGCCGCGCTCGCCATGATCAACACCTTCGTCGCCACGGCGGCGGCGGCTGTGGCCTGGCTCTTCGTCGAATGGGCGGTCAAGGGCAAGCCTTCCATGCTCGGCATGGTCTCGGGCGCGGTCGCTGGCCTCGTCGCCGTCACCCCGGCCGCGGGCTTTGCCGGCCCGATGGGCTCGATCGTCCTCGGCCTTGTCGCCGGCGCGGTCTGCTTCGTCTTCTGCTCGACCGTGAAGAACGCGATCGGCTACGACGACTCGCTCGACGTCTTCGGCATCCACTGCGTCGGCGGCATCATCGGCGCGCTGGCGACCGGCATCCTGGTCAACCAGGCGCTCGGCGGCGCCGGCATCCCCGACTACTCGACCAAGCCGGGCGAGCTGGTCGCCGCGACCTACGAGTTCGGCACGGCCTTCATGGCCCAGCTCAAGGCGGTGCTGTTCACACTCGTCTTCAGCGGCGTCGGCTCGGCGATCCTCTACAAGATCGTCGATGTGATCGTCGGCCTGCGCGTCGCCCCGGACCAGGAGCGCGAGGGTCTCGACATCGCCGAGCATGGCGAGCGCGCCTATCACGACTGATCGTGAAGGCTCGTCTTGCCTCCACCATAGCCCCGGCGGGAGACCGCCGGGGCTTTTCTTTGGCTGCTCTCAATCGCGGCTTGTCACGCGGTCCCGCACGATCTCCAGCACCTGCACCGCCTCCGGCAGCTCGATCAGGAATTCGGCATCGCGTTCGAGATGATGGATCCTGCGCGGATCGGGTCCGGCGAAGCGAGACATCGCCTCGACACTCTCCCAATAGGAGATCGTCACGAACTGGCTTTCGCCCGCACGATCCTCCCGGAACATCTGCGCGTCGAGCGCCTGCTCCGCCAGCGGCTTGACACCGACCTCCAGCAGATACTCGGCATAAGCGTTGGCCTTCTCCGGCACGGTGCGGCCGCGCCAGATCCGGGCAATTCTCGCGATCCTGTCGTCGCCATCGGCCATCTCGCCCTCCTTGCGTTTGCTGCCCAAAAAAATGCGGCGGCCGAGGCGATCGTTCCCCGAACTGCTGACAATAAGCGGCGGCAGCGCAAGGTTAAGCGGGCCTTAACCGGACCTTCCTAACCTGCCGGTTCGATAGGGCGGCCCTTGCCGCCTTCCTGACCGACGCCCGCAGACCACGGCCCGATGCGCACGATCCGACGCTCCTCATCGCTGATCGACCGCCTGCCTGATCCGGTGCGCGAGTTCCTGTCGCGCCGCGCCGCCGAGATCGCCGGCATGGCGATGCTCGCGCTGATGGTCGCCGTCGCCGCCGCCCTCGCGACCTGGTCGGTCGACGATCCCAGCCTCAACAACGCCACGCGCGGCACAGTGCAGAATTTGCTCGGCCGCCCCGGTGCGATGATCGCCGACCTCGCCATGCAATTGCTCGGCCTCGGTGTCGTCGCGCTGCTGCTGCCGCCGCTGCTCTGGTCGCTCCGGCTGATTCGCTTCCACCTCTTCGATCGCAGCGCCCTCAAGCTCGTGCTCTGGGTCGTCGGCATCGTCTCGAGCGCCGCGGTGGCGAGCGCCCTGCCCGCGACGCCGCGCTGGCCGCTGCCGACCGGCATGGGCGGCGTCATCGGCGACGCGCTGCTGCAGGGCACCCGCAACATCGTCGGCCTCGGCGGCACCGCGCTCGGCGGCCTCGTCGCCTTCGTCTTCGCTGGCATCGCCATCCTCTCGGTCACCGCCGCCGCGGGCTTCGGCTTCGTCACCGACGAGGACCCCGATCCTGACCAGGACGACGAAGCTTTCGCCGATGGCGAGGAACGCCGCGACGATGAACCGGGCTTCTCCGTCATCCTGATCGGCTGGATCGCCCATGGTGCCATGGCGCTGAAGGCCGCGATCCTGCGCCGCCTGCCGCGACCGCCGCAGCCTGCCTCCGCCGGCGCCGGCGCGATGCCCGTGCCGGCCCAGACTGGCCGGGTCCGCCGCGAGCCGAACTTCACTGGCGATCCGGAAGCCTACCGCTCTCCTGTCGTCGCGCCCGAGCTCGTGCGCCCTGTTTCCGCCAAAGTTGCACCGAGCGCCCGTCCGGCCCATGACGACGATGACGAGCCTTTCGAGGCGCAGGACCTGCGCGACCTCAATGCGCCGCGAGTCGCAGCTCCGGTGCGTGCGCCGAAGCCCGGCAAGCGCCTGTCGCGCGAGGCGCAGCCCTCGCTGCTCGACAGCGAAGGCTTCGAGCTGCCGCCACTGACCTATCTGGCCGAGCCCAAAAAGGTGCTGGCCAATGCCATCTCCACCGATGCGCTGGAGCAGAACGCCACCTTGCTCGAAGGCGTGCTCGAGGATTTCGGCGTGCGCGGCGAGATCAGCCAGGTCCGCCCCGGCCCGGTCGTCACTCTCTACGAGCTTGAGCCCGCTCCCGGCACGAAGTCCTCCCGCGTGATCTCGCTCGCCGACGACATTGCGCGCTCGATGAGCGCGGTGTCGGCGCGCGTGGCGGTGGTGCAAGGCAAGAACGCGATCGGCATCGAACTGCCCAACGCCAAGCGCGAGACCGTCTTCCTGCGCGAATTGCTGGCCTCCCAGGATTTCGAGGGCACCAAGCACAAGCTGGCGCTGTGCCTCGGCAAGACCATCGGCGGCGAGCCGGTGATCGCCGACCTTGCCCGCATGCCGCATCTGCTCGTCGCCGGCACCACCGGCTCGGGCAAGTCGGTGGCGATCAACACCATGATCCTGTCGATCCTCTACCGGCTGAAGCCGGAGGAGTGCCGGCTGATCATGGTCGATCCCAAGATGCTCGAGCTTTCCGTCTATGACGGCATCCCGCATCTGCTCACCCCCGTCGTCACCGACCCGAAGAAGGCGGTGGTCGCGCTGAAATGGGCGGTGCGCGAGATGGAGGAGCGCTACAAGAAGATGTCGAAGCTCGGTGTGCGCAACATCGACGGCTTCAATCTGCGCGTGGCGGAGGCGGCCGCGGCCGGCGAGGTCATCACCCGCACGGTCCAGACCGGCTTCGACAAGCATTCGGGCGAGGCGATCTATGAGGAGGAGGCGATGGACCTGTCGCCTCTGCCCTATATCGTCGTGATCGTCGACGAGATGGCCGACCTGATGATGGTCGCCGGCAAGGAGATCGAGGGCACGATCCAGCGCCTGGCGCAGATGGCCCGTGCCGCCGGCATCCATGTCGTGCTGGCGACGCAGCGGCCTTCGGTCGACGTCATCACCGGCACGATCAAGGCGAACTTCCCGACGCGCATCTCCTTCCAGGTGACCTCGAAAATCGACTCGCGCACCATCCTGGGCGAGATGGGCGCCGAGCAGCTGCTGGGCCAGGGCGACATGCTCTACATGGCCGGTGGCGGGCGGATCACCCGCGTGCACGGCCCGTTCGTCTCCGATGCCGAGGTCGAGAAGGTCGTCGCGCATCTGAAGACACAGGGGCGGCCGGACTATCTCGACGCGGTCACCGCCGAGGAGGAGGCCGGGGCTGGCGAGGACGAGGACGGCGCGGTCTTCGACAAGAGCGCGATGGGCCAGCCGGAGAGCGACGACCCTTACGAGCAGGCGGTCGCGGTGGTCCTGCGCGACAAGAAGGCCTCGACCTCCTATATCCAGCGCCGGCTGCAGATCGGCTACAACCGCGCCGCCTCGATCATGGAGCGGATGGAGAACGAGGGCATCGTCGGACCCGCCAACCACGCCGGAAAACGCGAGATCCTCGTCGAGACAGGTAGAGCCAGGGAAGACGAGGATTGAAGGCGACGGCCGCTGCGGCCTCATGGCGCGAAACCGGTCCTGAAAATGCCATCAGCCCGGTGCAACCTCGTCGCCGACTGACGCGTTGAACCCTTGCCGGCCAGCCTGGGCGGCACGATATTCCGCCAGAAGGCCGCCAACCGGACATCGGAGCCCCATGACCCATCTTTCGCCCATGCCAGCTCTCGCAGCCGCCGCCCTGGCGCTCGCGCTGGCCGCGGGCCAGGTCTCGGCCCAACCGCTTGACATCAAGCCCAGTGGCCAGCCGGCCGCTGCGGCTCGCCCGGCCCAGCGCGCGATTCCCCTGCCGCCGATCCGCCCGCCGGGTCTCGGCATGCCGCGTACCGACGCTGTGCAGGCCACCGCGACGAGCTCTGCGCCAGCCGCTCCGGCTCCCGCACCGGTCGTCACCGCCAACAATGAGCCGCGTGCAGCGACGCCTGCGAAATCAGCGCGCCCGAGCACGCCGTTGTCGAAGGCCGAGGCCGTAGAGCGGCTGAACGCCTATTTCAACGGCTTTTCGACCTTGCAGGGCGACTTCATCCAGTTCGCCGCCGATGGCCGCCGCTTCGAGGGCAAGCTCTATGTCCTGCGTCCAGGCAAGATGCGCTTCGAATATCGCCCACCTGTGACCATGGAGGTCGTCGCCGACGGCACCTCGGTCGCGATCCGCGATCGCAAGCTCGCGACCCAGGACCTCTACTCGATCGGCCAGACGCCGCTGAAGTTCCTGCTCAAGGAGCAGATCAGCCTCGAGCGTGACACCAGCGTCACCGGCGTCAGCACCAAGGGCGACATTCTCTCGCTCAAGCTCGAGGATCGCTCGACGCTGGGCGGCACCTCGAAGATCACGCTGAACTTCGATCTGACCGCCAACGAGCTCCGGCAATGGGTGGTGATCGACCCGCAGGGCTACGAGACCTCGGTCTCGCTCTACAATCTCGATACCCAGCGCCGGCCCGACCAGAAGAACTTCGTGATCGACTACCAGCGCGTGCTCTGAGCGCTGCCGCATTGCGGCGCTTGCTTTTCCTGATGTGACGACCCAGTTTCCGGCTTCCCTCTCGGCCGGATTCCCTTTTTCGTGCAGCTCTCCGTCACCACCTGGAACATCAACTCGGTGCGCCTGCGCATCGGCATGGTCACGCGGTTCCTGAAGGATCATCAGCCGGACGTGCTCTGCCTGCAGGAGACCAAGACGCCGGACGAGCAGTTCCCGGCCAAGGCCTTCAGCGAGGCCGGCTATGTCCATCAGGCCTTCATCGGCAACAAGGGCTATAACGGCGTCGCCATCGTCTCGAAGCTGCCTTTCTCCGAGAAGGAGGCGATGGCGATGTGCGAGCGCAACGACGCCCGCCACATGACCGTCGTGCTCGATAAGGCCGCCGGGGCCGCGGCCGGCATCGCCATCCATAATTTCTATATCCCGGCCGGCGGCGACATCGCCGATCCCGAAGCGAACCCGAAATTCGCCCACAAGCTGCATTTCCTCGACGCCGTCGGCGCCTGGGGCGTCGCACGCAACCCGGCCGGGCGACCGAGCCTCCTGGTCGGCGACCTCAACATCGCTCCCTATGAGCATGATGTCTGGAGCCACAAGCAGCTGCTAGACGTCGTCAGCCACACCCCGATCGAGACCACGACATTGGAGAAGTTGCGCAGCGAGCTCGGCTGGACCGACGCCGCCCGTACCCTCCGGCCGGAGCCCGAGAAGCTCTACAGCTGGTGGAGCTACCGTGCCGCCGACTGGCAGGCCTCGAATCGCGGCCGCCGGCTCGACCATATCTGGCTCTCGGATGCGCTGAGGCCGACCTTGCGCGAACTCACCTTCCTAAGCGAGGCACGCGGCTGGGAGCGGCCTTCGGATCACGTCCCGGTGACAGTGCAGCTGGAGCTGTGAGCCACCCCGTCATGGTGAGAAGCGTCAGCGCACGTCGATCGCCCTGAGCGCCGTCCCGATCGCAGCCAGCTCGCTGTTGAACGCATGCAGCCGCTCCGCGACGGCCGCCGCGATCGCCTGCGCCGAATCGGGCGATTCGCCGAGCACGCGCCGCATCACGCTGCGCGCCAGCCGCATCACCTGTGTCGGCTCGCGCGCAATCGCCGTCACCGGCCGTTCCAGCGCCGTGAACAAGGCGAGCTCGCCGATCAGCGTGCCAGGTCCGACGACCTCGTCGGCCGGGCGGCCATCATCCTCGCGCTTCAGCGCCACCGCGCCGGAGATCACCAGAAAAGCGCCGTCCGAGCCCTCGCCGCGCCGGAACAGCACGTCGCCGGCGCGCAGGGACCGCGTCTCGGCGGCGAAGGCGACAAGGCGCAGCGCATCGCGATCCATCAGGCCCAGCAGCGGTTGGCGGGCCAGCAGGGCGATGTCGTCGTTGAGGGACATTCAGCGCTACGGATTCAGCCGGTAGCCGCCGGCATCGGTGACGAGCAGGCGCGCATTGGCAGGGTCCGGCTCGATCTTCTGGCGCAGGCGGTAGATATGGGTCTCGAGCGTGTGCGTCGTGACCTGCGAATTATAACCCCAGACCTCCTGCAGCAGGGTCTCGCGCGCGATCGGCTTGCGGCCGGCACGATAGAGGAAGCGCAGGATCGCCGTCTCCTTCTCGGTGAGCTTGGTCTTCGAGCCCTTGGCGCTGACAAGCAGCTTCGAGCCGGGGTGAAAGGTGTAGGGCCCGACCTGAAAGATCGCGTCCTCGCTCGCCTCGTACTGTCGCAAATGCGCGCGGATGCGCGCCAGCAGCACGGCGAACTTGAACGGCTTCACCACATAGTCGTTGGCGCCGGCTTCGAGGCCGAGCACGGTGTCGGCGTCCGAGCCCTGCCCGGTCAGCATCACCACAGGGCCCTTGAAGCCGTTCTTGCGCATCAGCTTCACCGCCTCGCGGCCATCCATGTCGGGCAGGCCGACATCCATGACCACGAGATCGATGCGCTCGGCCTGCACGGCCTTCAGGCTCGCCGTCGCATTGGGCGCGGACGACACCTTGAATTCGTCATAGAGCGCGAGCTGCTCGGCAAGCGCGTCGCGCAAGGTCTGGTCGTCGTCGACCAGCAGGATATGGTGGGTAGCAGACATGAAGGCGAGTCAGCCCGTTTGCGTTGGCGCGATAGTAGAGCATGTTCAGCGGAAGTGGGAGCCACCTTTGCGAACGGCTCATGCTCCAACATATTGAGTTGAGCGCAGATTCTGACTGTCCGGCGCAAGCCGGTCAAACGGAAAGCACGCCGGATGGCCACACACGGACGGCAGATCACGCAAGATGGATGGCCTGTGAGAAAACGTGATGATGGCGCCGCGACCGGCCGACGGCTGACCCGCCTCGTGGTTGTGCGCTCGGTGCACGATCGCCGTAAGGGGTTCCTGATCGCTGGTGCCGCGGTCTTCCCCTGTGCCCTCGGTCGCTCCGGCATCGTCGTCGCCAAGCGCGAGGGCGATGGCGGCACGCCGCGGGCGAAGCTGCCGCTGCGCCGCGTCTTCTACCGCGCCGACCGGCGACCGCGGCCCTCCAGCCTGCTGCCGGTCCGCGCGATCACGCCACGCGATGCCTGGTGCGACGACCAGGCCGACCGGCGCTACAACCGCCTGATCGACCGCCCACCCGGCGAGGCGCAGGAACGGCTCGCCCGCGCCGACAATCTCTACGACGTCATCGTCGAGCTCGGCTGGAACGACGCTCCGGTCCGGCGCGGCCGTGGCAGCGCGATCTTCTGGCATCTCGCCCGGCCGGGCTTCACCCCGACGGCAGGCTGCGTCGCCGTCACCGGCGACATTTTCGGCAAGGTCCTGCCACGCCTCGCGCGGCACTGCGCGATCGTCGTGCGCTAGCCACTTGCAACTCGGCGCAAGCCGGCGATAGTGGGCGTCGAGCACCGTCCCGCCGATCATTTCAGGAGCGCCGGAGTTGAGCGGGCACCGTCCCGCTGAGCGAGGTCGGTGTCCAGCACGAGACTGTGCCATGACTGATTCGCCCACCACCGAGATCGGCTTCGGCCGCGTCGCCGCGATGTTCCCCGTCAAGGACATGGAACGCGCCTGCGCTTTCTATGTCGGCGTTCTCGGCCTCACCAAGACCTTCGAGAACGGCCAGCCGGTCGGCTTCATGATCCTTAAGAAGGACAAGGCCGAAATCCATCTGACCCTGCAGAAGGACCACAAGGCGGCACCCTTCAACATCGCCCATATCATGGTCGAGAACATCGATGCCTTCCACGAGCTTTGCCGTGGCCACGGGCTGCGCATCGTCAAGGGCCTGCGCGACCAGGACTATGGCTTACGCGCCTTCGTCTTCGAGGATCCCGACGGCAACCGCATCGATGTCGGCCAGCCGATCTAGGTGCCGGTGATGACCAAGCGCATTCGAGCACGGCTGTTCACCCCGGACAAACCATCGTCGCCGACAGCTTTCGCCCGTTAACGGACGATTCGGCGAGATTAACAATCCTCTCCGGCGGTCTTGCCGGAGAGCCTTATGCAAAAACGCCTGTCACTGGTCGCACTCGCCGATCGTCTGACATTGCGGCAGCAGACCGCGGCGATGGCCGGCCTGCTCTGCATCATCGTCGTCGCCGTGTCGGCTACCGGCGCCGCCTGGCTGGCGCGTCGGGATGCCGTACGCGAAGCCAATTCCGAGCTGGTAGCGCTCGCCCGCACCATGTCGGACCGGCTCGATCAGAACATGTTCGAGCGCTATCGCGAGATCAAGAACTTGGCCAGTATGGAACCGCTGCGCGTGGTTTGGCAGGACAATCCCGCCCGGGCGAGGGCCGTCCTGATGCAATTGCAGGCGAGCTTGAGCGATTATGCCTGGCTCGGCATCGCCGAGCCGAACGGCAATGTCCGTGCCGCGACCCGCGGCATGCTCGAAGGCGTGTCGGTCGCCCAGCGGCCCTGGTTCATCAGCGGACTTGCCGGCCCGGCGGTCGAGGATGTCCATGACGCCAAGCTGCTCGATGGCCTTCTGCGCAAGAGCCCGGACGATGCACCCTTTCGCTTCGTCGACGTCGCCATGCCCGTCTTCGGGCCGACAGGCGCCAAAGTCGGCGTGCTCGGCGCGCATCTGAGCTGGAACTGGACCGGCAATCTGCGCGACAACGTCCTGCGCAATCACGACCCCGCGCTCGCCTCGGAGCTATGGATTATCGGCCGCGACGGCTCGGTTCTGCTCGGCCCGAAGGACGCCAAGCCCTTCGACAGCGCGCAGATCGCTGCCGCCCGCCACGGCATCTCCTTCGTCGACGGTTCCGGTGAACAGCCGATGCTGACGGCGCTCGCCGCGACCAAAGGGCTAGATGACTATCCGGGCCTCGGCTGGGTCGTAGCCGCGCGGCGGCCCGTCGATGTCGCGCTTGCTCCGGCCAACCGCCTCACCGCCGTGATCGCCCTGCTCGGCCTGGCCGTTGCTGCCATCGGCGCCGCCCTGGCCTGGTTCCTGGCGGGCACCGTCACCCGGCCATTGCGAAATCTCTGCCGCTCGGTCGACCTGATCGGCCGCGATCCGGGCGCCGCGGGCATTCGGCGCCAGCACGGCTCGCGCGACATCCTCCAGCTCTCCGCCGCGCTTCGTTCACTGCTGCGCCGCCTGGGCACCGCCGAGAAAGGCGCCCGCGACGCCGCGGCGATCATCCGCGACGTCCAGGCCAAGGCCGACAAACAGGCGCGCGACGCCGAGGAGAAGACCCGCCGCCTCGGCTCGGACCTGCACACCCTACAAATCCTCGCCGACACAGATCCGCTCACCAGCCTGCTCAATCGCCGTGCCTTCCTGCCCTTCGCAGAGGACGCGATGAATTATTACAAGCGCTATAAGCGCAATCTCGGCGTGCTGATGTTCGACATCGACCATTTCAAGCGTATCAATGACACTTTCGGCCATGCCGCCGGCGACGAGGTCATCCGCGCCGTCGCCAAGATCATCGCCGGCCAGATCCGCACGACCGACAAGGTCGCGCGCTTCGGCGGCGAGGAGTTCGTCGTGCTGCTGCGCGAGACCGATGCGCAGGGAGCCGAGAATCTCGCCAACCGCATTCGCGAATCGGTCGGCGCGACCGTGGTGACGCAGGGGCTCGCCCAGATCGACCTCACCATCAGCGTCGGCGCCGCTATCGTCGGCCAGCAGGATCGCGATATCGAGGACGTGATCGAGCGTGCCGACAAGGCGCTCTATGCGGCCAAGTCCTCCGGCCGCAACCGCGTTGTCCTGGCGGAAACCGGGCGCGAGCCGGCTCCAGCCACCGTTTGAACGATCTCGTCAGCCGCGCGCGCCAAAGATCACGCTGCCGACTCTGACATGGGTGGCGCCGAGCTGGATCGCCGCCTCATAGTCGGCGCTCATCCCCATCGACAGGACCGGCAGGCCGTTTCGCTTGGCGATCTTGGCGAGCAGGGCGAAGTGCGGCGAGGGCTGATCCTCGGCCGGGGGAATGCACATCAGCCCGGAGATCCTCAGGCCATAGCGGCTCCGGCACAGCTCGAGCAAGGCGTCGGCCTCGTCGGGCAGGACGCCGCCCTTCTGCGGCTCGGCACCGGTATTGACCTGCACGATCAGCTCGGGCGTCTTGCCGGCGCGCTCGATCTCGCGCGCCAGTTCCTTGGCCAGGCTCTCGCGATCGAGCGACTCGATCACGTCGAACAGCGCCACCGCGTCGCGTGCCTTGTTCGACTGCAAAGGCCCAATCATGTGCAGCCGGGCTTGCGGGAAGCGCTCCTGCAGCGCCGGCCATTTCGCCTTGGCTTCCTGGACGTAGTTCTCGCCGAAATCGATCTGCCCGACCTCGAGCACCGGCACGATCATCTCGGCCGGCTTGGTCTTGGAGACTGCGACCAGCGTTACCGACTCCGGCTTGCGGCCGAAGTCGCGCGCGGCGCGGGCGATCGCATTCCGCGTTTCCTGAAGTCTCGCCACGACATCCGACATTTCGACCCGTCCTCGCCATACGCGTTCCCGCCAAGCCGTTCCGAACATTCACCCGGGGGCTGCGATGGTGTCTGGCGCGCATTCCGTTCGGCCGCAACGGCCGAACGACAAGAATTCGCGCCGTTACGATAGTTCTGAGCATGTTCTAGTCGCAAAAGTGCCTTCCACTTTTGCGGAACATGCTCTAGTCCGGCCCAGTCCGCTCACGCAAGAACGACACGATCAGCATGGCCGTTGAACGCTACAATCCGAAGGAAGCCGAGCCGAAATGGCGCCAGGTCTGGAATGAGCGCAAGCTCTTCGAGACCCGCAACGACGACACGCGGCCGCCTTACTACGTGCTCGAGATGTTCCCCTATCCGTCGGGACGCATCCATATGGGCCATGTCCGCAATTATGCGATGGGCGACGTCGTCGCGCGCTACAAGCGCGCCAAGGGTTTTTCGGTACTCCACCCGATGGGTTGGGACGCCTTCGGCCTGCCGGCGGAGAACGCCGCCAAGGCCAACAAAGTCCATCCGCGCGACTGGACCTACGCCAATATCGCGACCATGCGCGGCCAGCTGCAGTCCATGGGCCTGTCGCTCGACTGGAGCCGCGAGCTCGCCACCTGCGACCCCAGCTACTACAAGCACCAGCAGAAGCTCTTCCTCGACTTCCTGAAGGCCGGGCTGGTCGATCGCAAGACCGCCAAGGTCAACTGGGACCCAGTCGACGAGACCGTGCTCGCCAATGAGCAGGTCATCGACGGCCGCGGCTGGCGCTCGGGTGCCCCGGTCGAGATCCGCGAGCTGACCCAGTGGTTCTTCAAGATCACCGCCTTCGGCCAGGAGCTGAACGACGCGCTGGACGGCCTGACCCGCTGGCCGGACAAGGTCCGGCTGATGCAAAAGAACTGGATCGGCCGGTCGGAGGGTCTGCTGGTTCGTTTCGCTCTCGAATCGAATGCGCTCGGCCAGAGTGAGGTTGAGGTCTACACGACCCGACCCGACACCCTGTTCGGCGCCAAGTTTCTGGCCGTCGCGTCCGATCATCCGCTGGCCAAGGCCGCAGCCGAAACGAATCCGGCGCTGCAGGACTTCATTGCCGAGTGCAAGAAGACCGGCACGGCACAGGAAAACATCGACAAGGCCGAGAAACAGGGCTTCGACACCGGCCTGCGCGCCGCCCATCCCTTTGATCCAGCATGGACTTTGCCGGTCTATGTCGCGAACTTCATCCTGATGGAATACGGCACGGGCGCGATCTTCGGCTGCCCAGCGCATGACCAGCGAGACCTCGACTTCGTCAACAAATACGGGCTCGGGAACACCCCCGTCGTCTGCCCGGAAGGCATTGATCCCGCGAGCTTCGTCATCACCGACACGGCCTATGACGGCGAGGGGCGGATGATCAATTCGCGCTTCCTCGATGGCATGACCATTCCGGAGGCGAAAGAAGAGGTCGCCAGGCGCCTGGAGGCCGAGAGCCTCGGCAATCGCCCGGTCGCCCAGCGCAAGGTCAATTTCCGCCTGCGCGACTGGGGCATCTCACGCCAGCGCTATTGGGGCTGCCCGATCCCGATCGTGCATTGCGAGGACTGCGGCGTCGTTCCGGTGCCGGAGCAGGACCTGCCGGTCAAGCTCCCGGACGACGTCTCCTTCGACAAGCCCGGCAACCCGCTCGACCATCATCCGAGCTGGAAGCATGTCGCCTGCCCGCAATGCGGCAAGCCGGCGCGTCGCGAGACCGACACCATGGACACCTTCGTCGATTCGTCCTGGTACTTCGCCCGTTTCACCGATCCTTGGCGCACCGACAGCCCGACGGACCGCAAGGCCGTCGACCGCTTCCTGCCGGTCGACCAGTATATCGGCGGCGTCGAGCACGCGATCCTGCATCTGCTCTATTCGCGCTTCTTCACCCGCGCGATGAAGGCGACGGGCCATACCGGGCTCGACGAGCCCTTCCACGGCATGTTCACCCAGGGCATGGTCGTGCACGAGACCTACCGGGCCCGGGATGGCGCCTGGGTCGAGCCCGGCAATGTCCGGATCGAGACGGTCGGCAGTGAGCGCCGCGGCTTCGACGTCGAGACCGGGGCGCCGATCGAGATCGGCTCAATCGAGAAGATGTCGAAGTCGAAGAAGAATGTCGTCGACCCCGACGACATCATCGCCTCCTATGGCGCCGACACCGCCCGCTGGTTCATGCTCTCCGATTCGCCGCCCGATCGCGACGTGATCTGGAGCGACGAAGGCGTCCAGGGCGCAGCCCGCTTCGTGCAGCGGCTCTGGCGCCTCGTCGCCGAGATCGGCGAGCGCACCGGCGGCCAGCCGGCACGCCCCGCAAGCTTCTCGGAGCCTGCGCTGACCTTGCGCAAGGCCAGTCACCGGGCCTTGCACGCTGTCGGAGCCGATATCGAGCGGCTCGCCTTCAACCGCTGCGTCGCCCATGTCTACACCTTGGCCAACGCCATCGGCAAAGCGCTCGATGGCGCCGCCGAGTCGGCCGAGGTCCCGGCCGACATGGCCTTCGCCCTGCATGAATCCGCCATGATCGCCACCCAGCTTGTCGCCCCGATGATGCCGCATCTGGCCGAGGAATGCTGGCAAGCGCTCGGGCTGCCGGGCCTCGCTGGCGAAGCCGACTGGCCGCAGACCGAAACGGATTTGTTACAGGACGACAGCAAGATCCTGCCGGTACAGGTCAACGGCAAGAAGCGGGCGGAGGTGACGGTGCCCGCCGATGCCGATACGGTGGCGGTCGAGGCGATTGTGCGCGCCTCCGAGGCTGTCGCCAAAGCTCTGGAGAACCGGCCGATCCGTAAGGTGATCGTGGTGCCGGGGAGGATCGTGAATGTCGTCGTCTGAGGCCATGACACGCCGCCGCCCGCTAGCCCTCGCAGCCACGTTGGCGCTCGCTGCGCTCGCCGGCGGCTGCTTCCAGCCGCTCTATGGCGAGGGCACGGTCAGCAAGGTCGGCGGCAATGTCCGCAATGCGATGCTCGGCATCGATGTGCCTGAGATCAAGGGCCTCGTTGGACATTACCTGCGCAACGAGCTCGTGTTCGAATTCGACGGTGGGGGCGCCCCCGATCGACAGAAGATCCTGAAACTTACCGCGAGCACCTCCGAATCGCTCGAGGTCATCACGGTCGACTATGCCAACGGCCGCGCTGATTCGGCCATTCTGGTTGCGACCGCCGACTGGCAGCTCGTCCGCGCCGGCTCGAACGAGGTCGTTGCCTCCGGTCAGAGCATCGTCCGGGCACCCTATGAGCGCTCGCAGCAGCGCTTCGCCGCGTTGCGCGCCGCGCGCGACGCGCAAATTCGTGCTGCCAAGGAGCTCGCCCAGCAGATCAAAGCCCGGGTCGCAGCGGCGCTCGTCGCCGGCTGAAGCGATGGTGACGGTCAAGGCGCATGAGGCGGATCGCGCGCTTTCTCGCCCCGATCCTGCCTGGCGCCTGTTCCTGTTCTACGGCCCCGATGCGGGCCTGATCTCCGAGCGGGCCGCGGCCTTGGCCCGCAGCAGCGTCGATAATCCCCAGGACGCCTTCCAGCTGATCCGCATGGACGGCGACGAGATCGCCTCCGATCCGCTGAAGCTGGTCGACGAGGCCAACACCATCGGCCTGTTCGGCGGGCGCCGCGCGATCCGCGTCTCGCCGACCTCTCGCCCCCTCGTCGCCGCCGTTGAACCTTTGCTGGCGACGCCGTCGCAGGATGCGATCGTGATCGTCGAGGCCGGCGACCTACCCAAGACGAATCCGCTGCGCACCGCCTGCGAGCGCGCCAAGTCGGCGGTCGCCGTGCCCTGTTACGGCGACGCGGCACGCGATCTCGGCACCATCGTCGACGAAATGGCGCGTGCAGCGGGCAAGAGCATCGACCGAAGCACGCGTGACGTGTTGACCAGCCTGCTCGGCGGCGACCGCCGGACCTCGCGCCAGGAGATCGACAAGCTGATTCTCTATGCCGGCAGCGACGCCGCCCTCACCGCGGCCCATGTCGAGGCTGTCGTCGGCGACACCGCCCAGCGCGAGCAGGCGGGGGTAGTCGATGCTGTCTTTGCCGGGCGACTGCCGAGTCTCGACCTCGCCTTGACCAAGCTCGCCAGCGAGGGGCTCGACCAGGGCGTGCTGCTCGGCGCAGTCCTGCGCCACACTCTGGGCCTGCTGAAAGCAAAACTCGCTATAGAGGGCGGCAAGCCGATGCGCGAGGCAGTCGGCGCGATGCGCCTGCCCTATCCGCGCATCGCCGCTGCAGAAGCTGCCCTGAACGCCTGGCCCGCGGCCAAGCTGCGCGACGCCGTGGCCATTCTGGGCACGGCGATGCTGGCTGTTCGCCGCGACGGCGACATGGGCAAGCCGATCGCCGCCCGTGCACTCTGGACCCTCAGCCGGATGGGGGGCAAGGGGCGCTGATCAGGCCTTCAGCCGCCGGCAGAGCGCATCGAGCTGCTCCAGCGTCTTGTAGCTGATCTTCATCTCACCGCCGCCGTTGGCGCGATGCTGGATCGAGACCCCGAGGCCGAGCGCCTCTTCCAGCGCCCTCTCGACTGCGCGCGTATCCGGATCCTTCTCCGGCTTCGGCGCGGCAGCCCTGACCGGCTTGTTCTCGCTACGGGCCTCATCCTGGCCAAGCCGCTCGACGTCACGGACCGTAAGTCCTTGCTCGACAACGCGTTTCGCGACCTGTTCCGGGTCCGAAACAGCAAGCAGTGCGCGCGCGTGCCCAGCCGAAACCGCGCCGTCGCTGACCAGTTGCTTGACCGGCTCCGGCAGCTTGCTCAGGCGCAACGTGTTCGCCACATGCGAGCGGCTCTTGCCGATCACCTTGGCAAGATCGTTCTGGGTATAGTCGAACTCGGCGATCAGCCGCTCGTAGCCGGCGGCCTCTTCCATCGCGTTGAGGTCGGCGCGCTGGACGTTCTCGACGATGGCGATCTCGAGCGCCTCGCGGTCATTGGCCTCGACCAGGATGACGGGCACGTCATGCAGCTCGGCCCGCTGCGCCGCCCGCCAGCGCCGCTCGCCGGCGATGATCTCATAAGCGTCGATCATGCCCGGGATCGAGCGGACGATGATTGGCTGCAGGATGCCGCGCTCGCGCACCGAGGCCGCCAAATCCTCCAGCTCGGCTTCGGCAAAGGCCTTGCGCGGGTTGCGCGCATTGGGACGCAGGAATTCGACCGGAACCTTGCGCTGTCCACGCGCCCGCTCGATCGCGCCGATCTCCTCGCCGACATCGCCGATCAGCGCAGCCAGCCCGCGGCCAAGACGCGAACGCCCCTGTTCCTCGACCATTGCCATTCCTCTTGAACCTTTTCTTGTTTGATCAGGCGGCGCGCAGCGTGCGCTCGCGCTTGATCACCTCCGAGGCCAGCTTCAGATAGGCCTGCGAACCGGCGCAGCGCAGATCATAGAGCAGTGCCGGCTTGCCATAGGACGGCGCCTCCGAGATCCGCACATTGCGCGGGATCACAGTCTCGTAGACCTTGTCGCCGAGAAAATGGCGGACATCGGCCATGACCTGGCCGGAGAGGTTGTTACGCGGGTCGTACATCGTCAGCACCACACCCTGAATGATCAGCCGCGGGTTGAGGCCGGCACGGACCTGCTCGACCGTCTTCAGCAACTGGCTCAGACCTTCCAGCGCGAAGAACTCGCATTGCAGTGGCACCAGCACCGCATCCGCCGCCGTCATCGCATTGATGGTGATCAGGCTGAGGGACGGTGGGCAATCGATCAGGATATAGGTCAGGTCGCTGCAGCGTTGGTCGTCGACCAGCTCGTCGATCGCCTTCTTCAGGCGCGCTGCGCGGTCCTTGGCGCTGGCGATCTCAAGCTCCACACCAAGCAGGTCGAGCGTCGACGGCGCCAGGAACAGATTAGGAACGGCAGTGGCTTGCATCGCCATGCCGAGCCCGATATCGCCGCAGAGCACGTCATAGGTCGAGGCCCTGCGGCTCTTGCGGTCGACGCCGAGCCCGGTTGAAGCATTGCCCTGGGGGTCGAGATCGATGATCAGCACTTTCTCGCCGATAGCGGCGAGGGCAGTGCCGAGATTGATCGCGGTCGTGGTCTTGCCGACCCCGCCCTTCTGATTAGCGAGCGCCAGCACACGCGGCCGCGTGGCAGGAAGTGTTATAGGACGAGAGTCGGTCATCAATCCGCCCGTTTCTCGGCGCCGCTGATCACCAGGATGGCGGCCGCCGAATCCGTCAAGGATGGAAACGTTGTGGCTTGAATCTTCCAATATTTAGCAGCCGCGGTCAATTCCGCCTCTAGATGTTGTCCCTTGGGAAAGACTCCCGTCACCCCGGTTCTCAACAGCTCTTTGCACCAGTCGAGCAGCAACGGCAGTGGCGCCAACGCGCGGGCCGTAACCGCCTCGACTTTGCCGACGAAGCCGTCGACGACATTCTCGATCCGGGCGTTGTGGACCGTGACGGGGGAGCCCGTCAGCCGCGCGGCATGCCGTAGAAAGGCGCACTTCTTGGCATTGCTCTCGACGAGGTCGATGTGCCCGCCGAGCTCGGCGAGCCGGATTCCGAGCACGAGGCCTGGAAAGCCCCCGCCCGAGCCGAGATCAAGCCAGCGCCGCGCTTGCGGCTGATGGCCGAGCAATTGCAGGGAATCGGCGACATGCCGAGTCCAGACCTCGTCCAGGGTCGCGCCCGAGACCAGATTCTTCGCTTGCTGCCAGCGTTTGAGCTCCGCGACTAGAATGGCGAGGCGCTCTTCTGTTTCACGTGAAACAGGCGTCAAGCGAAAAGCGTGCTGCCTGTCGGCGTTGTCCGCCTTATCAACAGAACTCACAGGCTCATGCCTCGGCATCCGCCATGCGTGCGCCCTGATGCTTGCGCACATGTGCGGCAAGTAAGGTCAAGGCCGCAGGCGTCATGCCTTCGATCCGGCCAGCCTGCGCCAGATTGCTCGGCCAGGCCGCGCGCAACTTCAATCGCAATTCGTTCGACAGGCCGGAGATGCCATCGAGGTCGAGATCGACGGGGAGCACCAGTGCCTGATCGCGCTGGCACGACGCGATCTCGGCCGCCTGCCGGTCGAGATAGACCGCATAGGTCGCGTCCGCAGCGACGCGAGCACGCACCGTCTCGGAAAAGCCGGCGAGGTCAGGCCAGACCCGCACCAGGGCGTCGAAATCGACAGCCGGGTAGGACAGGATCTGGAAAGCCGAGCGCCTGATCCCGTCGCGATTGAGCTCCAATCCTGCAGCCGCCGCTTGATTCGGCGACAGAGTTCGGTCGCGTAAGAGTTCGGTAAGCTTAACGATTTCCGACTGCCGCTGCTCGAAGCGCTCCTTCCGAGCCTTGCCGACGATGCCGAGCCCAATCCCGAGGGCGGTGAGCCGTTCGTCGGCATTGTCGACCCGCAGCGACAGCCGGAACTCGGCGCGCGAGGTGAACATTCGATACGGTTCCGTAACGCCGCGCGTCACCAGATCGTCGACCATCACGCCGATATAGGATTGCGTGCGATCGAGGCCGACCGGCTCGCTGCCTCCGGCCCGGCGCGCGGCGTTGAGACCGGCGAGCAGGCCTTGCGCCGCCGCCTCCTCATAGCCGGTCGTGCCGTTGATCTGGCCGGCCAGGAAGAGACCGCTGACGGCCCGGGTCTCCAGCGTCGACTTCAGCGCACGCGGATCGACATAATCATATTCGATCGCATAACCCGGCCGCAGCATGACGGCCTGTTCCAGGCCGGGAATCGTCTTGAGGAGGCCGAGCTGGACATCCTCCGGCAGCGAGGTCGAGATCCCATTCGGATAGACCGTGGGATCGTCGAGGCCCTCAGGTTCCAGGAAGATCTGATGGCCGTCGCGATCGCCGAAACGGCCGACCTTGTCCTCGATCGACGGGCAATAGCGCGGCCCGCGTCCCTCGATCTGGCCGGAGAACATCGGCGCCCGGTGCAAATTGGCACGGATCAACTCATGCGTCGCCAATGTCGTCCGCGTCACGCCGCAGCTGATCTGCGGCGTGGTGATCGCCTCCGTCATCGCCGAGAACGGCTCCGGCGGCTCGTCCCCGGGCTGCATCTCCAGGCTGGCCCAGTCGATCGTGCGGCCGTCGAGCCGCGGCGGCGTCCCGGTTTTCAGCCGCCCAAGCGGAAAGCCGTGGCGCTCCAGCGTGGCGGAAAGACCGAGCGACGGCGCCTCGCCGACACGGCCAGCCGGAATTTTCGTTTCGCCGATATGGATCAGGCCACGCAGAAAGGTACCGGTGGTGAGCACGACCGTTCCGCAGGCGAATCGACGTCCATCGGCCAGTACGATGCCGGCGACCTGCCCCTCGACGACTGCCAGATCGAACGCTTCGCCTTCGATCACGGTGAGGCCGGCCTGACCAGCGAGCGCAGCCTGCACCGCTTGGCGGTAGAGCTTGCGGTCGGCCTGGGCACGCGGCCCGCGCACGGCCGGCCCCTTGCGCCGGTTGAGCATGCGGAACTGGATGCCGCCCTGATCGGCGCAGCGGGCCATGATCCCGTCGAGCGCGTCGATCTCGCGAACGAGATGGCCCTTGCCGAGCCCGCCGATCGCCGGGTTGCACGACATCGCACCGATCGTGGCGATCTGTTGAGTGATCAAGGCAGTCCTGGCGCCGGCGCGCGCCGCCGCGGCCGCGGCTTCCGCCCCGGCATGGCCGCCGCCCACCACGACGACATCGTAGTGCCCGTTCGCCTGTGCATTCGACATGGCTAGTTCGCTAGCCAAGCCCGGCCGCGAGGTCAATGAAAACCGGCTATTTGCCGATGCAGAAGCCCGAGAACAGGCTGTCGAGCACATCCTCAACGTCGACTTTGCCGATCAGCCGCTCCAGTGCCCGGACAGCTAGGCGCAGCTCCTCCGCGATTAGCTCGGGCTGTTCATGTGGAAGCAGCACCGCCCGCTCGATCGCGGCGGCGGCATCCGCCACCGCGACACGCTGGCGCTCGCGGGTGACGAGAGCGGGTTCCCCCTGACCGAGCTTGCCCAGGCGAGAGGTAATGAGCGCCATCAACTCCGGTAGTCCGGCCCCGGTGATGGCGGATACACCGACCTCGCCGGGCCGAGCACTACCGCCAAGATCGAGCTTCGTTGCGACAACGATCTCGGTAGTGCCACTGCCTTTTCGTTCCGGTTCCGAATCAGGCGGCCGCAATCGCAGCACGAGGTCGGCATTGTCAGCCCGCTGGCGGGCGCGCCGCACGCCTTCCGCCTCGATCTCGTCGGAACTCTCGCGCAGGCCGGCGGTATCGACAAGAACGACGGGAATACCGCCCAGATCCAGCCTGACCTCGATGGCATCCCGGGTCGTACCGGCGATCGGCGAGACGATCGCGACATCGCGCCGAGCCAGCGCATTGAGCAGGCTGGATTTACCCGCATTGGGCGGTCCGGCCAGCACCACGACGAAGCCCTCGCGAACCCGCTCGCCCGCCGAGAAACTACCGAGCGCTACCTGCAGACTGCCGAGGACGCCCTGCGCCCGGGCCACCGCTTCGACGATCAGTGGGCCGCTGACATCGCCTTCGTCGGAGAAATCGATCTCGGCCTCGAGCAGCATCATCGCCTCGATCAGCCCGCTGCGCCAGGCCGCGGCGGCCTGCCCGAGCGCGCCTTCCATCTGCCGCAGAGCCTGCTTGCGCTGCCATTCCGTCTCCGAATCGATCAGATCGGCGAGGCCTTCGACGACGGCGAGGTCGAGCTTTCCGGCTTCGAACGCCCGCCGGGTGAACTCGCCGGGCTCGGCCAGACGCAAACCGGGCAGGGCCGTGAGCACTGAGAGCAGCCGCGACAGCACCGCGCGGGAGCCGTGGATATGGAATTCGGCGACATCCTCGCCCGTAAAGCTCGCAGGCGCTGGAAAGAACAGGACCAGCCCATGATCGATGACCGCCCCTTCAGGATCACGCAGAGCGCGATAGGCAGCCTTGCGCGCCTCGGGCACCGATCCCGCAATCGTTTCGACAGCGAATCGGACACGCTCGCCGGAGACCCGGACGACCGCGACACCAGCCCGCCCGGCGCCGGAGGACAGCGCCACAATCGTCGGATAGGCTTTCGTCATATGTCGTCGCCAGGGCTGGAGTTCCGCCAATGAACCGCCTGAAACACGCCGCCAGTCCTTATTTGCTGCAGCACCAGGACAACCCCGTCGACTGGTGGGAATGGAGCGATCAGGCCTTCGCGGAAGCACGCGCCAGCAATCGCCCGGTCCTGCTCTCCGTCGGCTATGCCGCCTGTCATTGGTGCCATGTCATGGCGCATGAAAGCTTCGAGAACCCCGCTATTGCCGCGGTGATGAACGAGCTCTTCGTGAACATCAAGGTCGATCGCGAGGAGCGGCCCGACATCGACCATGTCTATATGAGCGCTCTTCATACGCTGGGAGAGCAGGGCGGCTGGCCGCTGACCATGTTCCTTGACAGCCAGGGCGCACCGTTCTGGGGCGGCACCTATTTCCCGCCGACCTCGCGCTATGGCCGGCCGGGCTTCATCGACGTGCTCCGGCAAATTGCTGGCATCTATCGCAGTGACCGCGAGCGCGTCGGTCGCAATGCTCAGGCGATCGGCGACGCCCTGCAACAGAGCCTCCAGCGAATTGCCGAGGCTGACGAACCCGATCTCAGCCACCTCGCCAGCCAGATCGCTCGTCGCTTCGATCGCGACCATGGCGGGCTCGGCGGCGCGCCGAAATTCCCGAACCCAGGACTGATCGAACTGCTCTGGCGCCATGGCAGCCGCGCCGGCGATGATGCCTCGCGCGAAGCTGCCAATCGCACACTGCTACAGATGGCGCGCGGCGGCATCCATGATCATCTCGGCGGCGGCTTCGCTCGCTATGCCGTCGACGAGCGCTGGCTCGTGCCGCATTTCGAGAAGATGCTCTACGACAACGCTCAATTGCTGCCGCTCTATGCGCTCGAGGCGGCGCGGACCGGCGACCCGCTTCTGCTGGAAGCTGCAGACGGGATCGTCGCCTGGCTGAAGCGCGACATGCTCCTGCCGGACGGCGCCTTCGCCGCCAGCCTCGATGCCGACTCGGAAGGCGAGGAGGGCAAGTTCTATGTCTGGACGCTGGCCGAGCTGGCGGCGGCTCTCGGGCCGGAAGGCGCCGCGCTCTTCGCCCGCCACTACGACGTGACCGCCAGCGGCAATTGGGAAGGCCATGTCATCCTCAACCGGCTGGATACGCCCGATCCCACTCCGGAGATCGCCGAGAGGCTGACGGCGCTCCGCACGCAATTGCTGGCCGTGCGCAGCCGGCGCGTTCCGCCCGGCCGTGACGACAAGATCCTCGCCGACTGGAACGGGCTGATGATCACCGGCCTCGCCCGAGCCGCAGGCCTTCTCGGCCGCGACGATTGGATTAAGCTCGCCGCCAACGCCTTTCGTTTCATTACCGAATCAATGACTGATGACAGCGGCCTCGCCCATTCCTACCGCGCTGGTCGCCTGATCGCGCCGGGCTTCGCGCTCGATCACGCGGCCATGGCGGAAGCCGCGATCGCCTTGCACGATGCCACCGGCGAGCAGCACTACTTCGCGCTTGCCCGGCGCTGGACCAGGCATCTCGATCAGCACTACCGTGAGGCCAACACGGGGCTCCTGCGGATGACTCGGGCCGACTCGGCGGCGCTGCCGGTCGTACCCAGGCCGACTCACGACGATGCCGTGCCCAACGCCAACGGGCTGCATGCCGGCAACCTGCTGCGGATCGCAGCGCAAACCGGCCAGCCCGGCGACCGCGCGGTGGCCGACCAATTCCTGGCGGTCCTACTCGCAGCAGCCGCACATGCGCCGATGGCGCATGGCTCGGTCCTCAACGCCTATGATCTCGCCCGCAACGGCGTCGAGATCGTGCTCGCCGGTCCTACTAGGGAATCCTTCAGGCAGACCGCTCTGGCACTACCGCATTTGACGACGATGCTGGTCGATTGTCCCGACCCGGACGGATTGCCGCCGGAGCACCCGGCTCATGCCTATGCCAAGCAAGCCGGCAACGGCGCCGCTTTCGTTTGCCTGCACGGCCGCTGCCTGCCGCCCGTCATGGAGCCGAATCGATTAGCGGACGCGGTCGCTGGCGCCCGCTGAATGCCACGCAAGGCAGCACCCATGAAAAAGGCCTCGGACGCAACGCCGAGGCCCTTTCATTTCGCTGCGGCGGTGGTCGCCGCTCAGGTGTTCATCGAGTCGAAGAACTCGGAGTTCTGCTTTGTCTGGCGCAGCTTGTCCAAGAGGAACTCGATTGCATCCTGCGGGCCCATCGGATTGAGGATGCGGCGCAGCACATAGGTCTTCTGCAGATCGGAGCGTGGCGTGATCAGCTCTTCCTTGCGGGTGCCGGACTTGATGATATCGATCGCCGGGAAGATGCGCTTGTCGGCCACCTTGCGGTCAAGGATGATTTCCGAGTTACCGGTGCCCTTGAACTCTTCGAAGATGACTTCGTCCATGCGGCTGCCGGTATCGATCAGCGCCGTGGCGACGATGGTCAGCGAGCCGCCTTCCTCGATATTGCGGGCGGCGCCGAAAAAGCGCTTCGGGCGCTGCAGGGCGTTGGCGTCGACACCGCCGGTCAGCACCTTGCCGGAGGACGGCACCACCGTGTTGTAGGCGCGGCCGAGCCGGGTGATCGAATCGAGCAGGATGACCACGTCGCGGCCATGCTCGACCAGGCGCTTGGCCTTCTCGATCACCATCTCCGCGACCTGGACGTGGCGGGTTGCCGGCTCGTCGAAGGTCGAGGATACGACCTCGCCCTTGACCGAGCGCTGCATGTCGGTGACTTCCTCAGGGCGCTCGTCGATCAGCAGCACGATCAGATAGCACTCGGGATGATTGGTCGTGATCGACTGCGCGATGTTCTGCAGCAGCACGGTCTTGCCGGTGCGCGGCGGCGCCACAATCAAAGCGCGCTGGCCCTTGCCGATCGGTGCGACGATGTCGATGACGCGCGGCGAGAAGTCCTTCTTAGTCGGATCCTGCACCTCGAGCCTGAGCCGCTCGTCGGGATAGAGCGGCGTCAGGTTGTCGAAGTGGATCTTGTGCTTGATCTTCTCCGGATCCTCGAAGTTGATCGTGTTGACCTTGAGCAGGGCGAAATAGCGCTCGCCATCCTTGGGGCCGCGAATCGGACCCTCGACCGTGTCGCCGGTGCGCAGGCCGAATTTCCGGATCTGCGAGGGCGAGACATAGATGTCGTCGGGGCCCGGCAGATAATTGGAATCGGAGGAGCGCAGGAAGCCGAAGCCGTCCTGCAGCACCTCGACGACGCCCTCGCCGAGGATTTCGGTTTCCTGGGAAGCGAGCTGCTTCAGGATGGCGAACATGAGCTCCTGCTTGCGCATGGTGCTCGCATTCTCGACCTCCATGCCTTCGGCGAAGGTGAGCAGCTCGGTCGGCGACTTAGCCTTGAGTTCGTGGAGCTTGATTTCCCGCATGGGGTACCCGGAGTAACGGGCCCGCGATCAGGCAGGCCGGACGGCAGTGGAGGGATCGACGGGACGAAAGGCCTGAAGGCCCACTTGTCAGGACGTCGTGTCGGCCGAGAAAGCAGCCGCGGCACGAGCCGTCGACGATAAGGAAGGACGCGTACGAAAAGCGCAGAGGCTTGATAACCGCTTTCCCCGAATCGCTCAAGCGGGAAACCGCGGCGATCTCAGAACGGCTTGACGATCACCAGGATGACGATGGCCGCCATTAGCAGCGCCGGCACCTCGTTGAGGATGCGATAGAAGCGCGCCGGCTTGTCGTTGCGGTCCTCGGCAAACGCCCTGACCCTGCCGGTCAGATAGCCATGGATGCCAGAGAGGACAAGGACCAGCGCGATCTTGCCGTGCAGCCAGCCGCCCTTGAAGCCGAAGCCGCTCCAGGCGAGGTAGAGCCCGAGCACCCAGGTTGCGATCATCGCGGGGTTGATGATCCCCTTGAGCAGCCGGCGCTCCATGATCTTGAAGGTCTCGGACTGGATGGAGCCCGCCTGCGCCTCGGCATGATAGACCATCAGCCGCGGCAGATAGAGCATCCCGGCCATCCAGGCGATCACCGCCATGACGTGGAAAGCCTTGATCCATTCGTAAGCCATGGCGAAGTCCTTTAGGCGCGCACCAACTCGACCAGCCGCTCGACATGAGCGATCGGCGTGTCCGGCAGGATGCCATGCCCGAGATTGAAGACGAACGCCCTATCGCCGAATGCCGCACGGATGGCCGCGATCTCGCGCTCGAGCTCGGTCCCACCCGCCCGCAGCAGCTCCGGATCGAGATGGCCCTGAACCGGGACCAATGGCTGGATCGCCTCGCGCACGAAACTCCGGTCGATCTCGGTCTCGAGCCCGACGGCGTCGACACCGGTCGCGCGAACATAATCCGGGATGCCGGCCCCCGCTCCGCGTGGAAACCCGATGATCTTCACCTGCGGATGGCGCGCCCGGACCAGATCGACGATCCGTTTGGTCGGCTCGATGCACCAGCGCCTGAAATCCTCCGGCCCGAGCGAACCCGCCCAGCTGTCGAAGATCTGGACGGCATCGACCCCGGCATCGATCTGCGCATTGAGATAGGCGGCGGAATTGACCACCAGTCGATCGATGAGCCTGGCGAAGAGGGAGGGGTCGCGCCGAAACAGCTCCTTGGCCGGCCCCTTGTCCGGGGTACCGCGCCCAGCCACCATGTAGGTCGCAACGGTCCAAGGCGCACCGCAGAAGCCGATCAGCGGAGTCCCGACAGGGAGGGCTGCCTTCACTCGCCGCACAGTCTCGTACACCGGCGCCAGCACATCCTGATCGATTTCCGTGCGGATCTCGCCGAACCGAGCTTCATCAGCAATCGGCTCCAGCCTCGGCCCTTCGCCCTGTGCGAACCAGAGCTTCTGGCCGAGTGCATGCGGGATCACCAGGATGTCGGAGAACAGGATCGCGGCATCAAACCCGAAACGCCTGATCGGCTGCAAGGTAACCTCGGCTGCCCATTTCGGATTATAGCAGAGATCGAGGAAGCCACCGGCCTCGGCGCGAAGCGCGCGATACTCCGGCAGATATCGGCCAGCCTGACGCATCAGCCAGAGCGGAGGCTTGGGGAGTGTCTCGCCGGAGAGAGCACGGAGGAAAAGGCTGTCGGTCATGAAGCGCACCGGGCTATCCGCCCTTCGTTCTAAAAAGAATCTTTTCTAAGAGAGTCTTCTGTTTTGACTCTTGGATGGGGGCACATAGCCCGCCCCAAGATTGTCCACAACCGGTCCACAGGTCGCACGCCGGCCGGCCGGCAGCCTCTGACCAGGCTGATCGAGTCTTAAGAGTTTCTTAACGAATTGGATTTCGTTCGTTGGCGCGGTTTGCCGCCGCATCCAAAAATGATTCACGTGAAACATCTCAATTCCCCCCACAGCTCGATGCCTGTTCAGTCCTGAGCTGGGTTGTCCCAGCCCGCCGGGACAGATCTTCGGAAGAGCCGGTTTATCCCCAGAGCTCCCCAACCCTGTGGATCGCCGCACCTTCCCCTCCCTCTCCATCGAATCGAAAAGGGATTCCCAGGTCGGCGGAACCACTCTAGAGCTGAATCAGAGCAAAGGCCGGGGGCGACGGTAGCCGTGGCGCGCAATTACTTTCACCTGCACCTGGTCTCCGACGCGACCGGCGAGACCCTGATCGCGGTCAGCCGCGCTGCTGCTGCGCAATACGAAGCGGTCTCGGCGATCGAGCACGTCTATCCGCTGGTCCGTTCCGAGAACCAGCTCTCGAGGGTCCTGGCCGAAATCGAATCCTCGCCCGGCGTGGTGCTCTATACCCTGGTCGAGCCGGAATGGGCGGAGCGGCTGGAAGCCTTCTGCCGTGACATCGGCTGTCCCTGCCTGTCGGTGCTGCAGCCCGTGCTGTCGCTGTTCCAGTCCTATCTGGGGCAGGCCTCGGCCCCACGCCCCGGCGCGCAGCACATGCTCAACGCCGAGTATTTTCGCCGTATCGACGCGATGAATTACACGCTGATGCATGATGACGGGCAGCTCGGCGGTGATCTCGAAAGCGCCGACGTCATTCTCGTCGGCATCAGTCGGACATCGAAGACGCCAACCAGCATCTATCTCGCCAACCGCGGCATCAAGACCGCCAACATCCCATTGGTGCCGAACGTGCCGTTGCCGGTTGAGCTCGATGGCCTGAAGAAACCCTTGGTCGTCGGCCTCGTCGCCAGTGCTGAGCGCATCATCCAGATCCGGCAGAACCGGCTTCTTTCGCTGAAGGCAGATGACGAGACGCCCTATGTCGATCCCGATGCTGTCGCCGAGGAGATCACCCAGTCGCGTCGTCTCTGCTCCCGCAGGGGCTGGCCGGTCATCGACGTCACTCGTCGTTCGATCGAGGAGACGGCGGCCGCGATCCTCGACCTGCTGCGCGATCATCGCATGAAGTTTATCGCGACGTGAGCGGGCGGGCGACATTCTGGCGCGGCGATGCGCCGCTCATCCTCGCCTCCGGGAGCGCGACGCGCTTGCAGCTGCTGGAGGCGGCAGGGCTCCCGGTCGAGGTGATCAGGCCTGATGTCGACGAGCGCGCGGTCGAAGCGGAATTCATCGCCATGGGCTGCCCGCCTGCCGGCGTTGCCGCGGCACTGGCGGAAGCCAAGGCCTTGTCGGTCTCGCCTCGCTATTCCGGTCGGATCGTCCTGGCCGCCGACCAGATGCTGATCTGCGAAGGCCGGCCGTTCCACAAGCCCGAGGACGCCGCTGCTGCCATCCGGCAGGTCGCCATGCTCGCGGGCCGCAGCCATGAGCTCACTTCGGCCTTTGCCTTGGCCCGCAGTGGCCAGATCGTCGGTCGTGGGAGCAGCAGCGCGACGCTCGCCATGCGGCCGCTGACGCCGGAGTTCATCGAGGGCTATGTCACGGCGGCTGGTCCTGCCGCGACGAGCAGTGTCGGGGGGTATCAGCTCGAAGGCCTCGGCATCCATCTGTTCGAGGCGATCGAGGGTGACCATTCCACCATCCTCGGCCTGCCGATGCTGACTCTACTCGCCGCATTGCGCAGCCTCGACCTCGCGAGATGACCTTCGTTTTGAGATCATGACCAGACGCTGCTTCATCATCGGCCATCCCGTCGCGCATTCCCGTTCACCGCTGATCCATGGCCACTGGCTTGCCGAGCACGGCCTCGCAGGCAGCTATGAGCGCGTCGATGTCCCGCCGGCCGAGATGCCGTCCTTCATCGCCCGGCTGCGCGCTGGGGAGTTCGTCGGCGGCAACGTCACCGTGCCGAGCAAGGAAGTCGTGCTGCCTCTGCTCGACGAGGCCAGCGCGACGGCACGCGCCATGGGCGCGGCCAACACGCTCTGGATGGAGAATGGTCGGCTCCATGGCGACAATACCGACGCCTATGGCTTCCTCGCTCATCTCGACGCCTGCGTACCAGGCTGGGCGCAGCGGAGCGTAGCGGCGCTGGTTCTCGGCGCCGGCGGCGCGGCGCGCGCCGTGATCCACGGCCTCGTCGCTCGCGGCCTGCGTCGCATCCTTCTGGTCAACCGTAGTCCCGAGCGCGCGCTCGAGCTGGCAGAGGCGTTTCCGAAGGTGGTCGAGGCGCGTGCCTGGCAAGAGGTCGCCGCGCTCGTCGGCGAGAGCAGTCTGATCGTCAACACGACCTCGCTCGGCATGCATGGCCAGCCGCAGCTGGAGCTCGACCTCTCGGCCTTGCGCCCCGGCACGATCGTCGACGACATCGTCTATGTGCCGCTGGAGACATCGTTGCTCGCTGAGGCCAGGCGCCGCGGCGGTATTCCGGTCGATGGCCTCGGCATGCTGCTGCATCAGGCAGTACCCGGTTTCGAGCGTTGGTTCGGCGTCCGCCCGCAGGTGACGGCGGCGCTGCGCGCTAAGCTCGAAGCCGATATTCCCGGCGCATGAGCCCGATGGCGGAGACGCTGCGATGACCTACCTGCTCGGCCTCACCGGCTCGATCGGCATGGGCAAATCGACGACATCGGCGATGTTCCGCGCGGCCGGCGTACCCGTCCATGACGCCGACCAGGCGGTGCATGACCTCTATGCCGGCGCTGCAGTACCGCAGATCGAGGCGGCCTTCCCAGGAACGACGACCAATGGCGTTGTCGACCGGGCCAGGCTTTCCGCCGCCGTGCTCGGCCGCCCCGAAGCGCTGACGAAGCTCGAGGCAATCATCCATCCGCTGGTCCGTGCCAAGGAACAGGCCTTCCTGGTCGAGGCTCGCAGGAGTGGCGCGACCGTTGCGGTGCTCGACATACCGCTTCTGTTGGAGACCGGTGCGGAGGGGCGTTACGACGCGGTCGTCGTCGTCACGGCTCCGGCTGAGGTCCAGCGCAAGCGCGTGCTCGGCCGCCCCGGCATGACCGAAGAGAAATTCGCAGCGATCCTCGCCCGTCAGATGCCTGATGCGGAGAAGCGGCGCCGGGCCCACTTCCTTGTGGACACCTCGCATGGGCTCATGGCCGCCGAGCGCCAGGTCCGCTCTATCCTCAACGCCGTCGCCGGCCGCTTCGGCCGGTCGCAAAGGGCGGGCTGACATGCGCGAGATCGTTCTCGATACCGAGACCACCGGCGTCGACGCCCTGAAAGGTGATCGCATCGTCGAAATCGGTTGCGTTGAGCTGCTCAACCACTGCCCGACGGGCCGCAATTATCACGTCTACATCAATCCCGAGCGGGACATGCCTGAAGGCGCCTTCAAGGTGCACGGGCTGTCGGAAGCCTTCCTCTCCGACAAGCCGGTCTTCGCCGCGATCGCCAGCGAGTTCGCCGCCTTCATCGCCGATGCCAAGCTCGTCATCCACAACGCGGCCTTCGACGTCGGCTTCATCAACATGGAGTTCGGCCGGCTTGGCCTGCCGCCGATCGTGCCGGCGCTCGTGGTCGACACGCTCGCCCTGGCCCGGCGCAAGCATCCCGGCGCCAGCAACAGCCTGGACGCGCTCTGCTCGCGTTATGGGATCGACAACAGCCGCCGCACCAAGCACGGCGCGTTGCTCGATTCGGAGATCCTGGCCGAGGTCTATATCGAGCTGATCGGCGGCAAGCAGACCAGCCTTGGCTTCGGCAGCGCAGCTGCAGGAAAGGCGGGTGCCGGGGCCGCGCTCGCAATCGAGCGTCCAGTGCGCCAGCGCCCGCTCGCGGTGCGGCTGACACCGGAGGACCTGGCGGCCCATGAGGCCTTCGTGCTGAAGCTCAAGGGGCCGCTCTGGCGTGGCTATCTCGGGGTACCCGAGGAGGCGTAGCTTCAAGCGTCATTCTCGGGCGACGCGCAGCGACGACCCGAGAATCTCCTGGTTGAGATGCTCGGGACAAGCCCGAGCATGACCGGCGGATTACTACCCGCCCCGCTTCCGGCTCGCCCGGCGCGACATCATGTTCAGCCCCTCGATCAGGGCCGAGAAGGCCATGGCGGCGTAGATGTAGCCCTTCGGGATATGGGCGCCGAAGCCCTCGCCGATCAGCGTGCCGCCGATCATCAGCAGGAAGCCGAGCGCCAGCATCACGATCGTGGGGTTCTTGTCGATGAAGCGCGCCAGCGGGTCGGCCGCGAGCAGCATCACCAGCACGGCGACGATGACGGCGATGACCATCACCGGGATATGCTCTGTCATGCCGACGGCGGTGATGATGCTGTCGATCGAGAAGACGAGGTCGAGCAACAGGATCTGGAAGATCACGCCGCCGAAGGTCACTGCTGCGGCTGCGCCGCCGTCGAACATGTCGGGTCCGTGATCGGGATCGACCTTGTGATGAATCTCCTTGGTCGCCTTCCAGACCAGGAACAGGCCGCCGGCGATCAGGATGAGATCACGCCAGGAGAAGGCTTTTCCGAAGACCGAGAACACCGGCGCGGTGAGCTGCACGATGAAGGCGACGGTCGAGAGGAGGCCGAGGCGCAGGATCAGCGCCAGGCCAATGCCGATCCGCCGGCCGCGCGCGCGCTGGTGCTCGGGCAGCTTGTTGGTCAGGATCGAGATGAAGATGAGGTTGTCGATACCGAGGACGACCTCCATGGCGATCAGGGCGCCAAGCGCCGCCCAGACTGCCGGGTCGGCGGCGAGCGTCATAAGGGCATCCATGGAGTCGTGAACCTCGCGGGTACGGCGCGCCAGTATGGCGGCCTCTGGCCCGCGGGAGATGGAAACGCTCCGGCGATTTACAACCTCCTCACCAACAAAAAAGAGCCCCGAAGGGCCCTTATCTGTCGCATTCGCGATATCGGCCGCCGATCAGGCGTTAGGCACGCCCTGCTGCGCCTGCATCTCTTCGACGCGCTGGCGGTAGAGGGAAGCGAAGTCGATCGGGTCGATATAGAGCGGCGGGAAGCCGCCATTGCGCACGGCTTCAGCCACGATCGCACGAGCGAAGGGGAAAAGCAGGCGCGGGCAGTCTATCATCACGACAGCGTGCATCTGCTCCGGCGGCACGCCGAGGATGCGGAAGACGCCGGCATAGCTCAGCTCGAAGGCGAACAGCGTCTCGTCGTTCAGCGTCGCCTTGCCCTCGAGCGTCAGGATCGTCTCGACGTCGTTGTCGCCGAGCGCATTGGCGTGGACGTTGACCTGGAGGCCGATCTGCGGCCCGCTCTGTTGCTGCTGCTGGATCAGCGAGCGCGGGGCGTTAGGGTTCTCGAAGGAGAAATCCTTGATGTATTGGACCAGCGTGTTGAGGCTGGGCCCCTGCTGGTCGGCGGCGCCGGCGCCGTTGCCGTTTTCGTTGGCCATCGGTCCCATCATGTCTTCTAAAAATCCTCGGGAAATTCCGTGCCGTGGCCGGAATTGCCCGGCGAGGCAGCGACGCCGGGCCCGCGTCGGCTATCATGGCGGCGGGGCCGGCACAAGCGAAGCGCGCTTTAGCGCCCTTGTCGCGCCCCGGGGGTGGATGTTACGAGCCTCCCACACCATATCCGTTCGATGACGGGCGACAGAAGCGCGCCCGCGCGGGAACGAGTTTTCGAGGTTCGGATCAGCCGGCGATGCAGAATTTCGATATGACGACCCTGGTCTTCCTGGCCCTGGCCGTTTTTGTCGCCTGGAAACTGCGCTCCGTGCTGGGCCAGAAGACCGGGCACGAAAAGCCGCCTGTGGACCCGTTTGCGCGGCGCGAGACGCCGCCGCTGCGGCCCGATCAGCCGTCGAATGGCGAGCGACGCGACAATGTCGTCCGCCTGCCCGGTGCCGCCAACGATGCCGCGGCTGCCCCAGCGGCCGATGCCGAGCGCTGGAAGGATATCGCGGCGCCCGGCTCGCCGATCGCCGTCGGTCTCGATGCCATCGTCCGTCAGGAGCCGCGTTTCGAGCCCCAGGGTTTCCTCGTCGGCGCGAAATCGGCCTATGAGACCATCGTCACCGCCTTCGCCCGCGGCGACCGCAAGACCCTGAAGGGCCTGCTCGCCAAGGAAGTCTATGACGGTTTCGAGCAGGCGATCGCCGAGCGCGAGAAGCGCGGCGAGAAGGCGGAGTCCAATTTCGTCTCGATCGACAAGGCTGAGATCGTCGCCGTCGACGTCAAGGGCAAGGTCGCACAAGTCACGATCGCCTTCGTCTCGCAGCTGATCAGCGCCGTCCGCGACGCGCAGGGCAACGTTGTCGACGGCAGCGCCGATGCGGTCTCGGAGGTCAACGACGTCTGGACCTTCTCGCGACAGCTCGGCAGCCGCGACCCGAACTGGCTGCTGGTCGCCACCGAATCGGCCGCGTGATCCGTGCGACCGGTCTGGCTCTGGGGCTGCTGGCCGCAGCGATCGCGATGACCGGTGCGGACGCTTCCCCTCCACCTCTGCCGATGGGCGCCCGGGCTGAATCCGTGGCGCCCGCTGCGCTCGCCGGCTGGGGCGCCGACGACCAGCTCGCGGTTTTGCGCCTGTTCGCACAGGGCTGCGAGACTGACCCGCCACTGCGGCAAGGCGCCCTTCCGCCACCGGCTTTGCCGGCCTTATGCGCGAAGGCAGCCGCTCTGCTCGCTGCCGATGCATCCGCCGCTGCGGCCCGCCGCTTCTTCGCGGACAATTTCGCCTTCTGGCGCATCCGTCCGGCCGGTGCGGAACGTGGCTTCATGACCGGTTATTTCGAGCCCGAATTCGAGGGCTCGCTGACCCGCTCCGATGCCTTCCCGACGCCGCTCTATGGCCGCCCGGCCGACCTCGTGACCAAGATGCCGGGCGATGACTGGCCCGGCCTCGACCCGGCCCTGACCTCGGCGCGCCGGACGGCGAAGGGGCTGGAGGCCTTCCCCGAACGCGCGGCGATCGAGGAGGGCGCGCTCGCCGGCCAGGGCCTCGAAATTCTCTATATGCGCGATCCCGTCGATCGCTTCGTCCTGCAGGTCCAGGGTTCGGGCCGCATCCGCTTGCCGGACGGCAAGGTGACGCGCCTGGTCTATTCGGGCCGCAACGGCCACCCCTACACCTCGCTCGGGCGTGAGCTCAGCCGTCGCGAGAACATCCCGCCCGAGCAGATGACGATGGACAAGCTGATCGCCCGGCTGAAGGCCGATGCCGGTTTTGCCCGCGATCTGATCCGGCTCAATCGCTCCTTCGTTTTCTTCGCCCGGAATGACGATCTTCCGCCTGAGTCCGGTCCGATCGGCGGCGCCGGCCTGCCGCTGACGCCGCTGCGCAGCATCGCGGTCGACCGCTCGCTCTGGCCCTATGGCATGCCGGCCTGGATCGAGAGCGAGATCCCCGACGGCAAGGGCGGCAGCGAGAAGCTCGCCCGGCTGATGCTGGCCCAGGATACCGGCACCGCGATCGTCGGCCCGGCCCGGATCGATCTCTTCGTTGGCTCCGGCGCGGAAGCCGGCCATCGTGCTGGCCTGATCCGGCACCCTGTCGACTTCGTTGTGCTCTGGCCACGCTGAGCCATGCGCCGGCGCGGCAAGCTCCTCTCCGAGGCGGAACTCGCGCTCTGGCGCCAGGTCGCACGCACGGTGAAGCCGCTGGCCGGCCGTACGCCGGTCGAGCCTGAACCGGAATCAGCACAGGCCAAGCCTGCTCCGATTGGGGACAACGTTTCGCCTCCAGCCATTCTGACACCAGCCCGGCCCGCCAAGCCGGCACCGCCGCCCTTGGTTCCGCTGGACCGGCGGATGCGCACGCAGTTGCGCCGCGGCCAGCAGGGCGTCGAGGCGGTGATCGACCTGCATGGCCTGCGCCAGGAGGCAGCGCACAGTGCCTTGCGCGGCTTCCTGCGCCTGCAGCAGCAGCGCGGCGCGAGGCTCGTGCTGGTGGTGACCGGCAAGGGCATCGCCGGCGATGTCCCTTATGGCGAGGAAAGGGGCATCCTGCGCCGCAACGTTCCGCACTGGCTGCGCCTGCCGGATCTGCGCCCGCTGGTTCTCGGTTTCGACGAGGCCGAGCAGCGCCATGGCGGTGCCGGCGCCCTTTATATTCGCCTGCGCCGCAGCCGGGAGATCGGCTGATGACGCCCTTCGGCCGCCGCGTCCGGCAATTGCGCGCCGCCCGCGGCGTCACCCTGGCGCAGATGGCGCAGGCGCTCGGTGTCACTCCGGCCTATCTCTCGGCTCTGGAGCACGGCAAGCGCGGCCAGCCGACCTTCACCCTGATCCAGGGCGCTATCCATCATCTCGGCGTGATCTGGGACGAGGCCGACGAACTGATCCGCCTCGCCGAGCTCTCGCATCCGCGCATCGTGATCGACACCGCCGGCCTCGAACCGGAGGCGACCTTGTTCGCCAACCGCCTCGCCCATGAGGTGCAATGGCTCGGCCCGTCCGATCTCGCGGCGCTGACCTCGATCCTCGACAGCGCCGCGCGCCGCCGCGGCAGCGCTTGACCTGACCTGTCGTCAATGCAACACGCCGCCATCCTCCCGCCATCACGGATCGTTCAATGACCTCCAAGCGCTATGACGTGCTCGCCCTGGGCAATGCCATCGTCGACGTCTTCGCCGCGGCGGAGGAAGATTTCCTGGTGAAGTACGAGCTGGTCAAAGGCTCGATGGCGCTGATCGACGAGCCGCGGGCCGAGCTGCTTTATGGCGCGATGGGGCCGGGCAAGGTGGTCTCGGGCGGCTCGGCCGCCAACACCATCGCCGGTCTAGCCTCCTTCGGCGGCAAGGGCGCCTTCATCGGCAAGGTCAAGGCTGACGAGCTCGGCCAGCTCTATCGCCACGATCTGACCTCGCTCGGCGTCGCCTTCGACACGGCCGCGGCGACGGAGGGCCCGGCGACTGCACGCTCCTTCATCATCGTCACGCCCGATGGCGAGCGCACGATGAACACCTATCTCGGCGCCTGCCAGGGTCTGACGCCGGCCGATGTCGATCCCGCTACTGTCGAGAACGCCGACATCGTCTATCTCGAAGGCTATCTCTGGGATCCGCCGGCGGCCAAGGATGCCTTCCGCAAGGCCTCCGAACTCGCCCATAAGGCCGGCGGCCGCGTCGCCATCACCCTGTCGGATTCCTTCTGCGTCGACCGCTATCGCGACGAGTTCCTCGGCCTGATCCGCAATCGCATGGTCGATCTCGTCTTCGCCAACGAGCACGAGCTGAAGAGCCTCTACCAGAGCGCGGACTTTGACACGGCGCTGGCAGGGCTGCGGGCGGAGAACATCCTCGCGGTCATCACCCGCTCTGAGAACGGCGCGCTGGCGCTGACGCCGGATGGCGTCGTGGCCGAGCCGGTCTTCCCGGTCGAGCGCGTCGTCGATGCGACCGGTGCCGGCGATCTCTTCGCCGCCGGCTTCCTGCACGGCCTGACCTCGGGCCGCGACGCCCGCGACTGCCTGCGGCTCGGCGCGCTCGCCGCCGCCGAGGTCATCAGCCATGTCGGCGCGCGCCCGGACGTCAGCCTGAAGACGCTCGCGGGCAATAACGGCCTGCTCTGAGGAAAAGGGTCGGGCGGCTCAGGCCGCCCGCTTCAGCCCCGTCGCGCTCCAGATCTCGCTGAGGGCCCCGACAAGCGTGGCGATATCCTCGTCGCAATGCAGCGGCGTCGGCGTGATCCGCAGGCGCTCGGTACCGCGTGCCACGGTCGGATAGTTGATCGGCTGGACATAGATCGCGAAGCGCTCCAGCAACTCGTCGCTGATCCGCTTGCACAGCCCGGCATCGCCGACCATCACCGGCACGATATGGCTGGGGTTGGTCAGATGCGGGATGCCGGCCTGATCGAGCTGGCCACGGAGCTTGCGCACCCGGTCCTGCTGGCCCTCACGCTCGGCCGAGCTCGTCTTGAGATGTCGTATCGCGGCGAGCGCGCCGGCGGCGAGCGCCGGCGGCAGCGAGCTCGAGAAGATGAAGCCGGAGGCGAAGCTGCGGATGAAGTCGCAGAGATCAGCCGAGCCGGTGACATAGCCGCCCATCACGCCGAAGGATTTGGCCAGCGTGCCCTCGATCAGATCGAGCCGGTGGCTCAAGCCCTCATGCTCGCTGACGCCGCCGCCGCGCGGTCCGTAGAGCCCGACGGCATGGACCTCGTCTATATAGGTCAAGGCCCCGAATTCCTCGGCGAGATCGCAGAATTCGGCGATCGGCGCGATGTCGCCATCCATCGAATAAACTGATTCGAAGGCGATCAGCTTCGGCCGGGCAGGATTGATGCTCGCGAGCTTGCGGCGCAGATCCTGCGGGTCGTTATGGGCGAAGATCAGCTTCTCGGCCCGCGAATGCCGGATGCCCTCGATCATCGAGGCATGGTTGGCGGCGTCGGTCAGTACGACGCAGCCGGGAATGCGCGCGGCCAGCGTCGAGAGCGAGGCCCAGTTCGACATGTAGCCGGAGTTGAACAGCAGCGCGGCGTCCTTGCCGTGCAGGTCGGCGAGCTCGCGCTCCAGCAGGACATGGTAGTGGTTGGTGCCGGCGATGTTGCGGGTGCCGCCGGCGCCGGCACCGCAAGCATCGAGTGCCTCGCGCATCGCGGCGAGCACGGCCGGGTGCTGGCCCATGCCGAGATAGTCGTTCGAGCACCACACGGTGACCTCGCGCGGCCCGTTCGGACCGTGGAAGGCGGCGCGCGGAAAGCGGCCGGCGCGGCGCTCGAGATCGGCAAAGACGCGGTAGCGACCTTCGGCCTTGAGGCCGTCGAGCTCGCTGCGGAAAAAGGCTTCGAAATCCATGAGTGACGCTCCTGGCGGCACCTTTGAGGGATTCCAGGCACGCGGTAAAGGCGCGCCAATGTCGCGCCGCGACAAGGCCACGGTGGCCTATTCTAGCGCAAGCTGCGGCGCATCGCACAAGGTGCTTTTCGTTTCGCGGCGGGAATGGGCCTTTCCCTTTGGCGTGCCGGCCAGTTAGATCGGCGGCAAAGCTGGGAAGGACAGGCCATGGCGGTAACGATCGACGGACGGACCCTGAAGGGCAAGCAGGTGCTGCGTGTGGCCCGGCCCGGGCCCTCCGGCCGCTATGAGAAGGCGACGCTGGCCAGGTCCGCCCGTGACGCGATCGCGGCGACACGGGCTCATATCGACGCCAATTTCATGAACGACGAAGCTCCGTTCATGTACTCCTTCAACACCGGCGTCGGCCTGTTCAAGGACCAGCGCGTGCTGATGTCGGAGATGACCGAGTATCAGCGCAAGAGCGTCTATGCTCACGCCACCGGCATCGGCGAGCCCTTCCCGGAGGATGTGACGCGCGCCACCATGCTGCTGCGCGCCAATGCCTTCGCCTCGAACTATTCCGGCCCGCAGGTCGCCTTGGTCGAGCGCTTGCTCGCCTGCCTCAATGCCGGCGTCCACCCGGTGATCCCGCAGAAGGGCTCGGTCGGCGCCTCCGGCGATCTCGCCCCGCTCGCCCATATGTCAGCCGCGGTCTGTGGCTTCGAGGAGGGCGAGGCGATTTACAAGGGCAAGCGGATGAAGGCTCGCGAGGCGCTGGCCAAGGCCGGGCTCGAGCCGGACTTCAAGCTCGGCGCCAAGGACGCCTCGGCCCTGATCAACGGCTCGACGGTGTCGCTGGCGCTTGGCGTGCTCGCGACCGAGGACGCCAAGCGCCTGATCAAGGCGGCCGATATCGGCCTTGCGCTCTCGCTCGAAGCGATGCGCGGCGAGCTCGCTGCCTTCGATCCGCGCGTCCATGCCGCCCGCCCGCATCCCGGCCAGGCGCTGGTGGCGCGCAACCTCGTCAAGATCACGCAAGGGTCGAAGCGCTGCTCGGCTTCCGCTCGCGAGACGATCTATCCCGACGAGATCGGCCGCACGCCGGGGAAGCCGCCGGCGCCGCGCGTGCAGGACGTCTATTCGCTGCGCTGCGCCCCGCAGGTGCACGGCCCGGCCCGCGAGGCGCTGGATTATGTCAGCCGCATTATCGCGACCGAGACCAATTCGGCGACCGACAATCCGCTGATCTTCCCCGAGGACGACGGCTACCGCGTCATCTCCGGCGGCCATTTCCACGGCCAGTACGTCGCGCAGGCGATGGACCTGCTCGCCATCGCCATGACCGATCTCGGCTCGATCTGCGAGCGGCGGCTCGCCCGCCTGGTCGATCCGACCTTGAGCTACGGCCTGCCGCGCAACCTGCTCGCCGGCAAGCGCGGCCTCAACACCGGCTTTGCGACCGTGCAGTGCTCGATGTCGGCGCTGGTGATGGAGAACCGCACGCTGTCCTCGCCGGGTTCGGTCGATTCGATCCCCGGCAAGTCCAACGCCGAGGACCATGTCTCGAACTCGACCTGGTGCGGCCGCAAGGCGCGCACCGTGGTCGAGAATGTCGAGATGATCATTGCCGCCGAGATACTGATGGCCTGCCAGGCGCTCTCGCTGATCGCCGAGACGGCCAAGGCCCACCCGCTCGGCAAGGGCACGCAGGCGGCTCTGGATGCGCTGCGCGAGACGATCCCGCCGGCGCTCGACGGCGACCGCTGGTACGCCGCCGAGATGAACCAGGCCACGGCTTTGGTGCGCTCGGGCGCAATCGTCGAGGCGGTCGAGGCGGCAGTGGGGGCCTTGGAGTAAGGCGGAAGCGTCGCCTTCCTCGTCATGGTCGGGCTTGTCCCGGCCATCCACGTCTTCCTTTGAGCAGGGCGGTGTTCAAGACGTGGATGCTCGCCACAAGGGCGAGCATGACGGGTGTGCGTGTCAGACGCTCCTTAGTACAATGTCGCCCTGACCCGCTCCGGCAGTGCCTTGTCATAGGCCTCGCCGTCGAACGTCTCGGTCGCCGCCCGCGCCGAGATGTCGCGTAGGATCGTGCCGGCGCTCGGCAGCGAGCGCTTGTCGACCTGCATAGCGGGGTTCCAGAGATCGGCGCGCACCACCGCCCGCGAGCATTGGAAGTACGCCGCTTCGACAGTGACGACGATCACGCAGGCCGGCAGTTTTCCGGCCATCTCGAAGCGCGCGCACAGCTCCGGGTCGGTCGAGAGCACCGCGGTGCCGTTCACACGCAGCGTTTCGCCGTAACCGGGGATCAGAAAGAGCATTCCGACCCGATTGTCGGACAGAAGATTTTTCAATGAATCCAGTCTGTTATTGCCTCTTCGGTCCGGAATCAGCAGCGTTTTGGCGTCGCTGACCGTGACAAAGCCCGGCAAATCCCCGCGCGGCGAGCAATCCAGCCCGTCCGGACCGTTGGTGGCGAGCACAAAAAACGGCGAGGCCGCGATCAACGCGCCATAGTTGGCGTCGATGTGATCGATCTCCTTGATGACCGAAGCCGGCGCGATCGGGTTTGGATAGAGCGCGGCGAGCTGCTCGGGCGAACTAATCAACGATGCGCGCATTCATCAACGCGATCGTTAAGAGCACTCGCTTCCTCCACCGGTCCGCTAGTGCGCTGATCGATAAAAGTCTGGATATTAGCTTTGAGTTTATCGGCAGCTTCAGCTGTCATCAAAAGAAAATAGGAATTATCACTGCTTTGAAGCATGTCACGCATGCTCGACAGGACCCAGCTCTCACGTTCCTGTTTAACGTGCATAGCCGAAGCTCCCATATTGACAACCGAATTGTAAAGATACGAATCAGTGTACCATTTGTTCCCTCTGAGGTGAATCGTTTATGAGCCTTGGCCCACACAAATTTCCGCAAGAAGTATTTTTAGCATTTGCTGGGCCAGTTGGATCGAATATGGCCGGGGCAATCGACAAGTTTAAGAGAGAGTTAAAAGCATATGACTTTGAACCGGTAGAAATACATATAACAAATGGCCTGTCGACCTACTTTAATGATATACCGAGTACGTTTAGCGGGCACAAAGAAAGGTATGATACTCTTATTGGAGCAGCAAATAAGCTACGACGTTTGACTAAAAAACCAGATGTAATGACGTACCTAGCTCTTTCCGCAATTTCTGAGAAGCGGAAAGAGATAATTGCACGGGATAATCCGAGTAAAATAGCCTACCTCATAAGGCAGATCAAGCGACCAGAGGAAATAATAGCTTTTAGAAATGTCTACAATCGTTCCTTCTACACAATATCACTTTATAGTGATAGGGACGTTAGATTAGAACGCACCGTTTCTGAGATAAAAAAGAAGTCCAGAGGCAGAATTGAAAATGACAAGGCTCATTCTGAAGCTGAAGACTTACTTAGAACTGACGAGTTTCAGGAAGAAGAAAATCTAGGACAAAATCTAAGAAGTGCGTTCCCACTGGCAGATGTATTTATTGATACGACCCAGAATGACGACGTTGGTACTCAAGTTGAGAGGTTTTGTAAGATTCTATTCGGCGCGAACGATCAGAGCCCGACCCGCGACGAATATGGAATGTATATGGCTAAATCAGCGTCTCTTCGTTCCCTTGATTTGTCTCGGCAGGTCGGCGCAGCAATTTTTTCAGAGCGAACTGAAATAAAAACGCTGGGGTGCAACGAAGTGCCGAGCGCTCGTGGAGGAACTTAGAGCCCGTCCCGAAAGGGTTGAGCGACTGGGGCACTCGTGATTCCAAGGGGTTGTTCAGGCCATCTTGGAGCGAGCGATGTGGACCCCAGCCACTC